>NZ_JAWOUY010000024.1:0-83809 GCF_033339635.1 Vibrio sp. 2092 | reverse complement strand
AAAGATAATGGTTAATCCTATGAATTTAAAGGAAAAAGGTAGAAATTATGAGTAGAGGTTCGGTGAACAAAGTAATCTTGGTGGGGAATCTAGGTAACGACCCTGAAATTCGTTACATGCCGAATGGCGGTGCAGTAGCAAACATTACTATTGCGACTTCTGATTCATGGCGTGATAAAGCGACTGGCGAACAGCGCGAAAAAACGGAATGGCACCGTGTTGTGTTGTTCGGCAAACTTGCGGAAGTAGCAGGTGAGTATTTGCGTAAAGGCTCTCAAGTTTACATTGAAGGGCAACTGCAAACTCGCAAATGGCAAGATCAAAGTGGTCAAGATCGCTACTCAACTGAGGTCGTTGTTCAAGGCTTCAATGGTGTGATGCAAATGCTTGGCGGTCGTGCTCAAGGTGGCGGCGCACCTATGGGCGGTCAACAGCAGCAAGGTGGATGGGGTCAGCCTCAACAGCCAGCTCAACAGCCAGCTCAGCAGCAGTACAATGCGCCTCAGCAACAGCAACCACAACAACAGGCTCCGCAGCAATCACAGCAGCAGTACAATGAGCCACCAATGGATTTTGACGACGATATCCCGTTCTAGATTCTGCTTATGCTTGAATCGAAAAGGCCGCGAATATCGCGGCCTTTTTTATTGTCGCAATCTGATGATCTCACAGGCTTATCTTGGCAAGGTTAGGCGTAACAATAAAACTTATCAATGAGTGTGATTTTCTTTATGCTCCAGCCTCTCACTATCAGACTAATCCGATTGTTTGATGAACTCTTATCAAGTATAAATATTTCAATAAGGTATATGATGAATAAAAAAGGAATTTGGTATTCATGAGGTATACCCCAACTCTTAAGTTAAGCACACGGCTGGTGGCCTTTGTCACCATGATCGTTATCTGCGCCATGTTTATCTTGTTTGTCGGTGGCACCCTCTCTTTTAAACGTCTTGGGCAGGAATATCTCACCCATTATTTAGAAGGGATCGTAGAGGTGGTCGACAAGGAGATGGAAGATCCTGACGCCGCTTATTCTATGCAGCGCTGGATGCCGAAGATGCTGCAGGCTTCCAATATTGTCGAAATGACGTTGTCGACCAACAACGCCGTTGTTTATCGCTTCAAAGATACTTCTCATCAAATGGAAGCGTCAGTCTTGTTTGAGGCTGAGTACCAGTTGACTCACAATCAAGATTACACGATTCACTTTAAAGCAATTCCCCCTTACTTAGGTTACAGCTACTCAATGCAGGCGCTTTGGTCGATCACGCTTGCCGTTGTATTGATCATCTTCTGCTTAATGCGCGGCGTGGCATGGCTTAAGGAGCAATTAGAAGGCTCCGAAATGCTCGAAGAGCGAGGCAGAATGATCCTAGCTGGTAGGGTGGAGCAGTATGCCAAAGGTGACAAAAAAGAATGGCCTTACACCGCCAGTGAAGCGCTCGATGTATTAATCGAAGAGTTACAAGATGCGCGTCAAGAGCGAAGCCGATTTGATACCTTTATTCGAACTCAAACTTTCCTTGATAAGCTAACCGGTACCGCTAACCGAGTGTTATTTGATAGCAAGTTGGAATCGGCGTTACTAGAAAGTGGGGCTCGCGGCGCCGTGTTGCTAGTGCGTATTCAAGACTGGAAACTGGTTGAAGAAGAGCAAGATAAGCAAATTACGGATGAGTTTATTGTTGAAGTTGGGAGTTTATTGTCCAATTTAGTTCAACGATACCCAGATGTTGTATTTTCCCGTTATTACGATGCTGATTTTGCGCTTTTTCTACCGCACCAAAGTGCGAAAGATGTGGCTAACCTTGCCTCGCAATGCATTCGCCAGTTAGAAAAGTTAATGCCGCCAGAGCCACTTGATCCAGACAACTGGTGCCATATTGGCATCACCACTTATAAAGAAGGTGAGCGACACAGCCAAATCATTGATGAAGCCGAGACTGCTTTGCGTAGTGCGCAACTACAAAATAACAATAATTGGAGTCGCTTCAAAAAATGGAACCACGATGAAGAAGCTCGCGGAAGTGTGAGGTGGAGAACGTTATTTGACACAGCACTTACACCTGAAAGTGTGATACTCTACGCACAATCTGTGCACCCAATAAGTGATGCGACGCATAAAAAATCATTATATGAAGAGTTAACATGTCGGATTCGCGATCCTGAGAATGGGATTGTTAAAGCGTCTCGGTTCATTTCTGCGATCAGACAGGTTGGTTATGAAGCGCAAATGGATAAGTCGGTTATTAATAAATTCTTAAGAGAGTTTAAGGATAATTTTGATAACTCAAGATCGTATGCGCTCAATTTGAATGTAACGCCATTTTCTAACCGAGAGTACTTTAAATGGTTTCGTGATGAACTCTTACAGTTGTCACGTGAGCAGAGAAAGTGTCTCAGTTTTGAGTTTGTTGAAGCACAATTTGTAAGACACTTAGACTTTATGCGACCAGTCGCTAAAATGCTGGCCGGTTTAGGGTGCCACTTAATGGTTGGGCAGGCTGGGCGTACCATCGTCAGCACTCACTATTTAAAAGAAGTGGACATTCGTTACCTTAAACTTCATCGCAGTTTAGTAGCAAAAATCGACCAACGACATGAAAACCAGCTATTTGTCCGCAGTATGCTAGGTGCGGCGGCAAACAGTAAAACTAAAATTATAGCAGTGGGAATTGAGAATCAGAACGAGCTCAACACATTAATTGAGCTCGGGGTTTATGGTGGGCAAGGGCGTTACTTTTCTGCGGAGCAGCAGTTTCTTCCTCGTCCCCAAGCGTTGCCGAATTCTCAATCAGAATCCCAAGTTAAATTGGGAAGACGAAATCGCTGGCGGAAAAAATAAAGATAATAATCATGGATTTCAAAGCACTATTCGACAAGCTTAAGCGATCATCTAGTGGTGGTCGCTCCTGCTTTTTGGTTATTCAGCCAGACGCCGTTTATTTATCATCTTCAATCAAAAGTAGTCGTCCATACCAATTTGATATTTCTGAGTCCAATTGGGAAAAAGCCGTTGAGCAAGCATTGAGCGTTGCAGCGAGTGCGTATGATTCATTAACGGTTGTTCTTTCTCATAACTATTACCAGATGTACCAAATCGACAAACCGGTCATGCCGCGTCAAGAATGGCCAGCCGCATTACCGTTTTTGTTGAAAGAACTGATCTCTGAGCGCGCCATCGACATTATTGCCGATGCGGTCGAGTTACCGAATTCAACCAAAGTGCAAGCATACGTCTTATCGCGAAAAATATTGGATAAGATTGTGTTACTGGCCAGCCGAGCCCAGTTACCATTAGAAGCCATTCTTCCTGAAGACGATATTTGGGGAGAGACTGCGGGTGAATTAGGAAATTTCCTATTATTACAACGCAGTGTGCGTGGTCATTTCCGTATAAGCGCTTTTGTCGAAAATACTATTGCGTTCCACCGCTCTATTCGCAGTGTGACGCCACCGTTAACGGGAGTTCCGTCTAGCGATTTACAGATGGACAGTCTGTCGTTAGAACTGCAACGTTCGATTGACTATCTTTCATCTCAGTTACGCCACGTGCAATTACATCAATTGAAAGTGTGCTGTGATGAAGAGGATGAGAGCGAGCTTGTTCAGGCTCTGAATTACCGTTTAAGTACTAAGGTTTCACCGTTATTACCACCAGAACATGAGCTATCAGGACATGTTTTGGCTGACACTGCGGCTACTTCAAATACTCGACGCGTCAACTTATATCCCGATTACTTAAAGCCGAAAAAAGAGCTCCTGACGCTAAAAAATATCGCGTTATCTTGGGGCGTTGCGGCGGCTGCAATTCTATTTTCTTACGGTTATGTGACTTGGCAGAGCAGCGGTTTGGAAGATGAGATTGCTATTGTAAAAAGTAAAAGCGATATCATGAAGTCAGAGCTTGAACGTTATCAAGTCAAGCTACGTAAGCATCAACCTGACAATAACAAGCTGGCAGCTAAAGCCCGCTTAGAGCGTGAAGTCAAGGCGAAGCGAGACTCGCTTAAAGCTGTCGGGAAATACGATGACTCGCAGC
Source organism: Vibrio sp. 2092 (assembly GCF_033339635.1). Lineage (NCBI taxonomy): Bacteria > Pseudomonadati > Pseudomonadota > Gammaproteobacteria > Vibrionales > Vibrionaceae > Vibrio > Vibrio sp. 2092. The sequence goes on along the minus strand of NZ_JAWOUY010000024.1, from coordinate 79,764 downwards.
GCACGGGTTACTCTGGCGTGATGCAATCATTAGCGAAGCTAGGAAACCAAGAAATTTCTTTGTCCGAAATTCGAATCAATACCCATACCTTAGACCTGAAGGGACTAGCGAAAAAACCGAGCTCAGTGCCAAATTGGGTTAGCCAATTTAAAAACGAAATTAGCTTGGTTGGTCGAACGTTTGACGACGTCAAAATAGGTCGAAATGATAAGGATATTGTGACGTTTGAACTAAAAACGCGCGAGGATAAAGAGAAATGAACGAATTCTGGCTCTCATTAGAAGGGCGCTTTGGCGAAATGAGTACGCGTGAAAAAGTGCTCACCGCATTATGCGGTTTAGTTGTCGTGATCATGTTGCTCTTTACGCTGGTATTGGAGCCAAAGCTTAACGAGATCATCAGTAATGAGAGGCAACTAAGTAATTTAAAGCAAGCCAATCAAAAGATTGAAATCGATACGCTACGTATTCAGGCGCAACTTAAGAAAGATCCAAATGCTGAGGTTGATCGCGCGATATCTAATCTGTTAGCTGAGAGTCAGCATCTTTCGATGCAATTAGCGGAGATCATCGAGCATCTTATTACACCTTCGCAAATGGCTGAGCTGCTTGAAAATGTGTTGGAGCAGCAAAGTGGCATTCACCTTTTGTCTCTGCAAACCTTGCCATCTGAGCCAATAACGGAAGATAAAGAAGCATCGCAATACTCTGGTTACTACGTGCATCCTGTTCGTATGGAACTGACTGGTGACTATTTTTCTATTGCTAATTATCTGAATAAATTGGAGAGCCTTCCTGCGAGTTATTACTGGCGCAGCTTTAGTTATAAAGTCGAAGAGTACCCGAAAGCGAAGCTTGTGTTAGAAGTCTACACACTAGGATCTAGAGAGGAGTTTATTGGTGGTTAACAAACTCATCATCTCATTGCTTGTTATGGCAGCGGCAGGAACCGCTTGGGCAAACCAAGACCCAACGGCCCCACTTGGTTGGGAAAAGCCAGCGGTTGAAACGTCAGCGAAACCAAAAGTTAAACGGTATCGACTGCCTAAGCTCAACAGTATTGTGTGTAAGCCAAGTACTGATTGTATCGCGATTATGGATAACAAACTTGTCGAAAAAGGCGAGCTATTTAAGGGTTATCGCGTCGCGAGCATTAATAGTGAATTTGTAACTTTAAAGCGTGGTAACCGTCAGTGGGACCTAGAGCTTTTTGATTTAAACGTAAAACAATAATAACCAGAGCCCGATCAGATATGCGCAAATTAGTTGTAGGAATAGCGATTGCTTCTTTAATGGGATGTTCAATGGGTCATCGGAATCCAGTGGAAGTTAAAGAAGCGCTCAATGAATCTATCAATCAAGCGAACAGCCGCACATTGGAAGAAATCCCTTCTTCTGTTGAGGCAGACTTGATGCCAAATTTAGACTCGAACGTTGCATCAGAGCAAGGCACCTCGAAGCGTTTTCGTATTCAGGCGAATGCGGTCGATGCAAGAAGCTTTTTCGCCTCATTAGTGAAAGGCACTGAGTACAGCGTGGCGATTCACCCATCGGTACAAGGTAATATCACCGTCAACTTGTCAGATGTGACATTGGATGAAGTTCTGAATGTCGTACAGAATATGTATGGCTATGACGTGGTGAAGTCTGGCAAAGTTATTCAAATCTACCCAGCAGGTATGCGTACGGTGACCATTCCAGTCGATTACCTGCAGTTCAAGCGTTCTGGTCGCTCATTAACCAGCATTGTTACGGGCTCTGTAACCTCGGCTGGTACGTCTAATTCTGGTGGTAGCTCAGACAGTTCTGACTCGTCAGACTCTAACAATGGAAACAACAACGATAGCTCGACCACATCTACGGGCGGTACACGCATTGAAACCATCACTGAAAGTGATTTCTGGCCGATGCTGCAGCAAGCTGTTGCGAATCTAATTGGTTCAGGCAAAGGGCAAAGTGTGGTTGTAACGCCACAAGCGGGAGTTATTACGGTTCGAGCATTTCCAGATGATATTCGCGAAGTACGCGAGTTCTTAGGTGTATCGCAGGAGCGCATGCAGCGCCAGGTCATTCTTGAAGCTAAAATCCTAGAAGTGACGTTGAATGATGGCTACCAACAAGGCATCAACTGGTCAAACTTATCGGCGTCAATTGGTAACTCGGGTAGTATCGTAGTCAACCGCCCTGCGTCGACATTACCACCATTGGATGCGATTGGCACGCTATTGGGCGGTCAAACTAACGTGACTATTTCGGATGGTAACTTCAATGCCGTGTTGAGCTTCATGTCTACGCAAGGTGACTTGAACGTCCTTTCGAGCCCTCGTATTACCGCTGCCAACAACCAAAAATCTGTCATCAAAGTGGGTACCGATGAGTACTTTGTTACCGAGCTATCGAGCAATGCAGGCAACGGTGAAAACTCAAATGCAGTTCCTGAAGTGGAACTGACGCCATTCTTCTCGGGTATTTCCCTCGATGTGACTCCGCAAATTGATAACAAAGGCAATGTGTTCCTGCATGTTCACCCCGCAGTTATTGAAGTCACGGAAGAAGTGAAGCAATTGAACTTGGGCGGAGATTTCCAAAACATCCAACTGCCATTAGCGAAAAGCTCTATTCGTGAATCAGACTCGGTTATTCGTGCTAAAGATGGCGATGTTGTGGTTATCGGCGGGTTGATGAAACAGCAAAATCGTGAGCTTGTTTCTAAAGTCCCATTTTTGGGCGATGTACCAGCACTGGGGCATTTGTTCCGCAACGTGAATAACGTAACTGAGAAAACAGAATTGGTCATCTTGCTAAAACCGACCGTAGTTGGCGTGAACTCTTGGCAGAAAGAGCTAGAGCGCTCTCGTGATCTGCTGCAAGAGTGGTTCCCAGATGCGCAATAAGCGCTGGGAAAGGTTCTGTTTTTCAATAGGTTTGTGATTCGAGTATGTACTTGTCACACTTTGGGTTCCGAGTTCAGCCTTTTTCGTTAACCCCAAATACAGAAATGTTCTTGGGGTTAGTCCCTCACTATGAGGCGATCCAAACCATCCTAGCTGCCGTGCAAATGGGAGAAGGGGTGATTAAGGTGACGGGAGAAGTCGGCACTGGAAAAACCATGGTATGCCGTAAGCTGATCGAGCAGATTGAATCTGAAGTTGAGCTTATTTACTTACCCAATCCAGTGTTGAATGGGGAACAGTTGCAGTTTGCTGTCGCCAGAGAGTTAGGTATCGAGAACGATGATCCGCTGCGTATCGTTTCCCTCATTCAAGAGCACTTGATTCAAGTACATGCCTTGGGAAAGAAAACCGTCTTGATCGTTGATGAAGCGCAAGCTCTTTCCCCACAAGCTTTAGAAACATTACGTCTATTTGGCAACTTAGAAACGGAACAAGATAAGCTCATTCAATTGGTGTTATTCGGACAACCTGAGTTGGATGAAAGATTGGCTAACCATGAGCTAAGGCAATTTCGTCAACGCATTACGTTTAGTTGCCAGTTACGTCCTCTCTCTATCGATGAAGGCGTGGCTTACATCAATAATCGTTTAGATAAAGCAGGCAATGGGGCGCACATTTTTTCTATTGAACAGAAAAAAGCGATTTGGCGTTCATCCATGGGGATTCCGCGCTTGATAAACCAAATTAGCCACAAGTCGTTGCTTGCTGCATTTAATGAGCGTTGCACACTATTGAAAAATCATCACGTTTACGCCGCTATGCACGATACGTTTGATGCCCGTAAACCTAAGTTTAAAACACCCGTATTTTGGGGATGGAGTCAACCTTGAGTGCCATCAATAAAGCATTATCAGAACTTGCTGAAAAAATATCGCCGTCAGAGCTTACTCGTGCGGAGATTCCAAGTGTCTCACGCAGTAAACCTTGGCTTTGGCTTGTCGCCGGTTTTTCGTTAAGCCTTGCGGTTGGTAGCTGGGCGGTCTCTCGCGGTCCTGTTCCTTCAGGCGAGCTATCACAGTTTCAAACCGACGCTATGCCATTGTCGTCTGTGAATGTCTCACCAATTGTTTCATCGGAGCGCACTCATTCGCCAACGAGTAAAATGACGCCCGATACAACTCATGTGGTTTACACTAAACCAGCCACACAGCCGGTAGCGCAACAGCCTCACATGCAAGAGACTGATAGGTTCACGCCAAGATCTGAGATAAATACCGCCTCTGAAGAGGCAGTTTTACTCGCGCAGTTAGCAACGATGCCGAGCGAGGAACAATACGATCCCGTAACCCGCACGACATCAGAAAACAGCTCAATGCGTATTGAGCAGGTTGAGCTTACACATCGTCAATTATCTCTTAAAGCGGTTAGCCGAGCGGAAAAAGCACTGGATGCTAACGATATGCAAACGGCGTTATCGGCTTATGCCGAGGCGTTGCGTTATGAGCCAATGAATGCAGACACGCGTCAAAAGTTATCAGCGTTGTACTTTGGTAAAGGTGACACGCGTAAAGCATATGAGATTATTCAAGAAGGCATCAACCTAGATACGAACAACCAAGTACTCCGCTTGGCCTTGTCTAAGTTGTTAGTGAAAGCTAATCAACCTGAAGCGGCGCTGAGCCCGCTTGTTCATTTGCCTCCAGTACCAAGTCGAGATTACTTGGCGATGCGTGCGGCATTGGCACAAAAACACAAGCAAAATGACATTGCGCTTGAGAGCTATCAACTCCTAACTCAGCGTGAGCCGGAAAACGCGCGCTGGTGGTTAGGTTTGGCTATTCAACAAGAGCGCGCCCTGGCTTTTACTGCCGCGATTAACTCTTACAACCAAGCTCTGGGTAAAGTTGGCATTTCGAATCAATCGCAAGCATTTATCCGTGACCGTTTGAGCATCTTGAAAGAGTTGGAGAGCGCACAATGAAAATTCAGTTGAGAAAACGCTTGGGCGATCTTCTGGTTGAGGAAGGTATCGTCTCTGAAGAACAAATCCAGCAAGCACTAAACGCACAACGCAGTACCGGGCAGAAGCTAGGGGATGCGTTGATTGACCTTGGCTTTATTACCGAAAAGCAAATGTTGGACTTCTTGTCTCAGCAGCTTGGTTTGCCACTGATCGATCTTGGTCGTGCGCCTGTGGATGCCGAAGCCGTGCAGATTCTACCTGAGGTACACGCACGTCGCTTACGTGCGATGGTCGTTGCTCGAAATGGGGACACCCTGCGCGTTGCTATGAGTGACCCTGCGGACTTGTTCATCCAAGAATCATTGATGAACTTGTTGGGACAATACAACCTTGAGTTCATTGTTGCTTCAGAGCGTCAGCTTATTTCAAGCTTTGACCGTTATTACCGCCGTACTAAAGAGATCGCCTCCTTTGCTGAACAGCTGCATGAAGAGCATAAAGATGTACAAAGCTTTGATTACGGTATTGATGAAGCCGATAGTGAAGAGGTTACCGTTGTAAAGCTGGTTAATTCCATGTTTGAAGATGCGGTACAGGTTGGAGCTTCGGATATTCATATTGAGCCAGACGATCAAGTATTGCGTTTGCGCCAGCGTATTGATGGCGTATTGCATGAAACGCTCTTAAATGAAGTGAATATTGCATCGGCTTTGGTTCTTCGACTGAAGTTGATGGCACACCTAGATATTTCTGAAAAGCGCTTGCCGCAAGATGGCCGATTCAATATCAAAGTTCGTGGCCAGTCAATTGATATTCGTATGTCGACGTTACCAACGCAGTACGGAGAATCTGTAGTAATGCGTCTGCTTAACCAGTCTGCTGGTTTGCGTCCGTTAGAAGAGTCGGGCTTGCCGCCAGACTTGCTTGCTCGCTTACGTCGACAGCTGGCGCGTCCGCACGGCATGATTTTGGTTACCGGGCCGACAGGTTCCGGTAAAACCACCACGCTTTACGGCGCATTGAGTGAGCTCAACGAACCTGGGAAAAAGATCATTACAGCAGAGGACCCGGTTGAATATCGTCTGCCTCGCATCACTCAGGTACAGGTTAACAGTAAGATCGATCTAACTTTCTCGCGTGTTCTTAGAACCTTTTTACGTCAAGACCCAGACATCATTCTTGTTGGTGAGATGCGTGATCAAGAGACGGTAGAAATTGGTCTGCGAGCTGCACTAACGGGTCACTTAGTATTGAGCACTCTTCACACCAACGATGCTGTCGACAGTGCGTTACGTATGATCGATATGGGTGCGCCGGGTTACTTGGTTGCTAGTGCAGTCAGAGCTGTGGTGGCGCAGCGTCTTGTGCGCCGAGTTTGCCCAGATTGTAAAACAGAAGACCACTTAGATGAGTCTCGCCAGCAGTGGTTAGCTGGGCGTTTCCCAAATCAAGTTAGCACCATTTTTTATAAAGGCGCAGGTTGCCAAAACTGTAACTTGACTGGTTATCGAGGCCGAATCGGTGTGTTTGAAATGCTCGAACTTGAGCAAGAGATGATGGATAAATTGCGCGCTAATGATGCGGTTGGCTTTGCGCAAGCCGCGCGCCGCTCAGAAAACTATAAGCCACTGCTTGCTTCTGCAATGGAACTGGCGCTACAAGGCACCGTCAGTTTGGATGAAGTGATGACCCTAGGTGAGGGTGATGCTTCTGGTAAGACTGATCCCATTTTCATATAGGTAAGTGAATGCCAACTTTTCGTTATCAAGGCCGCACGCTAGACGGCTCATCCACTAACGGCAAAATCGAAGCAGTGAACTCAGAAGCTGCGGCGGAAGCATTGATGAATAAAGGGGTCATCCCGCTCAATGTACGTTTAGAGAAAGAGTCGGCAAAAAGCAAAGTGAGCTTATCTAAGCTATTTGTGCCTGCTATTCCGTTGGAAGTAATTATTCTTTTCTCTCGCCAGTTGTTTAGTTTGACTAAAGCTGGCGTACCTTTGCTGCGCTCTATGCGTGGCTTGTTGCAAAATTGCGAAAACAAACAGCTCAAAGAGGCGCTAGAAGATGTCGTTTCTGAACTGAGTAATGGCCGAGGTTTGTCTTCTGCGATGCAGCAACACAGTAAAGTATTCAGCCCACTGTTCGTTTCTATGATCAACGTCGGTGAGAATACGGGTCGGCTTGACCAAGCGCTATTGCAACTGGCGAATTACTACGAACAGGAACTTGAGACTCGCAAACGCATTAAAACGGCGATGCGTTATCCAACGTTTGTCATTATCTTTATCACCATCGCCATGTTTGTATTGAATATCTTGGTGATCCCTGAGTTTGCATCGATGTTCACGCGCTTTGGGGTTGAGCTACCATTGCCGACGCGTATTTTGATCGCGACTTCTAATTTCTTTGTTAATTATTGGGTGTTGCTGGTTGTGGCAATGATTGGCGCGTTTACGGTGTTCAGAGCGTGGGTGGCGACGGCTGATGGTCGGGAGAAGTTCGATAAGTTTCGGCTTCGGCTGCCAATTGTAGGCGATATCGTTAATCGTGCGCAGCTTTCTCGTTTTGCCAGAACCTTTTCGTTGATGCTGAAATCAGGGGTGCCACTTAACCAGTCTTTGGCTTTGGCCGGGGAAGCCTTAGGGAACCGTTTTTTAGAAAATCGAATTCTTGAAATGAAGTCCGCAATTGAAGCGGGTAGCACCATTTCAGTGACGGCCATCAACAGTAAAATATTCACCCCATTGGTGATTCAGATGATTGCAGTAGGTGAAGAAACTGGTCGTATTGATGAGTTGCTGCTGGAAGTGTCGGACTTTTACGATCGAGAAGTCGATTACGATCTAAAAACACTGACCGCAAGAATAGAACCATTACTTTTGGTGATTGTCGCAGGCATGGTCATGGTGCTGGCATTGGGTATCTTCTTACCAATGTGGGGAATGCTCGATATCATCAAAGGCGGCTAATAGGTGGTTGAAAATCAAAGCCGAGCAACGCTTATTGTGTTTGGGGTTATTGCTACGATTATGGCGGTGGGTTTGGCGGTCAAATTACGTCCTGTGACCGAGCAAGCACAAGTGACTGGGGCTAAGTTGGCAAGAGTTTGGATGCAAGATAGTGTTCAGCGTTATCGTCAAGCTTGGCTCGTAAAAGGCGAGCCAGAACATATGCTGATGGATGGTTTTAACCTTACTATGACTGAGGACGGGTTAGTGTCTCCCTTTACTCAGCAAGGTGTATTAGATTGTGGTTATTGGCTAGCGGTGCATTACCCCCAACGTAAAATAATGACCAACAAGTTAATAGATATCAGTGGAGCCATCAAAACTGATCGTTATGTCTGTCACTATACTTATGAAAATGGTCAGTCGATTGTAGTTATTTCAACAGCTAATCAACTGAAAATAGACGTCGGAATGTCGGCGGAGTGAATTTTTTGACACCTAATCACTATAATTGGTGATGAAAGTCGGTATAATGCAATCATTACCATAAGTAAGACGCTGTAATAGAGAGTAAACAATAATGTGTTTTTCTCATTGCAGCATGAACTGAATAATGGCGAATCGTCATTCTGCTCAAGCGGTAGATACAGTATCCACTTCACGGTCAGTTTTAGTGAACGTTGCTGCCCCAAACCGTTTTGACAATATCCAAAATGGTCGCGTGACCTAAACGAAACTTTGCAGTTGTACTGCATGCTTACATAGAGAGAGTAAACAATGAAAAGACAAGGTGGTTTCACCCTTATCGAATTGGTAGTGGTAATTGTAATCCTAGGTATTCTAGCGGTCACTGCAGCACCACGTTTCCTTAACCTGCAATCGGATGCTCGTGAATCAGCTCTTCAAGGTCTAAAAGGTGCGATCGATGGTGCTTCTGGTATTGTATTTGGTAAAGCTGCAATTGAGGGTGTTGAGACCAAAACAACTGCGGATAAAGTTACTGTTGAAAATGTAAAAATCAACTACGGTTATCCACAAGCACTTGCTGGTGGTCTAGATAACGCTGTGAATGGTCTAACTCAGGATTGGGCTCTTGTAAATGAAGGTACAGATCCTGAAACGTTAGTAGCGACTTTTGTAAGTGGTGATCTAAAGCCAGGCTTTGATACCAAAGCTAATACTGTTGAGAAAGTAAAAGCAAGTGAATGTTACGTTACATACACTGAAGCAACTTCAAGCGCGGTTGCTACTACGATTGTGACTGATAGAGGTTGTTAATGTAATTCCTAAGGCCAGCTAGTCTGGCCTTTATCTCTTTATTTTGATTAATCTCGGAATAGTTCATATGCGCAAATCATCGGGTCTTAGTGCAATAGAGTTTGTGGTTGTACTGATTATCTTAGGCGTGATCGGTTATGTGGTATTACCAAGATTTATCAGCTTTGAACCAGAGACTTACGAAGCAAAGTGGGAGCAAACTAAGAAAACCGCTGAGCACGTTTCTGAAACGTTAAGCAATAAAGAAACTTACGATCGAATTGAAGAAGAGATTGGCCGTTCAAAAGAGTAAAGTAACTAGACATTGGTTATTTGTTCGTCTGTTCACACTTCGAATCGAAAAATTATAAACCTATCATTAATCTCATAATTTCATCGTATACTTATCTCGCTTGTTCTAAGCCTAAGGTTGGGTTATGAAAATTCGCAGCTCTGCATTAGGATTCACTTTAATGGAGTTAATCCTCGTGATTGTTCTCCTCTCTATCCTTTCACTTTTTGCAGCCAGCCGTTTTATGGGCTCAGGCAGTTTTTCTGGATATGCATTACAAGAACGCGTGATTTCTGTGATTCGCCAAGTACAAGTGAATCGTATGCAGTCGAATGTTGCAAGTCCTGATAACAATTTTCGTTTACAAGTTTCTAGCTCATGTGTTGGTTCGGTTGCTGCCTGTGCACTAACAGGTAGTGCACAAGATGCCCGTAGTGACGTGGTTATCGATAAGTCCGCAAAGTTTTCCGTTATCAGCGGTGCCGCAAATACAATTAATTTTAACCTTCTCGGCAATCCTGTAAGTGGTGCTGTAAACATCTTAATTGAAGATAAACATGGTCGAAGCCGTTGCCAAGTTGAAATTAATTCTCAAGGTTATGTTTCTAAAGGTACATGCTCATGAAGAAATCTAGTGGCATGACGTTAATAGAAATGATCATCGCGATTGTTTTAATGGGCATTGCGATGGTGGCGTTTACTTCTTTTCTTGTCCCTCAAATTCGAGATTCCGCCATTCCTCATTATCAAACTCGTGCCGCTGCATTAGGCCAAGGTTTTATGTCTCAGATGTTGGCGCGAGGCTTTGATGAGAACAGCGATTTTGATGGTGGTACTGTTCGATGTGGTGAGAATGGAGTGAGCTGCACTGACGTAAATAAATTAGGTGCGGATAAAAAACTAGACGGTTCTTTGGAAACAACGCCTAGTGATTTCAACGATGTAGATGACTATATCGGGTGTTGGAGCACATCTACAACGGCTTCTCAGTGTGATGGTATCCCTAGAGGGAATATTAGTGATGTACTTGGTGCGGATAGTACTGAGCAGTACAAAAACTTTAGATTAGAAGTTAGCGTTGCCTATGATGATCTGACGGATAAAGCTCCCGATGAAATAACCGAATACAAAAAAGTAACATTACGGATTTTTGCGGGGAACACGCAGCCCCTTACTTTAACAGCTATTAAGGGGAACTACTGATGAAAGATCGTGGTTTCACCTTAATGGAAATGATAGTTACGATTGTGGTCGGCAGCTTCATCATGTTGGGGATAGCTGGGTATGTCCAGTTAGGAATGAAAGGTTACGCTGATACTATCGATCGCCAACGAATACAAACACAGGCTCAGTTTGTTTTAGAAAAGATGACCCGAGAAATCCGCCATGCCGTGCCAAATAGTTTTCATGAGCCAGCTGGGACAAGCAATTGTTTGGAGTTTGTACCCATTGAATATTCTGGTTTTTACACGTTTAAGAATAACGACTTAGAGTTTTTGCTAGGTAATGACTCAACGCTTAATCCTATTCCTGCGAATCGCAGGATGGTGATAAATCCGAGCCGATATGAAGATTTACAATCAACTTCTTCGCGAAATATAGCCATTGGTGGTTTAGCTAAAACAGGTAAGGTTTTTGTTGTTAGTGGGGGGGCAAGTACGATTACGGGATCCTCTGTTTCTAGCCGTCTTTATATTTATCAAGAGAAGTCGGAGGTTCGCTACTGTTTTGATACCAAGCGAGTTACGCGAAATGGTATTACGGTTGCGGATAGTGTCGATACGTCCGTAAGTGGTATGCGTTATCTAGAGCCAACTCTGCAACGAGGTGGTTTAGTTCATATCAATTTAGAGTTTGAGCAGGATGGTGAACGTAGTGTGTATCAACAAGATGTGCAGGTGCTCAATGTCCCATAGAAGAAACTCCAGCGGAAATGTACTAATCATCGTGTTGTTCGTCATTATTGTAATGGGATATTTGGCTTCCTCTTTAATGAAAGTGACATGGTCGAATCAAAGCGGATTAACAAGAGAGTTTTTGGGAACAAAAGCTTGGTTTGTTGCTCAGTCTGCAAATGAGTGGGCATTGACAAGGTTATATCCCATCAATGGTACGAGTGATAGCGTCGCGACAATCTGCACAAATACGGTAAGCGGTGCAATGCCTAATGTCACACAAGGGACCGGATGTAGGCTTAGCCCAATGAGTTGTGTAGATTTAGGCACTTTAAACTTAGGAACACCAGCAGCAGAGTCACTATTTAGGGTGCAAGCTACGGCCGTTTGTGGCTCGGGCTTATCGCAAGTTGAGCGCCAGCAAGAGATTTGGGTTCGGGAGTAATAACAAGAATGAAAAAACTGATTTGCTTAGCCTTGATATGTATGATGAGTACGGCGAACGTTCTCGCTAAGGTTCACGATATTACGCCAAGTTGGGACTGGGTGAGGTGGGTCCCTGAAGGTGCAAGCGATTTGTGTGATAACGGTAGTTACCAAGATCGATTTAATTTTTTTGTTAGGCCTACAACCTACGTATGCCCGAACGGACTCACGTTGAATAACGGCGATACTATTGTGTCTGATAGTAAAATGACGATTCGTGTACGAGGTACTATTCAACTCGCTGGCAACAACCAGATCGGTAAATCTAATGCTCATATTGACCTTATTAACGAGACCAGCGATGTTATCGGAGATAACGGTGGCTATGATATTTATGGTGATATTGAGTCGCACGGTAAAATTCAACTTAAGAACCGATCGCATGTTTATGGTTCGATCTTGTCCACGCATGGGGAGGTTATTCTTTCTCAAGCGGTTATTGAAGGAAATGTTACGAGTAAAACGAGCACGATAAAAACCGAACAAAGCGACAATATCATTCGCGGTAACGTTGAAGCTGCTGGAACGGTTACGTTGAAGCAAACCCATGTCGAAGGTAGCGTGACAAGTATCGGTGGTGAGGTGAAAACTGAGCAAAGCGGGAATGAAATTCAAGGTGATATTTCTGCATCAAGCCGGGTTACATTAAATGAAACAAAAGTTACGGGTGACGTTACCAGTAAGGGCTTAGAGGTTATTTTAGAAGCCAATAACCAAGTACACGGAAATATTCTCGCTCTACATAAAGTCGATATTAAAAACTCATTGGTTTGTGGCCGGGTAGAATCAACAGGTAGCGAAGTATCGTTGACTAACTCTAAACTCGATCAAAATCGAGGTGTTTATACTCTTAGTGAAGCGATTCAGTCCCACGGGAAAGCCACAGTAAAAAGCTCGACCGTCTGTGGTTCTGTTAACTCAAAATCACATTCTTACGAGTACAATGATAGTGACATTTATTGTGGTGTAGATGATCCCAACTGTCAGCCCCCCCAGACCGGAGAGTGCCCAATAGAGGCTGTAGCCTCACTTTGTCCTGAATTAGTTCCTGTTATTCCGCCAACACAGCAATGTTCATTATTGCCAGAAGAAAACTTCAATTCAGGTTCATTGTCAAACTGGTCGGTGATGGGCTTTGGTACCAGTGACGAGCCCCATATCTCTGATGGACGTTTCATCTTAAACTCAAATAAACCAGAGCAGGCAACAGCCTCTGCATATAACTATATTTTTCCGTCAGATCAGAACTATTTAGAGATTGAGTTTGATCACAATGCATATGGTGGGAATGGTGCTGACGGTGTTGCGCTGGTGATTTCTGATGCGAGTGTCCCTCCTCAAACCGGGGCATTTGGTGGTCCGCTTGGTTACGGGATGAAGCTTCTAAAGAATCACTACCCTGAAGTCTCCAAAGATGTAGAAGGCTTTGCTGGTGGTTGGCTAGGTATTGGTATTGATGAGTTTGGTAACTACATTCGTGAAGGAAGCGAGAAAATCGTTTCAAATAGTGTTGCTGATAATGTTGGGGTGCGTGGACAGGGCGTCCAAGATGCGAATGGTAAGTGGTTGAAAGGTTATCCGTATATCACTGGCAAAAAATACAGCAGCTCGTTGGATAATCGAAAAGGTAAAGAGAAACTGCATCGTTATAAAGTAGTTTTAAATTCGCGTAACACCGATACGATAACGCTGGCTGTATTTCGAAAAGTCGGAAAAAATGGCGGATGGGATCCTGTTATCGAAGAGTTTAACGTTTTGGAAAAAGGTGGTTTTAACTATATTCCAGATAACTTCCGTCTGTCGGTAACGGCATCCACAGGTATGCTTACCAATACGCATGATATTGATAACTTCCGAGTCTGTGCGGACAAGTACTCGCGATTAACAGATGGTATTCATCATTTCGAGTTTGACTACTCAGGCTCAGGCAGTACGTGTCAGGCTTCTGATGTGACACTTAGAGCTTGTATGAATGAAAGTTGTTCTGAGCAATATCCTAGAGATGCATACGATGATGGCAGCTTAACGCCTCTCTCTGTCACTTTACTTCCATCTACTGGCAATAATGTTGCCAACTGGGTTGGTGGTACAAATGTACAGTTTGAGAATGAAACTCAGCTTGAGCTGCAAGGTTCAAGAGCTGGCGATATTACTTTGGGTATCGATCAAAGTTCCGTACCACAGTTTGGCTTTGAAGGGGCACGATGTCGAATTAATGGCGGGCCACTATCTGCTAACAACTGTAATGTAACCTTCGCTTCAAATGTGCTTGCGGTGAATGTTAATGATGTAGTTGCTAGTCGCGAAACTACGGGGGAGGACTACCTATCGTTTTGTTCAACTCGAACTGAAGACGGAGGTGAATCTCGCGGTGTTAATATGTCGATTGATTATGAAGTGGCACCGATCGATAGCTCTCAACCTGTCGTGATTTCTTACAAGAAAAAAGTGAAAGATCAGGCTGTGGAATGGAGTTCAAATGTCGAGCTAACCAGAGCTAATAAATACCTGCCTAATGTTTATTTTGATGATGAAGGCAAGGCATTCTTTAAGTTGAGATACTCTGAAGCTGGAAAGGTCAAACTTAAAGCCAGTGTTGAAGGTGTTGATGACTCGGATGGATTCGGCAGCTTCGTTAGTTTTCCTTCAAAACTGAAAGTTACTGCAAAGAGTGGTGATAAGAGCGGAGAGTGCACCAACAGTGAAAATGGCTGTTCTTCGGGGTTTGTTGCTGCTGGTGAAGTTTTTGAGTTAACCATCTCGGCATTGCAAGATGATGATACGGTTGCTGAGAACTATCAAGAGAAGACTATTACGGTTAGTAATAAAGTGAAGTACCCGTCTAATGGTTCATTAGCCAAACTTCTAAATGAGAAGCTACCAGAATCAAGTAAATGGTCTCGTGGCAGTGTGACGTTTGATCAATCGGTTTCAGAAGTCGGTGTTTTCGAGCTTATTGCTGAGGCACCAGTTGCTAAAGATGAAAATGGCGATGATATTGGCACATCTCTATATCTTGGTAGTAATGCATTTAAAATAGCCGATGGTAAGTCAACCATTGGGCGCTTCTATCCGGATTACTTTAAAGTCACCGGGACAGAGTGGACCTACCCTGATAATCAGAATCAATCTGTATATATGGGACAGAATTTTGAATCGGTTAAGTTTGAAGTCACAGCATATAACGCTAACGGTTACACAACTCAAAATTATGGTGGTTTTGCCAATTCTTTAAAAGCAGATTTGTATTTGGCTGGTGGTTACTCAGATAGACTTAGCATTTTGGATTCCGATTTGACTAGTGATAACTGGTCGGGAGCTGTGTGGAGCAAAACTTGGGATAACTCAGTTTATTGGCGTAAAGATTTATCTTTGCCGAGTCCCGATGGTCCATTTAATTCAAAACTACCGGCAGACAAGGATAGTTCCATCGAAACGTCTATTTCGCTTTCACTTAATAATAATGGAACTAAAGTATCTGGCTATGTTGATCCTACGATGTTCTTAAAAGAAGGGCAAAATAGCACTGAAGATAGAATGGTTTCGCAACAGCTACTATCGCAACCTGATGTCAGGTTTGGTCGCATAGCTCTGGATGATGTGGGAGTGAATCAGGGTAAATCTGTTAATATCCCCCTTAGAGTGGAGTATTGGAGAGATACCCGATTCGTTTTAAACAGTAAGGATAACGGGACAACAGTGTCCCCAACTCTAAAAAGCCAGGAGCCAGTTTGGCCTGATGATGGCTCCGACTGCGACATTTTACTTGAAGGCGTCAGAACGACGGTTAACGATGGTGCCATGCGTGAACTTATTGCTAAGCAAGAGCGCGCAGACTGTGGACGTCAACAAGCTGAAGTTTGGCTTAATCTCGATCCTAGTGGTAACAACCTCCCTTGGCTCAAATACGACTGGGACAATGATGGCTCCGAAGAAAACCCATCATCCGTCGTCACCTTCGGTATTCACCGTGGTAATGACCGTGTGATTTACCGTGGTGAGCCAGGGTTAACCGGACAGTAACAACTTAGGTTTTTGCCCTTAAGTTAGGAAACTGCAAGAAATTGAGGCTTTCTGCTCATGTTTGTGTACCAATACCTTGCTGTGACAGCGAGGCATTGGTACATTTAGAGCAATTTTTGTCTTCTATATTTTTGCAGGATGAGCGAAGAGTATGTTTAAGAAACTTCGTGGCATGTTTTCTAACGATCTATCTATCGATTTAGGTACAGCCAACACTCTAATTTACGTAAAAGGGCAAGGTATTGTCCTTGATGAACCTTCTGTAGTTGCTATTCGTCAAGATCGTGTAGGTTCTGCAAAAAGCGTTGCTGCAGTCGGTCACGCAGCAAAACAGATGCTTGGTCGTACACCTGGCAACATTTCCGCTATTCGCCCAATGAAAGACGGCGTAATTGCTGACTTCTACGTAACCGAAAAAATGCTTCAGCACTTTATCAAGCAAGTGCATGATAACAGCATCCTAAAGCCAAGCCCACGTGTTCTTGTTTGTGTTCCTTGTGGTTCTACCCAAGTTGAGCGTCGCGCAATTCGTGAATCAGCACTTGGTGCTGGTGCGCGTGAAGTTTACCTAATCGACGAGCCAATGGCGGCGGCAATTGGTGCTGGTTTACGCGTATCTGAGCCGACAGGTTCAATGGTGGTCGATATCGGTGGTGGTACAACTGAAGTTGCCGTTATCTCTCTAAACGGTGTGGTTTACTCATCGTCTGTACGTATCGGTGGTGACCGCTTTGATGAAGCTGTGATCAACTACGTACGTCGTAACTACGGCAGCTTGATTGGTGAAGCAACGGCTGAAAAGATCAAACACGAAATCGGTTCTGCTTACCCTGGTGATGAAGTTCAAGAGATTGAAGTTCGCGGTCGTAACCTTGCAGAGGGTGTGCCACGCAGCTTTAGCTTGAACTCAAACGAGATCCTAGAAGCGCTTCAAGAGCCGCTATCTGGCATCGTATCAGCAGTCATGGTTGCACTAGAACAGTGTCCACCAGAGCTTGCTTCAGACATTTCTGAAAACGGTATGGTACTAACCGGTGGTGGTGCACTACTTAAAGACCTAGACCGTCTGCTAATGGAAGAAACTGGTATTCCTGTGGTTATCGCGGAAGATCCACTAACGTGTGTGGCTCGTGGTGGCGGTAAAGCTCTAGAAATGATCGACATGCACGGTGGCGATCTGTTCTCTGAAGAATAAAGGTTTAGGTGAAGCTCATGTCGGGCTTCACCTTCATTTCTGCTCTCTCTGTAATTCAAACATGCTCCATACCTAAAAGTATTTAGTTAAGTATTTTTAGGTTGCCAAGTAAGGCTCAATAATCATGGAAGCAATCAGGTCAAAAACAAGATGAAACCGATTTTCGGCAGAGGTCCGTCTCTGCAATTACGTCTGTTTTTTGCTGTCATCGTGTCGGCGAGCTTAATGCTGGCCGATAGTCGTCTAGATACGTTTTCCAACGTTCGATACCTACTAAACAGTATGGTTGCACCGATTCAGTACGCAGCGAATTTACCTCGTAGTATGTTCGATGGCGTATTTGAACGTTTTAATTCTCATCAGGCATTGGTTGAAGGCAATCGCAGCTTAAAGCGAGAAGTGCTACGCCTGAAAAGCGAGCTTATCTTGCTCGACCAATATAAAGAAGAAAACCAACGCTTACGTAAGTTGTTAGGATCTTCATTTGTCCGTGATGAAAAGAAAGTCGTGACAGAAGTAATGGCGGTGGATACTTCACCTTATCGTCATCAAGTGGTGATCGATAAAGGCCGTATTGATGGTGTTTACGTTGGTCAGCCTGTTATCAATGAGAAAGGCATCGTTGGTCAGGTCACGTTTGTCGCAGCGCACAACGCACGTGTTCTGCTGCTAACGGACGCGAAAAATGCAATTCCTGTCCAGGTGATCCGCAATGATATCCGAGTGATCGCATCGGGCAATGGTGAAATGGATGAAATCCAACTAGAACACATTCCAACCAGCACAGATATTCAGGTTGGTGATTTATTGGTGACATCCGGTTTAGGTGGCATTTACCCTGAGGGATACCCAGTCGCGACGGTTACCAATGTGGATCACGATACGCGTCAAGAGTTCGCTTCAATCAAGGCTGAGCCGGTTGTGGAGTTTGATCGCTTACGCTACCTACTGCTGATTTGGCCGAATGAAGACCGTCAACACAAAGTACTGCGGTCCAATGTAGATGAAGGGTTAGAGCAAGAACAAGAGGTAACCGATGGCCAATAATGTATTGAGTAGCCGAATGGTGATTGGCGTCAGTTTCTTCGTTGCACTGGTACTGCAAACCATTCCATGGCCAGGTGTGTTAGATGTGTTACGCCCTTCATGGTTGTTCCTTGTTACGTGTTATTGGGTGTTGGCACTACCGCACCGAGTGAACGTCGGAACTGCGCTAGTGCTAGGCTTATTGTGGGATATCTTGATCGGCTCAACGCTTGGAATTCGTGGCATGATGATGTCGATCGTTATCTACCTCGTTGCGCTGAATTTCCTGTTGATTCGTAACATGGCATTGTGGCAACAGTCGATTTTAATTGCCTTTTTTACTGCGTTATTGGAAGTTTTGATATTCTGTGGGGAATATTTGAACCAGGACGTAGTATTTAATCCATTATCTCTGTGGACGGCGGCAATAAACTGTATACTTTGGCCATGGATGTTTTTATTAATGCGACGAGTTCGTCGTGCATGGCACGTAAGGTAAAGCGGTGAAGAAAAGCTTATCTCTCGTTCTCGCATCGGGTTCTCCGAGAAGAAAAGAGCTGCTTGCTCAACTGGGTTATGATTTTGAGATCGTATTGCCTGATATTGAGGAAGCCAAACAGGCTCATGAGCAAGCACAAGATTACGTGTTGCGTCTTTCTTTGGAAAAAGCTCAGGCAGGCTTAGCGTTGGCTAAGCCTGATTCCGTTGTATTGGGCTCTGATACGGTCGTCGTATGCGATGACCGTGTGCTAGAAAAACCAAAAAGTTTTGAAGATTCAAAGCGTATGCTTACTGACTTATCGGGTCGTCGCCATCAAGTGATGACTGCGGTGAGCGTTGTATCATCGGAACAACAACATTCAGTGGTCGTTACCACTGACGTGTGGTTCAAACCACTGACTCACGAAGAAATCGAACAATATTGGCAGTCAGGAGAGCCATGCGATAAAGCTGGAAGTTATGGTATTCAGGGACTCGGAGGGCGATTTGTCACCCGGATCGAAGGCAGTTATCACGCTGTAGTAGGCTTACCTTTGTTCGAAACCGATCAGCTAATTCAAGAATTTTTATAATTGTTTTGAGGTGTGCACATGAGTGCAGAATTGCTGCTTAACGTGACCCCGAGTGAAACTCGTGTGGCCATGATTGAAGGTGGAGTACTACAAGAAATACATATCGAGCGCGAATCGCGTCGCGGTATTGTGGGCAATATATACAAAGGCAAAGTAAGCCGAGTGTTACCAGGTATGCAGGCGGCTTTCGTCGACATTGGTTTAGATAAAGCGGCGTTTTTACATGCGTCAGATATTGTTCCTCATACCGAATGTGTGGCAGAAAACGAAAAACAGCAGTTTCAAGTCCGTGATATCTCTGAACTGGTACGCCAGGGACAAGACATTGTTGTGCAAGTGGTCAAAGATCCGCTCGGCACGAAAGGTGCGCGTTTAACGACGGATATCACCTTACCTTCGCGTTATCTTGTTTTTATGCCGGGGGCCAGCCATGTCGGTGTTTCGCAGCGTATTGAAAGTGAGAAAGAGCGTGAGCGTTTGAAAAAGGTGGTGAACCATTACTGCGATGAGCACGGTGGTTTTATCATTCGTACCGCGGCAGAAGGCGCTGATGAAAAAGAGCTCTCTCAAGATGCGGCATTTCTAAAGCGTTTGTGGCTAAAAGTCATGGAGCGTCGCTCAAAATACAAAACGCGTTCAACACTTTACGGTGAACTCGGCTTAGCTCAACGCATTCTGCGTGACTTTGTTGGCACAGAGCTCGATAAGATCATGGTCGACTCCCGCCTTGAATACGAGAACCTGAAAGAATTCACTTCTGAGTATGTACCGGAGTTAACAGATAAGCTTGAGCTTTACGAAGGTGACAAGCCAATCTTTGACATGTACGACACCGAAAACGAAATTCAGCGTTCTTTAGAGCGCAAGGTCGAGCTAAAATCGGGCGGCTATTTGATCATCGATCAAACCGAAGCCATGACCACCATCGACATCAACACGGGTGCATTTGTTGGTCGTCGTAATCTCGAAGAGACTATCTTCAATACCAATATAGAGGCAACGCAAGCTATTGCGCGTCAGCTACGTTTACGTAACCTCGGCGGTATCATCATTATTGATTTTATCGATATGGCATCCGAAGAGCATCGTCAGCGAGTGCTTACCTCACTGGAAACGGCGCTGGCGAAAGACCGAGTAAAAACCAACATCAACGGCTTTACCCAGCTTGGCTTAGTTGAAATGACGCGTAAGCGCACACGAGAAAGTATTGAACATATCTTGTGTTCTGGCTGTCCTACTTGTGAAGGCCGTGGCAGCGTGAAAACGGTCGAAACCGTATGCTTTGAGATATTACGCGAGATTACTCGTGTGAACCGTGCTTACGACGCCGATAATTTTGTCGTGTACGCATCGCCGTTTGTTGCTGAAGCACTATTGGGCGATGAGTCTCATGCGTTGGCAGAGCTCGAAGTATTTATTGGCAAGCAAGTGCGAGTTCAGGCTGAACCCCTGTACATTCAGGAACAGTTTGACGTCGTAATGATGTAATTTGGAACATTTGTGAATTCTGGTGTTAACCGTTTTGGGCGTTTTTGTGCGTGGAGTTTAGTTACTGTATTGGTGTTATTAGCCATATTAGTAACCACGCTTCGCGTCACACTGCCGCAACTTAACCATTTCCAAGATGAGATCAAAACCTGGGTCAAACAAGGCACAGGTTTTGACGTTTCTATTGCCAATGTCGCAGGGACGTGGCGCAATAATCATCCCTCAATTGCGTTACTGGGTTTAGAGGCAAATCTACCAAACGTGCAAGATGCACGCTTCGCTGTTGAAGAAGTCCAAATTGAGTTCGATCTTATTCAATCTCTTTTTCAACTTAAACCTGTAGTTGCAGACCTTACCATTCATAACCTCGCTTTAGACATTCACACGGTAGACATTCTGCCGACTTCTCATCGTCAAGATCCGAAGCCTGAAGTGGATAAGAGCGAAGTGAAACTCATTGACCAACTCGACTCACTTCTTTTACGTCAGTTCGAAGACTTCACTATTAGCGATTCACGGATTTGGTATAAGTCTGTGTCAGGTGAAACTCGCCGTTTAGATATTGAGCAGCTTCGTTGGAGCAATCAAGGGAAACGTCACGTAGCCGAAGGCACGGTTAGCATTGCCGATGTTCGCCTTAACTCATTGTTAGTAAGCGCTAACTTTAAAGATCATGGCTCGTTGCGTGATGTATCTGGTGAGTTTTACGTGAGTGCTCAAGATGTCTCGGTCACACCTTGGCTGACCACTTACATGCAAGAAGAGTCAGGAGCAGAGTCGGGTAAAGTCAGCTTAAATACTTGGCTAACGCTCATACATAGCCAACCGCATGATGCTTATGTTGAATTGCTGCCTTCCGAGTTGGTGTGGAATGAAGATGGACATCATGAGCTGTTTATTGAGTCTGGAATTTTCAATCTTCGACCAGATAAACAAGGCTGGAAAGTAAATGGCCACTCACTTCAGATCAGAACCGATAATACCCCTTGGCCAGAGCTAGACGTCGCGTTTGATTGGCAACCAAACGGCTGGATGCTTAATCTCTCTCAACTCGACATCGAAGCACTCATTCCTCTCATCAAGTTGGCTCCAGAGTCAGAGTCGACCAGTGACCTTATTAACAAACTAGCACCGAAAGGTCGGGTCGAAGATGTCCGATTGTCAATGAACGGCGGTTTAGACACCTTACGCTACTCGGCTGAACTGGATGAACTCGCGATGACACAATGGGAGCTCCTACCCGGGTTTCATCACGTACAGGGCAGCGTATCGGGGGATGTGAATCAAGCTAAAGCAAAAGTCACCGTCATTGATGATGTCTTTCCGTACGGCGATGTATTCCAAGCTCCGCTGAATATCAAACAAGGTGAAGTCGATATTATCTGGCAGCAAGATGATGCGGGTTGGCGCTTGTGGTCGGATAAAGTGACGGCAGCAACGCCTGATCTTCAAGTCCTGGGGGCATTCCGTCTTGATTTTCCAAAAGAACAAAGCCCATTTTTATCGTTCTATGCCGAAGCGGATCTCTACAACGCGGGTGAAACATGGCGCTATCTACCGACTCTGGCACTTGGACAAGACTTGACCGACTATCTTTCGACCGCGATTCAGGGCGGAAAAGTGAATACAGCGAAATTGTTGTGGTATGGCGAGTTAGGTGATTTTCCTTACAAAGAACATAATGGCATGTTCCAAGCTTGGGTTGGATTAAAAGACGCGAAATTTAGCTTTGATACGGCATGGCCAACCATCACGGATTTGCAGCTAGACTTGCTGTTTGAAAATGATGCCATGTATTTGGATTCAAAATCAGCCACACTAAATGGCGTTCATGCCAAGCGTATCACTGGGCGAATCCCTGAGTTGGCAGAAGGTGGACACATCGAGATTGAAGCGAAAGCAAGCGCGCCGGGTAATGAAGTCCGTGACTACATGATGGCGACGCCATTAGTGGATTCAGTCGGTGCCGCATTGACAGCGCTGCAAGTGAGTGGTCCCGTTTACTCTGAGTTTCAACTCAATATACCGTTTGATTTTGAGAAAGAGTCTCGCGCTTGGGGTTATGCCGATTTAACAGAAAATCGTGTTGATATTGAAGCGCCGCCAATGACGCTTGAAAACGCCACAGGGCGTATCACCTTCGACAATGATGTGGTTACCACATCGGGTTTGTCGGCCGAATTATTACAACAGCCTATCTCTCTTGATTTCCATGGAGAGAGTGCGGAGCAAGGCTACAACGTGACAATTAATACATTAGGAGATTGGGATGTCGAGCCTCTCAAACCCTATGTCGGTGAGCGTTGGTTAAACCTTGTTTCTGGCCATGCGCCGTGGCAAATGGACATTGACTTGCAACTCAATGATGTTGGTTTCACTTATCAGCTTGAAGTGCTGGCGCAGCTAAATCGTCTGGCTAGTCAATATCCTTATCCTTTAGCGAAAAAAATTGGTGAGTCTGGGCAAGCGAAACTGCAAGCATCCGGTAACCAAGAGAGTATTTCAGCAAGACTACAGATCCCAAATGTGAAGTATCAAACTGAGATAGATATCGCTGGCGATGTCCCGGTTCTGACTGCGACTCATTTAATGGTTGGCAAAGGTGGCTTCCGGATTAGTCCTATTGTCGGGCACGATGCTTCGGTGCGTGTCGAAGAACTGAATTTAGACCAATGGGCGGAGCTTGCGCAGGTCTCTGAGAGCAAGCCGTCATCGTCTGTTTTGGCAAGCATGAAAACGCCGACCATTCCATTGCCGACACGCATTGAAGTTGAAACGCCAAACTTACAGCTCGGTGGGATTGAGTTTCATGATGTGGATTTTTCAGCAAGCAAGAAAAATTTGAGTTGGCAACTCGATGTGGACAGTCAAGAGGTTAAAGGGAAAGCTAACTATCTGAAACCCTATGATCTATCGGTCTCTTTAGAGCACTTGCATCTGTACATTCCAGGGTTTGAAGAGATGACCAAAGAGCGCAGCTCAATCTTTGCGAGTGAAGATCAAAACGCACCTTTGATTACCAATTTTGACCGCAAGTTTCACGCAGAGATGCCAAACTTAACTTTGAACATTGATGATTTTTGGCTGCAAGGCTACAAAGTGGGCAAAGTGAATGTTGATTTGCAGCGTCGCCAGAACCGTTTGGAGTGGAAAAATATCACCTTTAGTAGCGGTAAAAACCGCATTGATATGAGTGGTTGGTGGGACCTGACGAAAGAGAGTAGCCATTCCAACTTAACCATGAAAATGAAAGGTGATAACAACACCGATCTTATGGAGCGCTTTGGTATTACATCAGGCATTCAACAAGCACCATTTGAGATCAATGCCAATATGGAATGGGACGGCGCACCTTGGTCAATGAAGACACAAACCTTGCAAGGAAACGTCTCAACGGAATTTGGTAAAGGCGTGATCAGTGAAGTTAGTGGTGCGGCACGCTTGTTAGGCTTGT
Source organism: Vibrio sp. 2092 (assembly GCF_033339635.1). Classification (NCBI taxonomy): domain Bacteria; kingdom Pseudomonadati; phylum Pseudomonadota; class Gammaproteobacteria; order Vibrionales; family Vibrionaceae; genus Vibrio; species Vibrio sp. 2092. The sequence goes on along the minus strand of NZ_JAWOUY010000024.1, from coordinate 55,769 downwards.
TTAGCTTGGATTCTATCATCCGTAAGATGCAGCTCGACTTTACCGACGTATTCGATAAAGGCATGGCATTCAACTCGATCACGGGAACGGGCAAAATCCAAGACGGTGTGTTTATCACCAATGATATCGTAATGGATGCGTTAGCAGGGGAAATGCAAATCCGCGGCATCGCTAATATGAACAGCAGAATGGTTGATGCGGAAGTGAAATTCACACCAGACATCACATCAGGCCTACCAATGCTGACCGCGTTTGCCGTTGCGCCTCAAACTGCTTTGTATGTCTTGGCCATCTCTACGGTGATATCTCCGGTGGTTGAGGTCTTCACTCAAGTCAATTATGAAGTGAAAGGCCCACTAGATTCACCAACGGTGAAAGAAATTTCGCGAAGTAAAGGTGAATACAAGCTGCCAGAAAAACTGCGTGAACAGGCCAAATAACTCACCGAATATAATGGAATAGGGAGGAAACACATGGAACGTGTTGGCATTATTCAAATGACTTCGGGTCCGGATATTAACGTGAATTTGGACTTCATTGAAAAACAGTGTGCTTTAGCAAGCAAGCAAGGTGCCAAACTTGTTCTTACTCCTGAAAATACAGTGCTATTTTCCAGTCGCGAAGCTTATCATCAACATGCAGAGCCACTTGGCAGTGGCATGATTCAACAGCGGCTCTGTGAAATCGCAAGAAAGAACCAGTTAACACTGATTGTCGGAAGCATGCCCATTCAAACCGCAAAAGGTGTCACGACCACAACACTGGTATTACCGCCGCACGGTAAATGCATTGCTCACTATGACAAACTGCACATGTTTGATGTCGACGTAGCCGATGGTTATGGTAGTTATCGTGAGTCGGATACGTTTATGGCGGGTAATCAAATAGTCGTTGCGGAAACTGATATCGGCAGTGTTGGATTGAGTATTTGTTATGATTTACGTTTCCCAGAACTTTATAAAGTATTGCGTCAAGAAGGGGCGGATATCATTGCGGTGCCCGCTGCGTTTACCGCTGTGACGGGGCAAGCTCACTGGGAAGTATTATTGCGAGCTAGAGCGATTGAGACACAATGTTGGATTTTGGCAAGCGGACAAACTGGAACGCATCCATGTGGACGAAAAACATGGGGACACTCAATGGTCGTTGACCCTTGGGGACGTATCCATAAACAGCTTCAGGATGAAGTAGGTTTATTGGTGACTGAGATAGATTTGTCACAAAGCCAACAAGTAAGGCAGAATATGCCGCTGACTCAACACAGTCGCTTTCAAAATGAATTGAGACGGAAATAAAAGAGCTAACTATGAGCACAAACCAAATAGAACAGGCACTCCTTGCCCCAAATGGTCTGACAGAACAAGACATTGCTGACACGCTTGCCAGCATTGCGACGCGCCAGATCGATTATGCGGACATTTACTTTCAGTCCAGCTGGCATGAGTCTCTGGTTCTAGAAGACAGCATCATCAAAGATGGCTCTTTTAACATTGATTGTGGTGTTGGTGTCCGTGCAGTAACTGGCGAGAAAACAGGCTTTGCCTACTCTGATCAAATCCAGCCTGAAGGCCTGAAGCAGAGTGCAATGGCGGCGCGCGGTATTGCTCAGCAAGGGCAAAATGGCAAAGTCCAAGCGTTTAAACGCACCGAAAACCAAGCGTACTACGCGGCTGTGAATCCACTAGCTGAATGGGAAAAGCAGCAAAAAACAGAATTACTCAAATCTCTAGATGCTTACATCCGCACTAAAGAACCATTGATTAAAGAAGTTTCGATCAGCATCAGCGGTGTGCATGAGCAGATGCTTGTTGCGGCAACAGACGGTACTTATGCAGGCGATATTCGTCCTTTGGTGCGTTTGTCTATTAGCGTGCTCGCACAAAAAGGTGAACGACGTGAACGCGGTAGTGCTGGTGGCGGCGGCCGTTTCGGTTACGATTTCTTTTTAACGGAAAGCAATGGTGTGAAACAAGCTTTTCATTACGCAGACGAAGCGATTCGCATGGCGTTAATCAACCTTGAAGCAGAAGCAGCACCAGCTGGCATGATGCCAGTGGTATTGGGTTCTGGCTGGCCTGGCGTGTTGCTACACGAAGCGGTAGGTCATGGCCTAGAAGGTGATTTTAACCGGAAGGAATCTTCGGTTTTCTCTGGCAAAATGGGTCAACAAGTGACGTCTTCGCTGTGTACCATCGTCGATGACGGCACGTTAAAAGACCTTCGTGGTTCACTGAATGTGGATGATGAAGGGGTAAACGGTCAGTACAACACGCTTATCGAGAATGGTGTGCTGAAAGGCTATATGCAAGACAAGCTAAACGCGCGGCTCATGGGTGTAAATCCAACGGGTAACGGTCGTCGTGAGTCGTATGCACACTTGCCAATGCCTCGCATGACCAACACCTACATGCTTCCAGGTGAACATACGCCAGAAGAAATTATCTCGACGGTCGAGAAAGGTTTGTATGCGCCAAACTTTGGTGGCGGCCAGGTGGACATTACTTCGGGTAAGTTTGTGTTCTCTGCATCCGAAGCATACTTGATTGAAAACGGTAAAATTACGCGCCCTGTTAAAGGTGCGACGTTGATTGGCTCAGGTATCGAAGCAATGCAGCAAGTGTCTATGGTCGGTAACGACTTAAGTATCGACAAGGGCGTTGGCGTATGTGGTAAAGCAGGTCAAAGTGTGCCGGTTGGTGTTGGTCAGCCGACCTTGAAGCTGGACTCACTGACAGTGGGTGGCACTGAGTAACTCAGTCGAATCGTTATAAAAAGAGCGCTCATTAGAGCGCTCTTTTGCTTTGTGAGTCGGTGTCAATTACAGGTTTTCTTCAGCAAATTCCGCCAAGCGGCTACGAACCACACCGTTGAGGTGAATATTTGCGCTGCCTTCAAAGTTCTTGAAGCGCTCAACCATGTACGTCAATCCTGATGTCACTGGGGTGAGGTAATGAGAGTCAATCTGCGCCAAGTTACCGGAGCAGACGATTTTGGTTCCTTCGCCACAGCGGGTAATGATGGTTTTGATTTGTGATGCAGTGAGGTTTTGACACTCATCAAGCAGTACAAACGCATTTTGAATCGAACGGCCACGCATAAAGTTGATCGATTTAAATTGAATGTTGGCTTTATCGCAGATGTACTTCAATGAGCCTTCAGTGCAGTGATCGTGTTTATGTAGTGCTTCCAAGGTATCGGTCACCGCCGCTAACCACGGCATCATTTTCTCCTCTTCGGAGCCGGGTAAGAAGCCGATGGATTCACCGATATCTGGCGTGTTACGTGTTACGATAATTTTATCGAACATGCTTTTTTCAATGGTTTGCTCCAATGCTGCTGCCATTGCCAGTAATGTCTTACCACTACCCGCTGCACCCGTTAGAATCACCAAGTCAATTTCTGGATCGAGTAAGGCATCTAACGCCATTCCCTGGTAGATATTTTTAGGTGTGATGTCCCAAGCCTTACGATGCATTAGACGTTCGCGGCTCAGGTCGAGAAGCGTTAGCTTGTCTTCATTGATGGTTTCTACGCGACCAGCAAAGTCACTGTCTTCATCAATAACGTATTGGTTGATAAAGGTTGGGTCGAAGGGTTCGCGACTGAGTTTGTGGTAAGTTTTTCCGCCCAGTGCATAGCTTTCTACTTCCTCAATACCGCTCCAGAAATCACCTTCACGCAATTGAAAGCCTTTGGTTAGGTATTGAATGTCGTCAATCAGTTGGTCGGTTCTATAGTCCTCAACAAAGCGTACACCAGCCCCTTTGGCTCGCAGACGCATGTTGATGTCTTTCGTGATCAGTACCACTTCACGTGGTGCACGTTTATTTTGCAGATAAAGCACCGCGTTGAGAATACGGTTGTCACCGGCCTTGTCGGCGAAGGCTTTGACGGTTTCCTGCAGTTCAAAATCCGCCAAAATGGAAATGGTACCTTGGTCGGGGTTGTCTTTAGAAACAGGAATACCTTCAGAGATTTCATCTGGCGTTGCTTCTTTAAACAAATCTTCCAAGGTGCGAATAGCTACGCGCGCATCTCTTGCAACGTCGCGCTTGCTGTCTTTGATTCGGTCGAGTTCTTCCAACACGGTCATGGGGATAACGACATCGTGTTCTTGGAAAGAGAAGATGGCAAAGGGTTCATGAAGAAGAATGTTGGTATCGAGTACAAACAGTTTCCGATCGGTATCGCCCATAGCGTCTCCTTGCCGTAGTACGGCTCTGCATGCGAGTTGTTAGGTCGTTTCCAAATAGGTGTGAAGTGACCTAACTCTGATTGCTTGCAATAGAGGTTGTCGGGCTGATGTCGGCTAGTGTGCAACCGAGTAGCAAGACAACTTACTGCAAACCCGTGTTGATCCTAATCGTGTACTAACGCGCTTAAATCATATGCAATGGTTTTAAACGCCCCTCATTAGAAGTATACGTAATATTTACGTTCTACAACTTAATAATTGGCTTGAGTATTTTACAATTTGATTGCATTTAGAGTTTGGGAAAAAAAGTTTCTGCTTGGTGCGGTTTCGGCGTGACCTAAATCACAGCTTCAAGTAAGATTAGCGACCTTTTTCTGCGTATAGGCTACGTCCGATTTATCATGTTGAGCTGGCTTAAAAAATACTCAGTTCATACTGAAATGACGAATGCTATCGGCATAGCAGAAGCCAGAATCAGATCTAAACTATTATCCATGCCCACGGGCATGAGTAGACCAACAAGAAATACGAATCAAGAACTAATAACGAGGTAGTCAATTCATGACATTTGCTTTGGGGCAGCGCTGGATTAGCGATACGGAAAGCGATTTAGGTTTAGGTACCGTTGTAGCAATGGATGCTCGTACTGTGACATTGATGTTTGCAGCGTCAGAGGAAAACCGAGTTTACGCACGTAACGATGCACCTGTTACCCGAGTCACCTTTAATGTTGGGGATGTCATCGATTGCCAAGAAGGTTGGTCTCTAAAAGTAGAAGAAGTACTGGAAGATGAAGGTCTTTACACCTATTTCGGTACTCGTGAAGACACGCAAGAAACCGCTGTTGTTCTGCGTGAGATTTTCCTTAGCAACCAAATTCGTTTTAACAAACCTCAAGATAAGTTGTACGCCGGTCAAATCGACCGTATGGACAACTTTGTTCTGCGTTACCGTGCGCTAACCAACCAGTTTGAGCAGCATAAGAGCCCAATGCGTGGCCTATGTGGTATGCGTGCAGGTTTGATCCCTCATCAGCTTTACATCGCGCACGAAGTTGGCCGTCGTCACGCGCCACGCGTCTTGTTGGCGGATGAGGTAGGTTTGGGTAAAACCATCGAAGCGGGCATGATCATCCACCAACAAGTTCTGTCTGGTCGTGCCGAACGCATTTTGATTGTGGTGCCTGAAACACTGCAGCATCAATGGCTGGTTGAGATGATGCGTCGTTTCAATCTGCATTTCTCTATCTTTGACGAAGAGCGCTGTATCGAAGCGTTTGCGGATGCAGAAAACCCATTTGATACTCAGCAATATGTGCTGTGTTCTTTGGATTTCCTACGCAAGAGCCGCAAGCGTTTTGAACAAGCACTGGAAGGTGAATGGGACCTACTGGTTGTCGATGAAGCGCATCACCTTGAATGGAGCCAAGATAAACCGAGCCGTGAATACCAAGTGGTAGAAGGCTTGGCTGAACGTACTCCAGGTGTGTTGCTACTGACTGCAACGCCAGAGCAGCTTGGTCGTGAGAGTCACTTTGCTCGTCTGCGTTTGTTGGATCCAGACCGCTTCTATGATTACGAAGCATTCGTTGAGGAAGAAGAGCAATACGCACCCGTAGCAGATGCGATTACTTCACTCTTTTCCGGTGAAAAGCTACCTAATGAAGCAAAAAACCAGATCACTGAGTTGTTGTCTGAACAAGACGTAGAACCACTTTTCCGCATTATCGAAAGTGAAGCGGACGAAGAAGCTAAAGCGTCGGCACGCCAAGAGCTGATCGATAACTTGATGGATCGTCATGGTACAGGGCGTGTTCTGTTCCGTAACACGCGCGCGGCCATCAAAGGCTTCCCTAAGCGTAACGTGCATCTGATGCCAATGGATATTCCACCGCAATACACTACATCAATGCGTGTTGCTGGGATGATTGGCGGTAAGATGAGTTCTGAAGCACGTGCGATGAAGAACCTTTACCCGGAAGAAATTTTCCAAGAATTTGAAGGCGATGACGCGAGCTGGTGGCAGTTTGACTCGCGTGTGAATTGGTTGCTTGAAAAAGTAAAAGAGAAGCGCAGCGAGAAAATCCTCGTGATTGCTTCTCGTGCGAGTACCGCACTGCAATTGGAGCAAGCACTGCGTGAGCGTGAAGGTATCCGCGCCACCGTTTTCCACGAAGGTATGTCGATTCTTGAACGTGACAAAGCGGCGGCTTACTTTGCGCAAGAAGAAGGTGGAGCACAAGTTCTTATCTGTAGCGAAATCGGTTCTGAAGGTCGTAACTTCCAGTTTGCCAACCAACTTGTCATGTTCGACTTGCCATTCAACCCAGACTTGCTTGAGCAACGTATTGGTCGTTTGGACCGTATCGGTCAAAATCGCGATATCGACATTCATGTTCCTTACCTGAAAGGCACATCGCAAGCGATCCTAGCACGTTGGTTCGATGAAGGCCTGAACGCTTTTGCGGAAACCTGCCCAACAGGCCGTGCTGTTTACGATAAGTACTCCGATGATCTGATTGAAATTCTTGCCTCTGGTGATACCAGCACGCTAGATGAGATCATTGAAGCGTCAGCAAAAATGAATAAAGAGCTGAAATCCCAATTGGAGCAAGGCCGTGATCGCCTATTAGAAATGCATTCAAATGGAGGGGAAAAAGCACAACAAATCGTTGAGAAAATTGAATCAACCGACGGCGATACCAATCTGGTCACCTTCGCACTTTCTCTTTTTGACACGATTGGCTTGAATCAAGACGATAAAGGTGAAAACGCCCTGATTGTGACCCCATCTGAGCACATGATGGTGCCAAGCTACCCAGGTCTGCCATACGAAGGAGCGACGATCACGTTTGATCGTGATACAGCGTTATCTCGTGAAGATATGCACTTTATCAGTTGGGAACACCCAATGATCCAGGGTGGTATCGATCTTCTTATGAGTGAAGGGGTGGGGACGTCTGCGGTATCTCTATTGAAAAACAAAGCGTTACCAGTTGGGACTATTCTTCTTGAGTTGATTTACGCGGTAGATGCGCAAGCGCCAAAACGCAGTGGTATCGCGCGCTTCTTACCGAAAACGCCAATCCGTTTAATGATGGACTCGCGTGGTAATGATTTGTCTGCTCAAGTGGAGTTTGAAAGCTTTAACCGCCAGCTCAGCCCTGTAAACCGTCACTTAGGTAGCAAGTTGGTTACGTCGGTACAGAAAGATGTACACCGCTTAATTGAAGCCGGTGATGTTCTTATTGAAGAGAAGGTTGAAGAAGTACGCAAACAAGCTCATCAAGATATGCAGCACAGTTTGAATGCAGAGCTTGAGCGTTTGCAAGCACTGAAAGCGGTGAACCCAAATATTCGTGACGAAGAAATTGAAGCTATCGACGCACAAATTAAAGAGCTTACTGGTTATATCAACCAAGCTCAGGTTCAGCTCGACTCGCTGCGTTTGATTGTGGTGAGCCACAACTAAGTAAGTGTTTATTGCTCATTTAAAAAGGTCTTCAGTTGAAGACCTTTTTCTTTATTTACGGTTTAGTTTCTTTATGCGGAATGCATTAATCACTGATAGCTATCTCATTTACATCAACCACTTCCACCAGATAAACACAGCCAAGAAGCCAAACAAGTAAATCAGGCCTGCAATCGACAACCACTTCAGTTTAGGTCCAACAGCCAAAGGCTCAGGTAACTCGGTTTTGCTCACTAATGTGTAATTTAGCAGAGCAAAGAATGGCGTGGTCATAAAGGCGAGGATCATCGCAAAGTTCAGCATAGGCAATAACGCAGAAGCCCAGAAAACCACAATACCTAATGCAAGTAAGGCTACCACCAGCATGATCGCTGATGTGGCTTTAGGGTTAGTGTCTGGTTGTGAGCGCAGTAGACGTTGAGAGTCAGAAATAACGCGCGAATAGCCATCAATAACGGTAATCGTGCTGCCAAAGATACAGAAAAACGCAATTACCGCGATCAAGTAACGAGACCATTCGCCAATCGTTGCCGCATATAAGCCAACCAATTGGTGGGAGAAGCCAACGCCAGAGCTTTCAAGCGCAACGCCAGAACCATAAAGCATCAAAGAGCCTAGCGATACAAAGATAATGGCAAGAAACGCCGTGCCAATATAACCGACATTAAAGTCAAATAGAGCAGAGCGGTATGTTACTTCTTGCTGGCTTGATTGGCGTTTTAGCCATGCTGAGGTTAAACAGGAGATCTCTATCGGTGCAGGCATCCACCCCATTGTCACGACGATAAAACCAATAGCCGCAATAGACCAAGGTGACGGCGGCTCGAAGTTGGCTACTTGTTCAACAGGGTTACCAAAGGCGATAGAAACAGCGAGTAAAGTCGCGATGGTTAACACCGACATGATCACTTTAGATAGCGTATCGAGCGCTTTGTAATGGCCAGCAAATAATATGATCAGGCAGGTGACAATCACAATGATGCTGAGTGATGCCATTGATAGTGAAAACGGAATGAAGTAGCCCAGCAAGCTAGCGCTAAACATCAACAAAGCGGCGGTATTGATGACGGCCGATACCACGCTAAGAAATAGAAATAGCCATAGATAAGGCCGACCTAATTTCGCGTAGCCCTCAACCAAGGTGAGCCCTGTCCCCATGGTGTACTGTACGCCCGCTCGGAAAAAAGGGTATTTAAACAGGTTTACGAGCAGAATCAGTGCAGCCAATTGCCAACCATAAATCGCACCAGCCTTGGTTGATGCCACGAGGTGAGAGCCACCGACCGCAGCAGATGCCATTAATATGCCGGGGCCTAGCGAACGAAAAAATAAGGAAAGTTTGGATTGGGGTTTATCTATAACGGCGGAGTCCATTGCTTATTGTCCTTTTTATCTTATGTATCTTTCTAAAGAGATACATACCGCAGTACATGACAGGCTGAGCGCTCGCCCTATACTGCGCAACGGTAATGTCTTTTAAATGCTGTGTTTTGGTGTGTTTATTTTAAGTATTCTTTGCGAATATCATGCTGTGTGCATCTAGCACTCTATTCAGTTATGCGTCTTGTTGTCAAACTAAATTTACAACGTGCTATTTTTAGTTTTTATGCTAAAGGATTGACTTTGTTTTATTGGGTTGAACTTTTCTTCCGAACCCTGCATCTGGGTGCTATTTGGGTATATAATCGCGGCGTTTTTATTTTGTAGAGATCTCCCATGGCAATGCTTGAATATACCCCTCCCACCGACCCTTGGGTCGATATCGTTTTTGAGGATGACGACATTCTGGCAGTGAATAAGCCATCTGGGTTACTGTCTGTACCTGGTCGCCTTGCAGAGCATTACGACAGCATGTGGAGCCGCCTCAAAGAGTTGCATCCAGAAATTCAAGTTGTGCATCGCTTGGATATGTCGACATCAGGGTTGATGTTGCTGGCGAAAAACAAACCCGCGGAGCGAGCATTAAAAAAGCAGTTCCAATATCGCCTCACTCACAAGGTGTATTACGCACGTGTTTGGGGGCATGTTGAGCCGCAAGAAGGGAATATTGATCTTCCATTAATTTGTGATTGGCCAAATCGTCCACGACAAAAAGTATGTTTTGACGACGGCAAACCATCTCAAACTTTATTCCAAGTAGTGAAGCGTGAAGTGCACCCTGATGGCACCCATACGACCGTTGTGCGGTTACTCCCCATTACTGGTCGATCGCATCAGTTACGCGTGCATTTGATGGCGATTGGTCATGCGATTGTGGGTGATGAGTTTTATGCAAGCGAAGAGGCGTATCAGTTTTCAGAACGTTTAGAGTTGCACGCTGCGGAGCTAAGTTTTTATCATCCAGCTACGGATCAGCTGAGCAGTATTTTTGTACCCTGTGACTTTTATTCTGAAGCCGAGGCGATGATCTTTAACTATTTTTCGCCAGAGCGTACATTGCCTGATTATAAAACGTTGCCACACCCTTAATGCCAATTGCACTCAACAGCGGTTCTTTCTAGTTCGCTATTTTTGGCTATTTCGTTACTGTGGTTGATGTATCCTGTCTTTCAGCCGTGAACAAGGAGTTGTTATGTCTTTGCCAAGCATCGTATTTTTAGATCGAGCGACCATCCCAGAACATATTGAGATCCCACGACCTGGCTTTCCGCACCACTGGCGTGAGTACGACCTAACTGCGCCTGGGCAGGTAATAGAAAGGTTAGCAGATGCCGATATCGTGATTAGCAATAAAGTCCTGCTTGACCAACATGTATTAGAGCAACTACCAAAATTACGGATGATCGCGGTTGCCGCAACTGGTTTTAACAACGTCGATGTGAACTACTGTGCTAATCATGATATTGCGGTTGCTAATGTACGTGGTTACGCGACGCGTTCGGTGCCCGAGCACGTGATGGCAATGTTATTCGCTTTAAGACGGAATTTATTTGGGTACCACCAAGATATTGCCGCAGGTGAGTGGCAGCGTAACCAGCAGTTTTGTTTTTTTACTCACCCAATCGGGGATATTGGTGGTAGCACGTTAGGTGTTGTTGGTAGTGGGGCACTAGGGCAAGCGACGGCGAATCTGGCTCAAGCGTTAGGAATGACCGTGTTGTTTTCTGAGCGTAAAGGGGCGGCAGAATGTAGACAAGGTTATGTGTCGTTTGAGGAAGTATTAAAACGCTCCGATGCGCTGACTTTGCATTGCCCGCTCAACGATCATACTCAGAATTTAATTGGTCAAGCAGAGTTGAAACAAATGAAGTCCAACGCCATTTTGATTAATACAGGGCGTGGAGGTTTGGTGGATGAGAGCGCACTGGTGGATGCCTTAAAACAGCAAGAAATTGCAGCGGCTGGTTTTGATGTTTTTACACAAGAACCGGCTGATGAGAGCAATCCGCTGATTGCCAATATGAGTTTACCTAATTTGTTATTGACACCGCATGTTGCATGGGGCAGCGACTCATCTATCCAACGTTTAGCGGAAATCCTGATTGAGAACATTAACGCTTTCGAGCGCGGAGACCGCGTTAATCGCTTAGTGTAATGCTGACTGTAAAACCAAAGATAAAAAAAGCAGACATTGACGTCTGCTTTTTGCGTTTAAATCGAATGCTCATTGCGTGAGCCCTCGAATTAAAACTCTTCTTCGTTTAGACCTTTAAGGAGCTGAAAGATTTCGCGGTACGCTTTTGCTGGTTTCCCAGATTTTTTCTCTTTCGCTGCTTGGCGAGCAAGTTGGCGTAGACGCTGACGATCCGCTTCTGGGTACATTTCCATTACGTCATCAATGGCTTTGTCACCTTCTTCCACTACGCGATCACGCAACGCTTCAAGTTTGTGGAATACCGCCGTTAATTGAGAGTGCTTATTACGAATTTTATCCAGTGCGGCTTGGATTGGCTCTGGATCTTCGTAACGCATCAATTTACCAATACGTTGTAATTGGCGACGACGCGCTTCATTTTTAAAACGTTGCGCGTCAGCAATTGCTTCTCGCAAATCTTCACTCAATGGAAACTTTTCTAGAACTGAAGGTTTGAGGCCGACAAGCTCCTCACCTAGCTTTTGCAGTTCTTCCATGTCTCGCTTCATCTCGGATTTACTTACCCAGATGATCTCTTCTTCTGGTTCCCATGGCGCTTTTTGATTCTTACGTGCCATTTCAGTTGCCTGTGTTTTGATTAATATTATGACTATTTTAACAAGAATCATGGGGAGAAAGCGAAATTCTTGTTATCCTATTGTTCATCAAAGACAAGATGTGAAAGACAATGGATATTAAACAGCAGGTTGCTGAGCAACGTACCGAGCTAGAGCAAGCCGTCGCAAGAGCCTTAAAGCTTGCATCGGCAAAATCTGACGCCGCCGAAGTCGCAATTACTAAAAGCACTGGTTTAAGTGTTTCAACTCGTATGGGTGAAGTAGAAAATGTCGAGTTCAACAGCGATGGTGCGCTGGGCATTACCGTTTACCGAGGTCAACGCAAAGGCAGTGCTTCCACGTCTGATTTAAGTGAAGCTGCAATCGAGCAAACCGTTATAGCGGCGCTAGATATTGCACATTACACATCTGAAGACCCATTTGCAGGCCCTGCAGCAAAAGAATACATGGTGCAAGAGATCCCTGAGCTTGATCTTTTCCACCCTGACGCACCCGATCCAGACTATGCTGCCGATGTGGCGATTGCCGCTGAGAAAGAAGCGCTAAGTTATGACAGAGCAATCAAGCAAAGTGATGGCGCGAGTTATGATAGTCATTACGGCGTGAAAGTGTATGGCAATAGCCATGGCTTATTAGCTAGTTATGCGTCTAGCCGCCATAGTACTAGCTGTTGTGTAATTGGCGTTGGTCAAAACGGCGAGATGGAACGTGATTACAGCTACACCGTGGCACGTCATCGTGATGACTTATGGACCCCAGAAACGGTGGGTCGTAAGGCGGCAGAGAATACGGTTAACCGCTTAGATGCGCAGCGTCTAAAAACAGGTCAATACCCAATCATGTTTGCGGCTGATGTTGCGACAGGCTTGATTGGCCATCTCGTTATGGCGATCAGCGGTGGTAACCTGTACCGAAAATCTTCTTTCTTACTTGACCATCTAGGCAAACAAGTGCTTCCTGAATGGTTCAATATCTCAGAACGTCCGCATGTATTGCGTGGTTTGGCATCAAGTCCATTCGATAGTGAAGGTGTGTACACTCAAGACCGTGAGATCATTACCGACGGTGTGCTAGCAACTTATCTGTTAACCAGTTATGCCGCACGTAAAATGAAGATGACGCCGACAGGTCACGCTGGTGGGATTCATAACTGGTACGTGAAGTCGACAGGCCAAAACTTCGAACAAATGCTTAAAGAGCTCGGTACTGGTCTTCTAGTGACAGAAGTCATGGGACAAGGTGTGAACGTGGTAACGGGTGATTACTCTCGCGGTGCCGCAGGCTTCTGGGTTGAGAATGGCGAAATCCAATACCCAGTATCAGAAATTACCATCGCAGGTAATCTAAAAGACATGTTCACCAAGATTGTGGCGGTTGGTAGTGATATTGAAACGCGCTCACAAATCCAAACGGGCTCTATCCTACTGGATACCATTAAAGTGGCGGGTGAATAAGCTTTTCTAGCAATTCAGAATCAAAAAAGCCTGATGTGTTCATCAGGCTTTTTCGTTTTTTCTGTTAGGTAATCAGTATTGTGGCAAGCCCTAAGAAGACAGATAAACCAATCACATCCGTCACCGTTGTTAATGCCATACCACCAGCTAAAGCAGGATCGATGTTCATTTTTTTCAATAGGATTGGAATCGTTACTCCGGCAATACCTGCGACCAATAAGTTGGTCAGCATGGCGGCGGAAATGATTCCTCCGAGCATCCAGTTACCTTTCCAAGCAACAACAATACCACCAATAATCAGCGCCCACATGATACCGTTGAGTAAGCCGATCGAGGCTTCTTTCATTAACAGTTCACGTTTGTTTGAGTCACCGATATGACCAAGAGCAAGACCACGAATCACTAGTGCGACGGTTTGGTTACCAGCGACACCACCCATGGACGGAACAATCGTCATCAATACCGCAATGGCCGCCATTTGATCTAATGTGGCCTCAAACATATTAGAAACGGAAGCAGCAGCAAGGGCGGCTAATACGTTAGCGCCAAGCCAGATACTGCGTTTGCGAGCTGATTTTACAACAGGCGCGAAAGTATCTTCGTCATCGTCCATACCCGCCATACTCATCATCGAGTGTTCCGCGTCTTCACGAATAACGTCAACCACGTCATCGATGGTGATACGACCGACCAAATGCAAGTTTTCATCAACAACAGGTGCAGATACCCAATTACGGCGTTCGAACAGACTCGCAACATCTGAGTCGCTAGTATCGACGGTGATGGCCTCGTCCGCGTCTTCCATTACATCAATGATTTTTACGTCTGGCTGAGTGGTAATAAGCGTCGTGATCGGCAGTTCACCGATGAGCTTACTCTCTTCATCGATCACATACAGGGCATCCGTAGCTTCTGGAAGCTCGCCTTTCATACGTAGATAACGCAAAACTACGTCCACATCTACGTCACCACGAATTGTGATGACGTCGGTGTTCATCAGTCCACCCGCGGTGTCTTCTGGGTAGGATAGGGCGGTTTCGACCCGTAGACGGTCAGAGGAGTCCATTTGCGACAGGACTTCGCGTGACAGGTTGTCAGGCAAGCTACGCAGTACGTAAGCCACGTCATCGGTATCCATGCCTTCTGTCGCTTCTGCAAGCGCTTCTGGTGCCATTTTGGATACGAGGCTGTCTTTGACGTCTTCGTTCAGCTCGTCAAGGATTTCACCATAATCTTCAGGGTCGGTGAGTTGCCAAAGAACTTCACGGCTCTTACGTGGGGAGGCTTCTAAAAGGTGAGCGATATCCTCAGGTTCCATGTCCTGTAATTGACGACGAACATGGACGAAGCGGCCATTTTCTAGCGCTTCTGTGACTTCTTGGAGGGCTTGGTGAGCTTGGTCGAATTCAATTTGCTCTGCCATTCATTCCTCCCAATTCCTGATATTTACAATGCGTTGAATAATAACTTAATTCTAGGCGCCTTTTAATAACAACTTATGATACTAAGCAAATTTATTTATTAGGTCAGGGAAGAGAAAGATAATGGGAGGTAAGAAAAAAGCGAGTAAACTACTCGCCTTCATCAAATTTATCTTCGATCAAGTGGCAAACGGCATCCAGTGCTTCTTCCGCTTGCCCACCCGTTGCGTGGATCGTAACGTATTGCCCTTGAGCGGACTCTAGCATTAACAGGCCCATTACGCTGTCTGCTGTGGCGGTTTTGTCTTCTTCATTGTCGATGGTGATGACCGCTTCAAAGCTCTGTGCCAGTTCGACCAGTTTGACTGCTGCACGAGCATGTAAGCCAAGGCGGTTTTGAATCAATACTTTACGACTTAACTCCACGGCTACTCCTTAGCGTTTTTCTCTAGTGAGGTATGGCGAATTTGTACTTGGTGTCCTTTGTTGGAGAAGTATTCACCGATTTGCTGAGTTAAGTACACCGAGCGGTGCTTACCACCAGTACAACCGATTGCAACGGTCAGGTAGCTGCGGTTGTTTTTCTCAAGCAGAGGTAACCAATTCTCTATAAAGCTTTCAATTTGATATTTCAAACTTAACACCGATTGGTGTTGCTCTAAAAATGCGGCGATAGGAGCATCCAGACCTGTAAGCGGGCGTAGTGCTGGTTCCCAATGTGGGTTAGGTAAGAAGCGAACGTCGAATACGTAATCGGCATCGGAAGGCAGGCCGTATTTAAAACCAAAAGACTCAAATACCATAACGAGCCCTTTGCGATCTCTGCCTTCAACGCGCATACGCACGGTTTCACTCAATTCATGCAAAGACTGCCCACTACTATTTAGGACCAGATCTGCATGCGCTTTGAGTGGCGTCAAAATTTGCTTCTCACGCTCGATGGCTTGATCGAGCGAGAGGGAGGTGCCACCTAAAGATAACGGGTGAATTCGGCGTGTTTCGCTGTAGCGTTTGAGTAGCGTTTCTTTATTAGCGTCCAAGAAAAGCACGGTCACATCAAGCTCAGTTTTTAACTGTTCTAGTGTACTCGTCAGTTCTTTTAGCTTTTTAGGAATATTACGAATATCAATGCTGACTGCAACATTCTGTTTGCTGTCAGCAACAGAATGAACAAATGCGTCCAGCAAGTTAACTGGCAGGTTATCAACACAGTAGTAACCTAAGTCTTCCAGTACACGAAGCGCAATACTTTTACCGGCACCTGAGTGCCCGCTAACAACGATTAGTCGCATGGAGTTAGTCCTGCTTATTGGTGAATCATGATGTCGTAAAGTTCTTCATCACTCTGAGCATTACGCAGTAGTTTTAATACTTGCTTATCGCTCAGACGTTCTGCCATAGAGGATAGAGTCTTGAGGTGCTCTTTGCACTGTTCTTCTGGTACAAGGAGCGCAAAAAGAAGATCGACAGGTCGATTGTCAATCGCATCAAATTCGATTGCTTCATCACATTGCAGTAAGACAGCAATGGCCTTGTCGCTTGATTGCATTCTCGCGTGAGGGATCGCAATACCGTTTCCGATACCGGTACTGCCCATTTTTTCTCTATTGAGCATGCATTCGAACAGCTCGGTAGAATCTTGGCCCGTTTGATCAGCCACGATACGGCTGATCATTTCAAGGGCGCGTTTTTTACTCGTGCAGTGGACCGCACTTTTGGTGCAGTCCAATGACAGTATTTCGCTCAGTTGCATGATTAATGACTGTTTAGTTTTTCTTTGTGCTTATTAAGTTGGCGAACCAATTTATCTACCAGCGAATCGATCGCGGCATACATATTTTCGTCATCGGCTGATGCGTGGATTTCGCCTTGATTTATGTGAAGCGTAGCTTCCGCGATTTGAGTAATTTTTTCAACTTTTAGTACAACATGCACTTGATTGATATGGTCGAAGAACCTTTCGAGCTTCTGAAACTTAGAATTTACATAGTCTTGCATTGAATCGGTAAGATCAACGTGATGGCCTTGAATATTGATTTGCATAGACTTTCCTTTTCAGTTAGTGCCTTATAATAGGCGTTTACGCTGACTTGAAGGGGCAATTCCCAAGGATTCGCGATATTTGGCTATCGTACGTCTTGCGACCTGAATCCCTTGGTCAGCCAGAAGAGCAGCAATCTTGCTATCACTCAGTGGTTTGGCAGTATTCTCTGCTGCGACCAGTTTTTTAATGAGTGCACGAATTGCTGTTGACGAACATTCTCCGCCGTTGTCAGTACTAACATGGCTAGAGAAGAAGTACTTCAATTCAAAAATACCACGTGGTGTATGCATAAACTTTTGCGTTGTTACACGAGAAATCGTGGATTCATGCATGTCCACAGCCAAAGCGACATCATTGAGTACCATTGGCTTCATGGCTTCCTCACCATACTCGAAGAAATCTTGTTGATGTTCAACAATACATCTTGCAACTTTGAGTAGCGTCTCGTTTCTACTCTCTAAGCTCTTAATTAACCATTTTGCCTCTTGCAAATTGCTGCGGATGTACTGGCTATCCGCGCTATTACCTTTGCCTAATTGAGCATATTGTTGATTTACTTTTAATTTTGGCACGCTATCCGGGTTTATAGAAACGGTCCATTTGCCATTGTCTTTAAAAACGGATACGTCTGGAATTACGTACTCGGTATCATCAGGAGTGATGCGACTACCTGGACGAGGATCTAACTGTTGGATAAGCTTTAAGACTTCACGAAGATCGGCTTCTTTCAGCTTAGTCTCTTTGATGACGAGCTTGTAGTCTCGGTTGCCTAGGTGATCAATATGATCCGCAAGTATCATTTTGGCTTCAGCAAGCCACGGCGTGTCTTCTGGGAAGGTCGTCAGTTGCAGTAACAAACATTCTTGTAAGTTACGTGATGCAACTCCAAGAGGATCGAATTGTTGAATGCGTTTACGAACGGCTTCTACTTCGTCTAACTCTATCTCTTCATTATCGAAGCTCTCATGAATCTCTTCAGGCGACAAAGTTAAATAGCCGTAGTCGTCAACAGCGTCAATAATCGCTAATGCAATCGTGCGGTCGGTTTCACTGAATGGTGTTAGGTCAAGCTGCCACATGAGGTAATCATGTAACGATTCAGTGGTTTCGCCTTGGTAGACGGGCATATCATCATCAAGAGCTAAGCCAGTGCTACCAGTATTCGCGCTGTAGACGTCATCCCAAGTCGTGTCGATTTCAAGTTCAGAGCTAATTTCTGATTTCTCTATCACATCGGAGCTATCTGGAACGTCAATTTCTGTTGGTTCGCTAGCACTGTTGCTATCAGCAGCCTCGACCGCTGACTTATCTTCACCGTTTGCTAGAGGCTCGTCTTGGCCTTCTTCAACTTCCAATAATGGGTTTGAGTCCAACGCTTCTTGGATTTCTTGTTGAAGATCGAGTGTCGACAATTGCAATAAGCGAATCGCTTGCTGCAACTGTGGCGTCATGGCTAACTGCTGACCTAGCTTGAGTTGTAATGAAGGTTTCATTCAGTGTTACTTACCTTGTAATGCTCAGAATCTTACCGTTCCTAATATAATCATAGACGGAATTGTTCGCCGAGATAAACTTGTTTCACCTGTTCATTATTGAGAACTTCTGCCGGAGTTCCCGATGCAATTAGGTGCCCTTGGCTCACGATATAGGCTTTTTCACATACGTCCAGTGTTTCACGTACATTATGGTCAGTGATTAACACTCCGAGACCACGATCGCGCAGATGCTCAATGATTTTCTTGATGTCATTAACCGAAATTGGGTCAACACCAGCGAAAGGTTCATCCAATAAAATGAACTGAGGGTTGGCCGCTAAAGCTCGAGCGATTTCCACCCTGCGTCGCTCACCCCCTGATAGTGCCATACCAGCACTGGTTCTGATGTGCTGGATGTGGAATTCTTCCAACAAATCTTCCAGTTTATCTTGGCGCTCTTCCCTCGTCATTTCTTGACGAGTTTCAAGTACGGCCATGATGTTATCTTCTACTGAAAGCTTACGGAAAATCGACGCTTCTTGCGGAAGATAGCCAATGCCAAGGCGTGAACGGCTATGCATCGGTAAAATACTGATGTCATTGTCGTCAATGGTAATGGTGCCCTCATCACGAGGTACTAAGCCGACAATCATGTAAAACGAGGTGGTTTTACCCGCGCCGTTTGGACCGAGTAGCCCAACAATCTGACCAGATTCAACTTCTAAGCTAACATCAGTGACGACTTTGCGTTTTTTGTAGCTTTTCGCCAAGTTTTTCGCACTCAGTACTGCCATATTAGTTCTCTATCTGATTGGGTTGCAAAATGGTCGTAACGCGCTCTTCCTTAGAGCTATCTGCGACTAGCTTTTGTTTACCAATTTGGTAACGAATCGAAGAACCTTTGATGGTGTTGTTGTCTTGCGCCAGCTGCGCTTGACCTTTCATGGTCAGTTCGTCTGTAGAAATACGGTAATCCAGCTCCGTAGCTTGACCACTAAGTGTTTTACCATCGTCCATCAGCTGAGAAAACTTCGCAGGTTTACCAAATGCTTGAATCTGTTTAATTGCTTCGGTTTTAGGATCGCGAGTTACCACGATTCTATCAGCATCGATATTGATGCTCCCTTGCTTAAGAGATACATCGCCTTCAAAAACAACCTGGTTACTCTTCATATCCACCTGTTGGGTGTCAGAGTTTATGTAAACCGGCTGTTGAGTATCCGACTTGAGTGCCAGCGCTTGAGGCGCCGCCAATACCAGTGCCAGTAGGCTAAGGTGTAACGGTTTCATATCGACCTTGAACTTCATCTGTCAGAGTCGCAGTATGCTGTTTTAAGTTACCTTGCATTGCGCCTCCAGTAGTTTCAAATTGTGGTCCAACCAACATTACTTGTTGGTCAGCTTTAAAATCACGATTGGTTAGATTAATGACCAATTTGTCTGTTGCCATGGTATCAAAACTCGCACCAGGCAGAAGATTTTGCATTAAGACTTTGTCATATAAAGTCAAAACTTGGTCTTCATCTAACACTGCTCTTGTGGCAGTCACCTTCCATTCAATGACGCTACCTTCACGGTAAACCATCAAAGTCGGGTTATTAAAAATAGTATCTCCACTCTTAGCATAATGGTCTAAGTTAGTGGAGCGAATGATGTAACTGCGGACACCATCTTCACCGTAGGTGATGTTTTCTAATCCAGAACCACTGAACATGGGCAGTTCAGAATCTGGTGCTACTTGAATTGCGTCGTTGCCTTTAGGGGTTAGTAGGTAATAACCGCACCACGCTACAACGAAGATCAAGAGCAAATAAATAAGGCGAGTAAAACTCATATAATGAAGGCCTATCGTTTAGCTCAGTACTTCCCTGACCATTGCCTTTATTCGTCTAATAAATGATTTAAATGTTTGTGCTGATATTACATCACGCCAGCTTTTAGTAAATCGTGCATGTTCAGTGCACCCACAATTTTTTCGTCTTTACATAAAATCAGAGCGTTAATGTTTTTATTCTGCATCAAGTTCAAACCTTCAACCGCCAGCATATCAGGGTGTGCTGTGGTTGGGTTTGTCGTCATGACCTCGCCAATTGCCGTCGTATGAATATCGATACGCTTGTCTAAGGTACGACGTAAATCACCATCGGTGAATATACCAAGCATAGCATCGTGCTCATCGACGATGGCTGTCATGCCTAACCCCTTTTCTGAAATTTCAAGCAGGGCATCGCGAATTAATGCGTCAGGAGAAACTTTAGGTAACGCTTCTCCAAAGTGCATAATATCAGACAACTTAAGTAGCAGTTTTCTCCCCAGTGCACCACCTGGGTGAGATAGGGCAAAATCTTCGGCAGAAAAACCACGAGCTTGAAGCAGAGCTACGGCTAATGCATCTCCCATCACTAATGTGGCAGTCGTACTGCTAGTTGGCGCCAGGCCTAACGGACAAGCTTCTTGAGGTACCGTAATTTGCAGGTGTAAGTCAGACAGCTTGGCCATATTTGATTCTGGCTTACCTGTCATGCTGATGATCTTAATATTCAGGCGCTTTAATACTGGAAATAGAGACAGAATTTCGTTTGATTCACCAGAGTTAGAAATTGCCAGCACAATGTCACCAGGGCTAATCATACCCAAGTCACCATGTGCGGCTTCGCCTGGATGAACGAAAAACGCCGAAGTCCCAGTGCTTGCCAGAGTGGCGGCAATCTTGTTACCAATATGGCCTGACTTGCCAATACCCATAACGACAACTTTGCCGTTGTTGGAAAGGATAAGTTCACACGCTTTTTCAAATTGATCATCAAAGTAGGTATCTAGCTCTTGCAGAGCAGCAACTTCGATATCAAGAACTTGTTTAGCAGCAGCGCGAAAATCAAATTGATTGGACATATCAGATCTCTACTTATTGATCGTGGTAATTAAGCGGTCATGTTTGCGAATAAGTACACTTGGTAACCTAAGAAGCACACAAACAAGATGGCACCTTCAATACGGTTAATACTGCGTGATTTACCCAAACACATCGCGACAAGTAACAATGAAACTCCTAACATGACCCAGAAGTCACGTCCCATCGCGTACTCACTGAGCACCGATGGATTAATGATGCCAGGAATCCCCATTACCGCCAGAATGTTAAACACATTCGAACCGATAATGTTACCGACAGCCATGTCGTCTTCACCCTTTAAAACTCCCGCAAGTGATGCGGCTAGTTCTGGCAGGCTAGTGCCAATGGCGATAATAGTTAGACCGATAACAAGGTCGCTCATACCAAAGTGTTTAGCAATAATTACCGCGTTATCAACCAGCATGCTGGCTGCCAAAGGAAGCAGTATCAAGCCAATAACCACCCACATGATTGCTTTAGGGTTACTGACGCCTTCTGGGATCTCTGACTCTTGGTCATCAAGAAAAACATCACCTGATTTTTGCTCTTTGCGGCTGATTTGCAACATAGCAAATAAAAATGCCCCAAAGAGTACAAACAATAAGACACCCTCATAAAAACCGAGATGGCTATTCCAAAGCAGAATACCAGCGAGTACGGTTACGGCTATCATGAGTGGAAGTTCTCGGCGGATGACGGCGGAGCTAATCGACAAAGGCTTGATCAGCGCTGTAATACCTAGGATTAACGCAATGTTCGCTATGTTTGAGCCTAATACGTTACCCACCGCTGTATCTGTTTTACCATCCCAAGCAGCGGTTGCAGATACCATCATCTCAGGGGCAGATGAGCCCATCGCAAGGATTGTCATGCCGATGACAAGCGGGGAAATACCGACGTTGCGGGCTATCGCTGCAGAGCCAAAAACAAGTTTATCTGCACTCCAAACAAGCAAAACAAGACCGACTATAAGCAACGCAACGGCTTCGAGCATGAGAATTCCTAAGTATTAAATAAGTAAAATGAATAACCGCTAATTTTGACCTTTTGCGGCCTAAAATGGAAGATAAACGAAGAATAAATTAAAGGTTAGTAACGAAAATGTATGTAAATCTCACTCATTTAAATGAGCAATTCTGGTCTAGGATTTAAACACTTCGTGCTAATTAGGTCATAAACCATGAGAAATTGCAGGGATATAGTCGACTTTATTTAATTGAACAGTGCTTTAAATTCAACGCCAATGTGCTTATGATTGCAGCCTAATAAATGTACCGACGTTACTTTATTAAACGTAGAATTCAACTCCGATGAGTATCTGCTTGATGATTCCGTGAGTTGCAACGCTCCTACAGTAGAAGAGATGATATGTCGAACAACGATTTAGTCACCGTGAACAACCTCACTTTTTCACGGGGAGAACGCATGATCTTTGATGATATTGATCTGCATGTTCCTGAGGGCAAAGTGACGGCCATTATGGGACCATCGGGAATTGGTAAAACAACACTGCTGCGTTTGATTGGTGGTCAGTTGTATCCCGAGCAAGGAGAGATCTGGTTTGATGGCGACAATATTCCCTCTCTCTCGCGTAAAAAACTCTACCATGCTCGAAAGAAAATGAGCATGTTGTTCCAGTCAGGGGCTTTATTCACTGATTTGAATGTTTTTGATAATGTCGCCTTTCCATTGAGAGAGCATACCGATTTATCGGAAGATTTGATTCGCACCATGGTGTTACTCAAGCTCGAAGCTGTCGGTCTGCGCGGCGCGGCGCAATTAATGCCGAGTGAGCTTTCAGGTGGTATGGCAAGACGCGCTGCTTTGGCTCGTGCAATCGCACTTGATCCTGACCTGATCATGTACGATGAGCCGTTTGTGGGGCAAGACCCAATCACTATGGGCGTTTTGGTTGAGCTAATTAGCAATCTAAACCAAGCGTTAGGTTTGACCTCTATTGTGGTTTCTCACGACGTACCTGAAGTCATGAGTATTGCTGACTGGGTATACCTGATGGCCGATGGAAAAATCATCGCCTATGGTACGCCAGAAGAGCTGACTCAAAACTCTGATCCTCGTGTCCAGCAGTTCTTACAAGGTGATGCCGACGGTCCTGTACCGTTTCGTTTCCCTTCTCAAAGTATCGAAAAGGACTTATTTGATGGTCGATAACTTCATTCACTTTGTCGCCTCGCTGGGTCGACGCACGCTTTCTATTTGCGGAGCATTTGGTCGTGCGACTTTCATGTTGATTGGGGCGCTATTTTCTAAGCCACAACCGATCAGAAGCTTTCCTCTGCTTGTTAAGCAACTTTATTCTGTTGGTGTTCAGTCGCTGGCGATCATCGTCGTATCTGGTCTGTTCATTGGAATGGTTTTGAGTCTACAAGGCTATGTTGTGTTGGTGGATTACGGCGCAGAAGGCAGTTTGGGGCAAATGGTAGCGCTTTCGTTACTCCGTGAATTAGGACCCGTTGTTACTGCACTTTTGTTTGCTGGTCGTGCCGGTTCTGCGTTAACCGCAGAGATAGGTCTAATGAAAGCAACGGAACAACTGTCTAGCCTTGAAATGATGGCGGTAGACCCATTGAAACGAGTGATTGCACCACGGTTTTGGGCTGGGGTTATCTCAATGCCTTTACTGGCTATGATTTTCATGGCTGTGGGAATTTGGGGCGCTCAGCTTGTTGGTGTTGACTGGAAAGGCGTTGATCACGGCAGTTTTTGGTCAGCGATGCAGTCCTCTGTTGAGCTAGGACAAGACATTGGTAACAGTATGATCAAATGTTTTGCGTTTGCAATTACGGTTACTTGGGTCGCTCTATTTAACGGTTATGATGCTATTCCAACATCGGAAGGGATCAGCCGAGCAACTACGCGCACTGTTGTGCATTCTTCTTTAGCAGTACTAGGATTAGACTTTGTACTGACCGCATTGATGTTTGGGAATTAATCATGCAACAAACACGTAAAACTGAATTATGGGTTGGCAGCTTTGTATTAGCGGGAATTTGCGCGATTCTTGTGATGATTTTTCAAGTTGCTGACGTAAAAAGCATTGGCTCTGGTGATACTTATACCCTCAAAGCCGAGTTCGATAATATTGGCAGTTTAAAAGTTCGTTCGCCCGTAAAAGTGGGGGGCGTTGTGATTGGTCGAGTAAGTAGTATTTCGCTTAACCCAGACAACTTATTGCCAGTTGTAACACTATCTATCAATAGCAAATACAATCAGTTCCCAGAAACGTCGAGCGTACAAATTTTGACATCTGGCCTGATTGGTGAGCAATACATTGGTTTAGTACCTGGCTTCGTTTTTGATGATGAAGTCATGCTGGTGGATGGTGATACCATCGAAGACACCAAATCGGCGCTTGTGCTTGAAGACTTAATTGGTCAAGTACTATACAGCGTAGGTGGTTCAGACGACTCAAGTAAGGAATAACTATGTTAGCGAGATTACTACTTTCAGTTTGTGCTGTGTTTAGCGTCTTTGGAGCAACAGCAGCAGAGGTGGATAAAACTGAACCTTATAAGATGATGAAGCAGGTAGCTGAAGTCACGTTCGAAAGATTGAAAGCCGAACAGCCGAAAATCAAACAAGATCCAAATTTACTTAAAGTGATCGTTGAAGAAGAGCTAATGCCTTACGTCAACTACCGCTATGCAGGGTTAAAACTTCTTGGTCCAAACTTAAAAGGTGCTAAGCGTGAAGATGTACTTGAGTTTATCGATGCATTTCGTGCGTACCTGATTGCGTCTTATGCACAAGTGTTGACGCAATACTCTGACCAAAAAATTGAGTTTGGTCCTGAGCCTAGCATTGATGACTCTAAGCGTATTACAAGCATTAAAGTTGATATCATCGATACTCCGCGTCCAAACATCAAACTTGAGTTTAAACTGCGTAAAGACAACCAGTCTGGTGAGTGGGAAGCATTCGATATGATTGCAGAGGGCATTAGTTTGCTTTCTAGTAAACAATCCGAATGGAACAGTAAAATTCGTCAAGAAGGTATTCTATCTGTTGCTAAAGACCTAGAAAAATTGGCCGCAGAACCGATCCGCTTCGAGGCTAAGAAATAATGGCCCAGACTCCCGCTCAGTGGCAATTGGATCAAAACATTCTTAAGCTAACAGGGGCACTTGATAGAGATACAGTGCCTTCATTGTGGGCGTATGCACAGCAATGGCAACCTGCTCAATCGGAGCTGGAATGCTCGCTAAAAGAGATAGAGCGCGTCGACTCTGCAGGAATGGTGATGTTAATCCACTTATTAGAGCATGCAAAAAAGCAAAACTGTCATATAATGCTCAGTTTCGTGCCGGCGCAACTGCGCACTTTGTTTCAACTGAGCAATGTTGAATCTTTAGTGGCCAAACACATA
The DNA here is from genome assembly GCF_033339635.1 of Vibrio sp. 2092. Classification (NCBI taxonomy): domain Bacteria; kingdom Pseudomonadati; phylum Pseudomonadota; class Gammaproteobacteria; order Vibrionales; family Vibrionaceae; genus Vibrio; species Vibrio sp. 2092. The sequence goes on along the minus strand of NZ_JAWOUY010000024.1, from coordinate 30,277 downwards.
CAGAATTATCAGGGGTAAATTGTGGATAGCGCAAAAGTACAACAGTTATTAGAAGAAGCACTAAACCTTCAAGAAGTGCATGTGAAAGGTGAAGGTAGCCACTATGAAGTGGTTGCTGTTGATGCTTGTTTCGATGGAATGAGCCGCGTTAAGAAGCAGCAGCTAATTTATGCTCCTCTGATGGAATACATCCAGCGTAACGACATTCACGCATTATCAATCAAAGCGTTCACACCAGAAGAGTGGGCTCGTGATAAGAAATTGATGTCGCTTTAAGGTTTATTGATGGAAAAGTTTCGAGTTATTGGGTCAGATAAACCACTAGTTGGTGAAGTGACCATTTCAGGTGCAAAAAACGCAGCACTGCCGATTTTATTTGCGTCTATCTTGGCGGAAGAGCCAGTAGAAGTGGCAAACGTACCACACCTTCGTGATATCGATACAACCATGGAATTGCTTAAGCGTTTAGGCGCGAAAGTAAGCCGCAATGGCTCTGTTCATGTTGATCCAAGCAGTATTACAGAATACTGTGCGCCTTATGACTTGGTGAAAACCATGCGTGCTTCTATTTGGGCTTTGGGTCCTTTGGTGGCGCGCTTTGGTCAAGGTCAGGTTTCTTTACCAGGCGGTTGTGCTATTGGCGCTCGTCCTGTGGATCTGCATATTTCTGGTTTAGAGCAGCTTGGCGCAACCATTACATTAGAAGATGGTTATGTGAAAGCAGAAGTGGATGGTCGTCTAAAAGGCGCGCACATCGTGATGGATAAAGTCAGCGTAGGCGCGACGATCACCATCATGTGTGCCGCAGCGCTGGCGGAAGGCACAACAACACTAGATAACGCTGCGCGTGAGCCTGAAATCGTCGATACCGCTGATTTCCTAAATAAGCTTGGCGCAAAAATCTCTGGCGCTGGCACAGATACCATTACGATTGAAGGTGTTGAGCGCCTAGGCGGTTGTAAACACAACGTGGTTGCTGACCGTATTGAGACGGGAACATTCCTTGTCGCAGCAGCAGTATCTGGCGGTAAAGTGGTATGTCGCAACACTAATGCTCATTTGCTTGAAGCGGTTCTCGCCAAGCTGGAAGAATCTGGCGCGCTTGTCGAAACGGGTGAAGATTGGATCTCCGTTGATATGACCGACCGCGAGCTAAAAGCGGTAAGTGTACGTACTGCGCCACATCCTGGTTTCCCGACGGATATGCAAGCTCAATTTACGCTTCTGAACATGATGGCGAAAGGTGGCGGCGTGATCACAGAGACTATCTTTGAAAACCGCTTTATGCACGTACCAGAACTCATGCGTATGGGCGCTAAAGCTGAGATCGAAGGCAATACGGTTATCTGTGGTGATGTTGAGTCACTCAGCGGTGCGCAAGTGATGGCAACCGATCTACGAGCTTCGGCTAGTTTGGTTATTGCAGGTTGCATTGCTAAAGGCGAAACCGTCGTTGATCGTATTTACCATATCGACCGTGGTTACGACAAAATCGAAAATAAACTGGCTGCACTTGGCGCAAATATTGAGCGAGTGAGCTAGGCAAGTTAAACTGCACCGCAGGTAACTTGGATATCAAGAGAGCCGAAACCTGAGTTTCGGCTTTTTTATATCACTCTCATGACCATATTTTCCCTTTATGGAAAGAGAGATATTAATAGCTGTATCTGGCAAAAGCCGGTTCCTGGAGAACAAGAATGATTGCACTGTTACGTGTATTTGCTGTCGCTATCTTTGCGATTGTTATGTTTATTGGTGGTTGTGGTTACTGCCTATTAAGCCCTAGAAACCCTAAGCACGTTTTCACTTTTGGCCGTTTGTTTGCCAAGATGTCTCGTGTGTTTGGGATTAAGTTAGAGTTGCGTATCCCTGAAGATGCGTATTCACGCGGCCAACATGTTTACATTGCTAACCACCAGAACAACTGGGACATGTTTACTGTTTCTGCGGCTGTGACTCCGAAAGTTGTGACAGTAGGTAAAAAGAGCTTGGCTTGGATGCCACTGTTTGGTCAGCTTTACTGGCTTACGGGTAACATTCTGATTGACCGAGCGAATCGCTCTAAAGCAAAAGGTACTATCGATCAGGTCGTGAGCAGCATGAAAGAAAGTGATGTTTCGGTGTGGATGTTCCCAGAAGGCACGCGTTCTCGTGGGCGTGGTTTGCTGCCATTCAAAACAGGTGCTTTTCATGCGGCAATTGGAGCAGGTGTGCCAATCATTCCTATCGTATGTAGCTCGACGAATAAAATTAAGCTGAACCGTTGGAACAATGGTCATGTGATTGTTGAAATGCTACCTCCAATCAGCACTGAAGGCTATGGTAAAGAGGGCATTCGCGAGTTAGCGAATATCTGTCGTGAACAGATGAAAGAGAAGCTTGAATCGTTAGATGAAGAAGTCAAACAGCGTAATGCTGCTTAAGTTTTACTGCGATATCATCACGAAAAGACAATAAAAAACGGGTAGCCTGAGCTACCCGTTTTTTATGTTTGTCAGCAAGTACAATTATTTGCGAACTGCAATTGCTTCAATCTCGATGCCAACATCTTTTGGTAGGCGAGCCACTTCTACACAAGAGCGTGCAGGGTAGTTTGCTACGCCGTGCTCATCAAAGAACTTGCCGTAAACTTCGTTCACTGTGCCAAAGTCATTTAGGTCTTTAACAAAAACCGTTAGCTTTACAATATCAGATACTTTAAGACCTGAAGATTCAACTACAGCCTTTACGTTTTCTAGAGACTGACGAGCTTGTTCTGCGATATCAGCAGACACTTCACCTGTCGCTGGGTTTACTGGGATTTGGCCTGAAGTAAGAACCATGTTACCTAGATCTACGCCTTGAACGTAAGGACCGATTGCTGCTGGTGCAGACTCAGTGTGAAGTACTTTCGTCATTTGATTTTTTCCATCAGTTGTAGGGAATAAAGATTCTCAGTTTGCCTCTAAACCCTCGGTAGGTAAAGAGCAAAATACCCTGACATTGCAGGGTATTTTAAACGTATCACAGCCTAGTCGTGCGGCGTGTTTATCGCTCGGTTACGATCTCGCGTGAGAACACTTTCTCGCAGTATTTACACTTTAGGCGGATTTCTTGTTTCTTCTCGAACACGCTAAAGCTGCTTTCTACTGGTTCATTATGAGAAATACAGTTTGAATTCGGGCATTCAAATACATCATTGATGCGCTCAGGAAGCTCTAACGCGAGCTTTTTCACCACTTCATAATTCTCGATTTGATTCACGGTCGCGTGAGGAGCATACAACGCTAGCTTGCTCGCTTGCTCTTCATTGATAAACACATTTTCGATTTTGAGTAGATCTTTATGACCGAGTGCTGATGATGGCAAGTTCAGTCCAATCGTTACGCGTTGTGATGAATTGTGCATATCGAACAGTCTTAATACTTTGATGCCGATTTGCGCAGGGATGTGGTCGATGACCGTACCATTTTTGATTGCTTCTACCTGCAATTGAGTTTCTTTAGCCATGATTTTTCCCCTCGATTACAGTGTTTCGTTTAGAACAAGCGCCAGCAGTGCTTGGCGAGCATACACGCCATTTTGAGCTTGCTGGAAGAAGTAAGCATGAGGCGTTTTATCAACATCAGTTGTAATTTCATCCACACGTGGTAGTGGGTGCAGCACTTTCAAGTTCTCACGCGCGCCTTCTAGTAGTGCCGCCGTTAGGATGTAAGCCGACTTAATATGTGCGTATTCCGATTCGTCAAAACGTTCTTTCTGTACGCGTGTCATGTACAGAATATCCAGTTCAGGAATCACACTTTCCATGTCTGTGTGTAGGCTATATTGAATGCCAGCTTCATCTAGTTCTTCGCAGATGTAATCTGGCATTGCCAGCGCATCTGGTGCAACAAAGAAGAAGCGGATGTTGTTAAACTTTGCTAAGGCTTGAGTCAGTGAGTGCACTGTGCGGCCATATTTTAGATCACCTACGAATGCGACGTTCAGGTTGTCTAGACGCCCTTGTGTTTCCGCGATGGTGTATAGGTCGAGTAGCGTTTGAGTTGGGTGTTGGTTTGCACCGTCGCCCGCGTTGATCACTGGCACGCCATTTGAAAATTCAGAGGCCAAGCGAGCGGCGCCTTCTTGTGGATGACGCATCACAAAGGCATCGACGTAAGAAGAGATGACTTGTACTGAATCTGCGAGTGTTTCGCCTTTTTTCGCCAGAGAGGTATTACCATCATTATCAAAGCCAATCACGTCACCACCAATGCGCTGAATCGCTGTTTCAAACGATAAACGTGTACGTGTTGATGGTTCAAAGAAACAACTTGCAACGACTTTGTTTTTAATCAGTTCTGGTCGAGGTGCTTTTTTAAGGCTACCTGCTGTTTCTACGATAAGTTCCAGTTCTTCGCGTGAAAGCTCTGGAATAGAGATGATGTGCTTCTGGTAAAGCGAGTTCGCCATGATCTTCTTCCCTATAACATTGATGACTACATCCAAATAACCGAAAGGAATTTTGGACATAAAAAAACCTCCCCAATGGGGAGGTTTTAAAATTCAATAGAATTAACGAAAATAACACCACGTAAGCGTAGTCGCTTAGCGAGAGCAAATCGCGTTTTTACGTCAGCAATCAGCGTGGTCATTTCTTAATCCTCAGACAAATTGCCGAGCATTATACGCTTAACTTTCGTGAGCGCAAGCGATTACATCATGGTTTTTATCGGCTGTTTTTGCGCGCTGGTTTAGCTTCCTAGCGTCGCAACCATCACGGCTTTGATGGTGTGCATACGGTTTTCAGCTTCGTCGAATACGATGGAGTATTCCGATTCAAATACCTCTTCTGTTACTTCAAGGCCTTTCATACCGTATTTTTCAGCGACTTCTTTGCCGACGGTGGTTTCATCATTGTGGAAAGCTGGAAGGCAGTGCATGAATTTCACATGTGGATTACCCGTTTGCTTAATCACGTCCATATTGATTTGATAAGGTGTCATTAACGCTACACGTTCATCCCATGCCTCGGCAGACTCACCCATAGACACCCAAACGTCGGTGTATAGGAAGTCACAACCTTTCACACCTTCCTCAACGCTTTCTGTTAACGTGATTTTTGCACCGGTTTGTTGCGCGATAGTTTGACAAGTTGCCACGAGATCTTCTTCAGGCCAGAACGCTTTTGGCGCGACAAGGCGAATATCCATGCCCATTTTCGCTGCGCCCACCATAAGTGAGTTACCCATGTTGTTGCGCGCATCACCTAGGTAAGCGAAGGTTACTTCATGTAGCTGTTTACCACGGCCGTGCTCTTGCATGGTCAGGAAGTCAGCAAGGATCTGGGTTGGGTGGAACTCATCCGTTAAACCATTCCACACTGGAACACCAGCATAAGTACCAAGCTCTTCAACAATGGATTGGCCAAAGCCTCGGTATTCAATCCCGTCATACATACGACCAAGGACGCGAGCGGTGTCTTTCATCGATTCCTTATGACCGATCTGCGAGCCAGAAGGGCCGATGTAAGAGACTTGAGCACCTTGGTCAAAGGCAGCGACTTCAAACGCACATCGGGTACGAGTCGAAGATTTCTCAAAGATTAGTGCGATGTTTTTACCTTGAAGTGTCTTCTGCTCTGTTCCTGCATATTTAGCTTTTTTCAGCTCTGCAGACAGTTCGAGCAAAAACTGGATTTCTTTGGTTGAGAAGTCCAATAGCTTCAAAAAGTTGCGGTTACGTAAATTGAAAGCCATAGCTCGTCCCTTAGTACATGTGATTAGATTAATAGAATTCATTAAAACATATAAATGCTTTTATTGTGAATAATTATTTTTAATTAAAGCTAAAAAAGGTTGATGTATTCACATCAACCTTAGTTTTGATTCACCTAATGTAAAGGGACGAGTAAGTTATATATCGTCTCGTTCTATTGGACAGCTCATACAGCGAGCGCCACCGCGACCACGACCAAGCTCGTTACCAGGTACTGTCAGTACTTTGATGCCAGCTTTATCGTATTTTTCGTTGGTGTATACGTTGCGTTCGTAACCAATTACTACGCCCGGTTTTACAGTTAGAACGTTATTGGCGTCATTCCATTGTTCGCGTTCCGCTTCATAGCTGTCGCCACCAGTGGTGATGATTTTCAGCTGATCTAAGCCAAGAGCGGACTCAATCGCGTGCAGATAGTTATGTGAGGCTTCAACATGCATTTCACCGTTGCCTTTTGGTGTTAAGCGCCATGTGTCGAGATCTTTGCGCATGATCTCAGGGTAGACAGAGAAAGTATCTACATCCATATGGGTCATCACGGTGTCTAAATGCATACATGAGCGGTGTTTAGGCAGATCAATTGCAATCACTTCGGTCGCTTGGCCTGCTTTAAATAGGCTTGCTGCAAGGTTCTCTACACCTTGTGCAGTCGTACGCTCAGACATACCGATAAGAACTGCACCTTTACCAATAACCAACACATCACCGCCTTCGACATTCGCATTATCATAATGCAGATCATCGTCACCGAAGTATTTGATAAAATCTTGGCCAGCAAAAATTGGGTGCCAACGATAAATCGCACGTAAGTGGTTTGTTTCACGTTGGCGTGCAGGCATCATCATCGGGTTAAGAGAAACGCCGCCATAAACCCAGCATGAGGTATCACGAGTAAAGAGGTGATTAGGCAGTGGCTCAATAACAAAGTCGAGAGGACGCTTCATTTTTGGCAGCATAGAAGATGAGGAGATCGGTAGCTCTGAGTAAGCTAAGCCACCTAAAAAGATGCAGGCAAGGTGTTCATCATCCATTTCTGAAAAGTATTGGCGTAGGTCTCGCGCAAAGGTTGGCCCGTAACGAAAGTCAGAAATCTGAGTGTTCAGCAGCCATTGTTTTGCTTCTGGAACAGCGAGGGTTTCGACCAGTAAATCGTGGAGGAGAAGCACTTCAACGTCTTGCTCGCGCAGCGTACGTGCGAATGCATCGTGCTCTTCACCTGCCGCTTCTACAGCAAGAACGTCATCAAATAGCAACTCATGACAGTTTGACGGAGTTAAGTGGGTTAGGGCGCGTTCAGGGCGATTTAATAGAACTCGTCGAAGTTGACCAACTTCTGATCCAACGTACAGCTTGCTCATTTTGTATCCTTACAAATTTTCCAGCCATTAGTTATGACAAGCTTCCTAGAAAGATGCAAGTTATCAAGTTTTGTTTATATTCTGGTATTTCTGGTTTTGTGAGTTTTTTATTTTTATTTTGATTCTTATTAAATTTATTATTAGATATAAATGCTATTTTGCTAAAATTAGAGTGCGTGCGTTTTTATTCTAATTTTCCCGTTGAGAAAGAATATACGCACAGTGCATAAAACCTGCATTTTTATTCTAAATTATGCATTATTAAAGTGAATTTATTCGTTATGCTTCTTCGTTTTACACGTGAGTGTATTCAAGAAAGCATCATAAACACGCATAGAAAGAGAAAATAACCACATTAAGTGTCAATTAGGATGTTCTGAATATTAAAAAATGCCATTCTTTGTTAATTTTTTGTTTCTTTGTGTGGTCGGTTTAATATTTAGATTCAAATAACCGATAAGAATCGCAGTGGTATGATGTTTGTTTGTGGCTTTTCATCGCAATCCATGCCATATTTCACCGGATCAGCATACTCAGTATCGGGTATTGTGTTTCCATCAAGTAACTAATCTGGAGCCAAAACATGTCTCACGAAGATGAATATCTATCAGTAGAAGAATTAATTGAGATTCAAAAGGAAGAGACTCGCGATATCATTGCAGCATTGCTAGAAGATGGCAGCGATCCAGATTCGCTATACGAAATTGAGCACCACCTGTTTGCCGAAGATTTTGACACGCTAGAAAAAGCGGTAGTTGAAGCATTCAAGATGGGCTTTGAAGTTCTTGAAGCAGAAGAAACTGAAGATGAAGATGGTAACAAGTTGCTTTGCTGTGATGCGACTATGGAGTCCGCACTAGACGCAGAAGCGATTGATGCGCAAGTTGAAAAATTGATTCACTTGGCAGAAAAATACGACATCATCTATGACGGTTGGGGTACGTACTACGAAGGCGAAGATGCGCTTTACCCTGAAGAAGATGAAGACGACGAGTAATCAAAGCTCACTACTTTTGGAAAAACCAGCGTTTAACGCTGGTTTTTTTATACCTTGAAAAACTGACGAATGTGGAGGCGATAAATAATTCACATTGAGTTTATAGGGGATTTCTCCCTATAATGCGTGAAAATTGATCTAGCTCAAGGTGTATATGCAACTCTCACTCGCCGGTTTATGGCAAGTCTCTCCACTGACGGACCTTTCTATCCCACAGGATGACATTACTTTCCCTGCTCCTTTGAGTCAGGTATTGCCTGCTGAACTGACTGAAGAAGCGATTCGTCAGCAAGAGTGGCACCTGATGCACGACATTGAAGTGGACGAATCCATGATGGCATTCCCTGCGGTAGAAATGGTGTTGGGTGGTGTGGATTACCATGCAGAAGTGCGTTTGAACGGGGTAGCATTGTTTGACTGTGACGGCTCACAAAGCGTGTACAAGAAAGACATTCGTCCGTTCATGCAGATGGGGCGTAACCGTTTTGAGATCCTGTTCCTTGAGGAAGAAGAAGATCTTCTGTTGGATGAGGATAAACCTGAGTTGTGCTCACTTGCGGATCATGAATACCAAAAGAGTGACGAGCGCTTAGGGGTATGGCAAGAACCGTATCTGCAGTTTATTCGCAATGTGCGTTTAGACCGTGTAGCAACCGAGCAGATTTGGCACCACGGTGGTGGTTGTGAGTTTAAAGTCGACTTGTACTATCAAACTTTTGCGCCGGGCTTAGTATCGGCATCGGTTAAGTTTAATGGCATGACTTACCATATTCCTATCGATGTCCGAGCGGATCATGCGAGTGCTTTATTCCAGATCGAAGCACCAAAGTATGCCGATCTTAATGATCCCGATCCAAAAGATCTCTACGAACTCGTGGTGGAATTAGATGGGCAACGCCAAGCATTTAAAGTGGCACTTAGCCAAGAGCTCTGTGTTACCCACCTTGTACTTTAAGTTTGGGGATAAAGCGCTATAACGTTTTAAGCATCACGACTTCACATGCATCATGCCCCGTTTGTCCTAGCGGGGCATCGAGATGCTCAAAGCCTAGCTTTTCATACAAGCCTACCGCTTCTCTTAGACATTCTGTCGTTTCTAAATAGCACTGCTGATACCCAAACTGTTTCGCCAGTTGTAAGCTCAATGCGACGATGCGTTTGGCTAAACCGTGCCCTCGTGTTTGAGGTAAGAAGTACATCTTTTGTAGTTCACACACATTTGGCTCGCCCGCTAAAGGGGCAAAGCCACCGCCACCAATGATCTCTCCGCGATGTTCAATGACCCAATAGGCGGCCCCGCATTGATTGTAAACCGAATACATATCATCAAGCGTTGGATCGGCCACACCATAACCTTTGTCTGCGGTTAAGCCGTATTCTGCAGAGACTTTACGAATCACATCTGCGACTTGCGGGTTGTCTGCTTTAGTAAGAGGTCGAAGAACGTATTCCTCAGACTGACACACTTTTGTTAGCCCTTTTAGGTAAGTCTCTAGACCAAGTTTGAGTTGCTCTTGCTCGCTGTCATCGAGTTGGGTAAGCAGTTGTTCAAAGAAGTGGTTTTGCTGTTGGTCCAGTTGTGATAACGCCTGTTGGCCTTGCTCTGTAATCGCTACGAGTTGACTACGTTTGTCTTTTGGGTTTTCGATGCTCTCGACCAAACCTAATTTAATCAAACCAGTAACGGTTCGGCTCGCGTTGGACTTGTCGACATTAAGCTGCTGTGCCAGCTGATTGATGGTCAATGGCTGCAATTGGATTTCACCCAATGCGTGTGCTTGCACTGGAGTGAGAGCGACATCGCCGCATTGTTTATCAAGCATACCAAGCAATCGGACGGCTTGACGGGAGTAGTGTCGAAGTTGACGAGCGTTCATTATCACTTACCTCTAAAAATAAAGTTGCGCACCGCAATTAAATTAATTGCGGTGCGCAACCTTGTCAATGGTAAATGTCATTTTTCTCGTTAGGAGACGTAGTGAGCCTCCATGTTTAAGCGTGGTGATGTAAACAAAACTGCGGTGCTGGAGCTTTTTCTGATGATTTACGCATCCATACTTTCTCGTGGAAGTAGTAAGCCACCGTGTTCAAACTCGGCTCTAGCATCGCCATTACGCCGCCGACGAATGCATCACCTGTTAGTAAGTAAACCACGGTAAAAGCGACGCTGAAGTGCACGGTCGCAAAGCTTGCGGTTTTTAATTTGGTCATCCACTGACGAGCTTTAAGTGCTGGGACTTTTGCCCATGCCTTTTCATGAAAGTAGAAGGCTACGGTGTTCACTGAAGGCTCAATCATGGCAATTAAACTACCAATTAGAATGTCGCCTGTGAGTACGTAAGCGACACTAAATGCGATAGTAAAATGCAGTGCTGCGAAAGTTAGTGTCTTTTTCATGATAATTACTCAATCGTGTTTGTTTCGATGAGTTTATTATCGATAATAATTCTCATTAATGCTAATGGGTAATGAGTATTGTTGTGATAGGGGGAAGCTATTGATGATGGTTTTGGTGAAATGTATACAAAAAAGGTTGGCCATGATGACCAACCTTTTGAACCAAAAAGTGAGAAGTGTTAATTCTTCTCTTTCACTGAGGCTTAAAGCGCAGCGATCGTTGTCTTCTGCTCTTCTAGCTTAGCTAGCGTTTCTTTGTAGCCTTCAAGCTTCTCACGCTCTTTAGCAACAACTGCTTCAGGAGCTTTCGCTACGAAGCCTTCGTTACCTAGTTTGCCTTCGATACGCTTGATTTCGCCGTGAGTCTTCTTGATTTCGCCATCTAGACGAGCAAGCTCAGCATCTTTGTCGATCAGACCTGCCATTGGGATCATCAACTCAGACTTACCAACCAGTGCTGTCGCACATGCAGGAGTTTGTTCGCCAGTTTCAAGCACGCGTACTGCTTCTAGCTTCGCTAGTGACATCAGTACTTGCTTGCTTGCTTCTAGACGAGAGGCATCTTCTGCATTTGCTGCTTTCAGCATAACGTCAAGCGGCTTACCAGGGTTGATGTCGTATTCAGCACGTAGGTTACGGATGCTGGTAATGAACGCCTTCACCCATTCAATATCGTCTAGCGCTTCTTGGTTGAAGTTTGCTTCGTCGAATTGAGGCAGTGCTTGAAGCATGATTGTCTCACCTTCTACACCTTCAACTAGTGGCTTGATGCTTTGCCAGATAGTTTCAGTGATGTAAGGAATCACAGGATGAGCCAGACGTAGAGTCTTCTCAAGTACCGTGATTAGTGTACGGCGAGTACCACGCTGTTGCGCTTCAGTACCTTTCCATAGAACGGGTTTAGTTAGCTCTAGGTACCAGTCACAGAATTGGTTCCAGATGAATTCGTAAAGCGTGTTCGCAGCCATATCTAGACGGAAGTTGTCGATATGGTTGTTGAACGCTTTCGCTGCAAGTTCAAACTGAGACTCGATCCATTTGTCTGCTAGTGAGTATTCAATCTCACCACCGTTGAAGCCACAATCTTGCTCTTCTGTGTTCATCATTACGTAACGGCTTGCGTTCCATAGTTTGTTACAGAAGTTACGGTAACCCTCAAGACGCTTCATATCCCAGTTGATATCACGACCTGTTGATGCCATTGCTGCAAGAGTGAAACGCAGTGCGTCTGTACCGTATGCTTCGATACCGTTTTCAAACGTCTTACGAGTGTTCTTCTCGATCTTCTTCGCTAGTTGAGGCTGCATCATGTTGCCACAACGCTTCTCTACGAGAGACTCTAGGTCGATACCATCGATCATGTCGATTGGGTCAAGTACGTTACCTTTCGACTTAGACATCTTGTCGCCGTTTTCGTCACGGATTAGACCAGTAACGTAAACCGTTTTAAATGGTACTTGTGGCTTGCCGTTTTCGTCTTTCACGAAGTGCATGGTCATCATGATCATGCGCGCAACCCAGAAGAAGATGATGTCGAAACCAGTTACTAGAACGTCTGAAGGGTGGAATACTTTCAGATCGTCAGTTTGCTCTGGCCAACCTTGAGTACCGAACGTCCATAGTGCAGAAGAGAACCACGTATCCAGTACGTCTTCGTCTTGGTGAAGTTCAATGACTGACTCTAGGTTGTTGTTCTTACGAACTTCTTCTTCAGTGCGACCTACGTAAACATTACCTTGGTTGTCGTACCAAGCTGGGATGCGGTGACCCCACCATAGCTGACGAGAGATACACCAGTCTTGAACGTCACGCATCCAAGAGAAGTACATGTTTTCGTATTGCTTAGGAACGAATTGGATGTCGCCGTTTTCTACTGCTTCAACTGCGGTTTTCGCTAGAGGCGCAGTACGTACGTACCATTGGTCAGTTAGCATTGGTTCGATAACCACGCCACCACGGTCGCCGTAAGGAACTTGTAGATCGTGATCTTTCACTTCTTCAAGTAGGCCTAGCTCGTCGAATTCAGCAACGATAGCTTTACGAGCGGCAAAACGCTCCATACCGTGGTATTTAGCTGGTAGCTCAGTGCTGTAAGCGTCGCTTGCTTCGCCGTTAGTGTTGAATACTTCTGCTGAGTCGCGGATGTTCGCGTCGAAAGTCAGAATGTTGATCATTGGTAGCTGGTGGCGCTTACCTACTTCGTAGTCGTTGAAGTCGTGCGCAGGTGTGATTTTCACACAGCCAGTACCTTTTTCCATATCTGCGTGCTCATCGCCCACGATTGGGATGCGACGATCAACGATAGGAAGGATGATTTCTTTACCGATAAGATCTTTGTAACGTGGATCTTCTGGGTTAACTGCAACACCTGTATCGCCTAGCACGGTCTCTGGACGAGTCGTTGCAACAACGATGTAGTCTTTGCCATCCGCTGTTTTTGCGCCATCTGCTAGTGGGTAGCGGAAGTGCCACATGTTGCCTTTAGTGTCTTTGTTCTCTACTTCTAGATCTGAAATCGCGGTGTGTAGCTTTGGATCCCAGTTAACTAGACGCTTACCGCGGTAGATTAGATCGTCTTCGTATAGACGTACGAACACTTCTTGAACGGCGTTAGATAGACCATCGTCCATCGTGAAGCGTTCACGATCCCAGTCTACAGATGCGCCAAGACGACGAAGCTGCTTAGTGATAGTGCCGCCAGATTCGCCTTTCCATTCCCAGATTTTGTCGATGAAAGCTTCACGACCGTAATCGTGTTTTGTTTTGCCTTCTTCTGCAGCGATCTTACGCTCAACAACCATCTGAGTTGCGATACCAGCGTGGTCAGTACCTACTTGCCAAAGGGTGTTTTTACCCTTCATACGTTCACAACGGATAAGCGTATCCATGATCGTATCTTGGAACGCGTGGCCCATGTGTAGGCTACCAGTGACGTTCGGTGGCGGGATCATGATGCTGTATGATTCTTTAGTAGTGTCACCGTGTGGCTTAAAGTAGCCTTTCTCTTCCCAAGTCTGATACAGAGCTTGTTCGATTGAAGTTGGGTTGTATGTCTTTTCCATAGCGCTCTTTTAATGGATACGTTGATGGTTGAATCTTAGTCAATCTTTATAAGTGAGGGATCTTAACAAGATCGCCTTAACTATAAGGATTGACCGTTAAGGATATTGAATTTCGATCGTTTGCAGCTGGTAACCTGCTTGACGGTAAATTTTATATCTTTCTCTTGCGAGTTGTTTAGCTTTTTCTTCGCAGGGCACGAAGTCTACCACTTGAGCAAACTTGTTCGCAAAGGTTGTCTCATTTTCCGCCAAATTAATTACCAGCTGACGGTTCCAATTAGGTTTTACACCTTCATGGCCGATTTCAATGTTGGTGGCGTATTTCGGTCCCTCGCCTACGAGGTTATGTGCCATGAACTTGTCTGCATCAACTTGCCAAAAGGCTTCAGCGAGCTGCTCGGCGTGTGGTTTGTCTTGGCAGTTTAAATACACTTTAGCGCCTTGGCGAGCAAAGTGCTGAGCCAAAAACACGATGTATTCTTCAAAGCCAGCCACCGTTGCTTGCGGGCTCTCTTCGTTAATGATGTAGAAGGTTGCAGTTTGCATCATTCTCTCACTTGCCTTGGGTCTCTTCCTAAGACCATCTTAAGTCCCACTTTCATTTTAGAAAATTAGGATAATAAAAAAGGGCCTTGCGGCCCTTTTAGATTCTGTTCAGAAATTACTCTTCTGTCTCTTGGCCGCTGCGGTTCAAAAGGAATTGGACAAGCATTGAGACAGGACGGCCCGTTGAGCCTTTCGCTGCGCCTGATTTCCACGCGGTACCTGCGATATCGACGTGTGCCCAGTTATACTTCTTCGCGAACTTAGATAAGAAGCAACCCGCAGTAATTGTGCCACCAGGGCGACCACCAATGTTTGCCATATCCGCAAACGGGCTCTTCAACTGTTCGTGGTACTCGTCTGCCATTGGTAGACGCCATGCACGGTCACTCGCTTGCTCAGAAGCGTTTACTAGCTCATGAGAAAGAGGGTTGTGGTTAGAGATTACGCCGCTGATATGGTGGCCTAGTGCGATAACACAAGCACCAGTTAGCGTTGCAACGTCAACCACGCAGTCTGGTTCGAAACGCTCTACGTAAGTCAGTGCGTCACAAAGAACAAGACGGCCTTCAGCATCCGTGTTCAGAACTTCTACAGTTTGACCAGACATGGTCGTTAGGATGTCACCTGGACGGTAAGCGTTGCTGCCAGGCATGTTTTCACAGCCCGCTAGAACACCAATAACGTTGATTGGTAGGTTTAGCTTCGCTAGCGCTTTCATTGTACCGAATACCGATGCCGCACCACACATGTCGTACTTCATCTCATCCATACCTTCGCCCGGCTTTAGAGAGATACCGCCTGAGTCGAAGGTTAGACCTTTACCTACGAGCACAATCGGTTTTGCATCTGAGTCAGGGTTACCTTTGTACTCGATGATAGACATCATAGATTCGTTTTTAGAACCACGGCCTACTGCTAGGTAAGAGGTCATACCCAGTTTTTCCATCTCTTGCTCACCAATGATTTTGGTGGTTACGGTTTCGTAATCGTCCGCTAGACGACGAGCTTGAGAAGCAAGGTAAGCTGGATTAGCTACGTTTGGCGGCATGTTGCCAAGGTCTTTTGAGGCTTTGACACCTGATGCGATAGCAAGACCATGAGTGATTGCTTTTTCACCCAAGTTCAATTCACGACGCGTTGGTACGTTGAAAACAAGCTTGCGCAGTGGGCGGCGAGTCTCAGGTTTCACGCTCTTGAATTGATTAAATGTGTATAGACCATCTTTAGTCGCTTCTACAGCCTGGCGCACTTTCCAGTATGTATCACGACCCTTAACATGCAGTTCAGTTAGGAAACATACCGCTTCCATTGAGCCTGTCTCGTTAAGTGTGCTGATCGTCTTTTGAATGATTTCCTTGTACTGGCGCTCGCCAAGTTCACGCTCTTTGCCGCAACCGACAAGTAAAACGCGCTCTGACAAAACACCTGGTACTTGATGCAGTAGCAGCATCTGACCAGGTTTACCCTCTAGATCACCACGGCGAAGTAGTGAACTGATGTAACCGTCACTGATTTTATCAAGTTGTTCGGCTACTGGAGAAAGGCGACGTGGTTCAAACACACCAACAACGATACATGCGCTACGTTGTTTCTCTGGACTGCCACTTTTTACACTGAACTCCATGCGTACTCCTACATCCTGAAGACAAATTGCTCTAAATGTTAGATAATGATCGCTTACTTGTTGAATTTTAGCTCCAGGCTTACATGCAGAGCTGATTAAGCGACTAACATCTAGTTTATAATTTTTAAAAAAATAAATGGTTCAACGGGAAACTATAGTGATTCGACCAAAAAAACAAGTTTTGTATAGGTAATTTCAGCGTGATTATTGTTAGATATTTGATCCGCGAAACACTCAAGAGCCAATTTGCGATTTTTTTCGTACTTTTTTTGGTGTTTGTAAGCCAGAAATTCATAAGTGTTCTTGCTGATGCTTCTGATGGGGATATTCCTGCTGGATTGATTTTCTCGATTGTTGGTTTGAACATGCCAGCAATGGGTCTGTTAATGCTGCCTTTAAGTCTGTATATCGGCATATTGATCACATTTGGTCGTCTGTATGCAGAGAGCGAAATTGTCGTAATGAACGCGACAGGTATTGGTAATAAATTCTTGGTTCAAGCGGCCTTATACCTAGCGTTGATTACTTCAGCGGTGGCGGCTTTCAATGCGTTGTGGCTATCGCCGTGGTCTCAAGACCGCGTTGAGCAGCTTTATGAGCAGGTAGCGTCAGAAAACAGCGTTGACCTACTTAAAAAAGGTCAGTTCCAAGGTACACCAGATGGTTCATCGGTTGTGTTCATCGATGACATTAAAGACAATACCTTGAGCAACGTTTTTGTTGCGCAGATGCGCCCTCGAGATTCAGTGTTACCGAGTGTGATGTTCTCATCTTCTGGTGAAGTAAAAGAGCTTTCGGACGGTCGTCAGATCATCACTATGAAAGAAGGTACGCGTTATGAAGGTGTGCCTACTCGCGTTGAATATATGATCACGAAATTCGATGAATACGAAGGTGTTATCGGCCAACGTGAGGTCAAAAAGAAAGGGCGAGACTGGGAAGCATACCCAACGGTTGACTTGATAGGTCACCCAGATCCAGAGGCGCAAGCGGAGCTACAATGGCGAATTTCGTTATTTGTGTGTATTCCACTCTTAACAATGCTCGTTATTCCTTTGTCTGCGGTGAATCCGCGTCAGGGACGGTTTGCCAAAATGGGGCCTGCGATTCTGATCTACCTAGCGTATTTCTTGGCGATCAGTGCAACCAAATCTGCATTAGAAGATGGTGACATCCCGGCTGCTATTGGTATGTGGCCAATCAATGCGATGTTGCTGATTGTTGCTATCATGGCGAATATGATGGACAGCGTTGCTGCTAGACGAATAAAAGACAAATTCCGCAAGAAGAGGCTCGCGTAAGCTGTGTTCAAAATCTTAGACCTTTACATCGGTAGAACCATCATCTCTACCACTGCCTTGGTTTTAGCGACGTTTGTTGGCTTATCGGGCATCATCAAATATGTAGAACAGCTACGTAAAGTAGGGCGAGGTGTGTACGACCTCACTCATGCGTTGTACTTTGTGTTACTCAGTGTGCCGCGTGATATCGAAATGTTCTTTCCAATGGCGGCATTACTCGGTGCCCTGATCGGCTTAGGTATGTTGGCTTCAAGCTCTGAGTTGGTGGTGATGCAAGCTGCTGGTTTCTCTAAGCTAGATATCGGGTTATCGGTACTAAAAACGGCCGTCCCGCTCATGGTTGTCGTTATGGCGTTAGGTCAATGGGGCGCTCCTGAGGCCCAGAAGATGGCCCGTGACTTACGTGCGTTTGCGATATCAGGTGGTAGCATTGTGTCTGTGCGCTCAGGTGTGTGGGCTCGTGACGCAAACGACTTTATCTTTATCGGTAAAGTCGAAGACGACAAGCTTTATGCTTTAAATATGTGGCGTTTTGATGATGATAAGAATCTACAAAAAGTTATGTTCGCCGAAGAAGTCGACTACCAACAAGATAACAACTGGCTGATGCGCTACGTACAAATTACGGACATGGAAAATGAAAACGTAATTTCGAAGCAAGACATCGAACAGATGGAGTGGCACACCTCTTTGGCACCAGATAAGCTAGCCGTGGTGACCGTGAAGCCAGAAGAACTGTCACTGAGCGGTTTGTATGATTATGTGACTTACCTAAAAGCATCGGAACAAGATGCATCTCGCTATGAGTTGGCGTTTTGGCGTAAGTTGACTCAGCCGCTTTCAATTGCTGTGATGATGTTAATGGCGCTATCTTTTGTTTTCGGTCCACTCAGAAGCGTGACCATGGGGGCAAGGGTATTGTCGGGCGTGGTTGCCGGGTTTACTTTTTACATATCCAGTGAGTTCTTTGGCCCATTAAGCTTGGTGTATGGCATATCCCCAGTGTTTGGTGCTTTGGCCCCGAGTTTGGTGTTCTTAGCTATTGCGATTGCACTGCTACGAAGAAAGCTATAACTGAAGCATCATCGAATAAACCAAGTTTTACCGAACCAAATGTAAAAGGAAGGCATTACGCCTTCCTTTTTTGTGTTCCTAGACAAGTTAATTTGCCTTAGGTAATACAACAACCTCTGTTTTGGCCCAAATGTCGTGGAAACCACGTTTCTTCGGATCAATCGGTACAGTCAGGTTTGCCAAGCCAAAGCCAGATGTCGAAATACGAATCAGAGCTTGAGTTACCGTAATTGGTGCTCCGTCTTTGGCATTGCGAACTCGAAGCTTCCAAGCGCGCATCCCAAGAGTTTGTCCTGCTCGCGTCCAGAAGAACACAAAGAAATATATCCACACACCCGCAAGATAAAGTGTAAATAGAGGGCTCAATACAGGGTGCTTTCCGAGCATATCTGCGGCATCAGCGTACTCGCCATAGCTCAACAATCCTGCCGCATTTAGTGCAAACACAACGGCCATAACAATACCTGCGGCCATCATTTCAATTGCGATAATAATCAATGTGTCGTAAATCAACGCTGCAAGTCGACGAAAGAGACCAGCAGGTGGAAGAGTTGTAGACGTTGTCATTATTCCATCACTTACCTTAAAAATTGTGCGTCAGAATATAGATTCCCTCACCAAGAGAAAAGAGACCTAACGCACAGAGTCTTTAATTGTGTATAAACGAAGAGACTTTTCTGCCCTACGTTATCAGCACATGTCATGATACACGAGGCCGTGCAGCAATATATTTCAACTGAATTCGACTCTCTTAACCATTGGCTTTTTGGTCTGTGACCAGATTAGATAGCTGAGAGAGTTGGTGTTTCTCATCTTCGGTATAATGTTGGCTTAACGAAAGCTCTAAAGCTTTTTCTGACAGCTTGATTGCTGGTGACAAAAATAACTTAGGGTGCATACTAGAGAGAGCTAGCAAGGCCTTTTGTAGGCGAATCTGTATTTGGAGTTGCGCTGCACCATCGTGTGCTATCGGCAAAAAGACATCATCAAACAAATCCTGGCAGCTCAATGCGGGCACAAATAGTCTAGGATATCGAGTTTTGGTAGGAGGCTCACTGAGTAGGTCTCCCCATAATGAAAGTGCTCGTACAGAACGCCCAAGAACGTCAATTGCGGTGCCATTATCATTTACAGCCGGAGATAGTGCTCGTGAGGCGATTTCCGCCATAACGACTAAACCAAAGCGAGGGTCCTGATCATATGAACGCTCCGTTCGAATCGTGAAGGCTGCCGTTACTTCGCTTTCGTCTGGCAATTCTCCACAAACCCAAGCCAATGGTTGACCTACGTACACAAAACTTCCCGGTTGTCGCTCAAGGTAGATGGTGCATTGGTTTGCTTCAGCAATACTATCGAGATGATGCATATCAACATGCTGTAAGTAGCCAATTTCTTGGCTCAAAATAGGTTTACTTCCTCTGGGTTTATGTTCTGGGTGGCTCCACGGGTGAGCACCTAGCCAACGCTCTTTGCCCCGTTTTCTTATCGCATCTAACAAGGCTTGCTCCACGTATGAAGTGGTTTCACTGACCCTTCCTAGTACGGAAAGGTGCTGAATCCAACGTAGCAGAGTGAGTATGATCATCACGATTACGGCGATAGTCACGATGAACAGATAAATTTGTGCTTGTTGATGATAGGCCCCAATACCTAGCGCGATAATTCCTACCAAACTAAATAGAAAAGAGCCAAGAAAGGTTGCTAAGGCATTTTGTGTTGTGCTGTCTTCCATCAACAGTTTTGTCGCTCGCGGCGTTACCCCTGCACTAGCGGCACTGTACGCTGAGACCATAATATTGAGAGAGAATGTAGTCACTGCAAGCATGGAGGTTGCGAGGATATTTAATATGTTGTTCAACAAATCCTTGCTGACGTTGATGGCAGGGGGCAGAGTAATGAACTGGTTTAAAACAATCGACATTAAGGCGGTAGCAACAGCTAGTAATGCGTAGAGTGACGTCCGGACCCACAGTTTTCGTGTCATCTGTTTCAGTAACCACTGCCATTTTGACCCAGTCATTCTTTGCTCCTATTCAGTTCTCACTAGAAAGTCGATAGAAAATTCAGAAAGTTATTCTTGCTTAAGCATAGGTTAAATGCCCGTCGTTCTGCTTGATATTTCATGCATCACGAAAGTAAGAAAGCTGCTTGCTTCAAAGAATGGTGCTCTTGAGGTGTGAATTACCACGATTCTGTTACCTTAATTGATAGATGAATTAAAAGTATGTGATTGAAAAGAGGTAGCGCATGATTGTAATTACAGGTGCAAGTAGCGGCTTAGGGGCGGAACTAGCAAAGCGTTATGATGCGAAAGGCAAAGAGACGTATGTAATAGGAAGAAATACAGAAAAACTATCCGCACTAGCAAAACAACTCTCTCATAACGTCGGCTATCAAGCTTGCAACCTCTCATTACATCAAGGTGTGAAACAGCTCTTTGATGGGATGAAACAGCCGCCTGAAATGGTCATTCATAGTGCAGGAAGTGGTTATTTTGGCTTACTGGAAGAGCAGGAGCCGGAAGAGATTCAAAAGTTGATTGATAACAACCTGAATTCTGCGATTCATGTGTTAAGAGAGTTAGTAAAGCGTTACAAAGATCATCCAATAAAAGTGGTCATGATCATGTCCACTGCCGCGCAACAACCTAAAGCGCAAGAGTCTACGTATTGTGCAGTGAAATGGGCCGTCAAAGGATTAATTGAGTCGGTTCGTTTGGAGCTAAAAGGAAAACCTATGAAAATTATCGCGGTTTATCCTGGTGGAATGGATACGGAATTCTGGAAAACAAGCGGCAATACGATGGACACGAGTCACTTCATGCAAGCAGAAGATGCCGCAGAGATGCTCCATAATGCGTTGTCGAGCATTGGGAATGGTTATGTTTCTGATATTACAGTGAATAGAATTTAAAAAGAGTTTCGTATACTCACTTTCATCTGGAAGAGTAGTAGAAAATGGAGCGTACGTTTCTTATGAGTACAGCTTTGTCACACTTTGTGGCGAAATTATCAGCAAACGATAGTTATTTAAGGTATTTCTGCTTGCGCAGGTCAAAAGCTTACGTATAATGCCAACCATCAAAGGGCAATAGCCCAAAGATGCCGGTGTGGTGAAATTGGTATACACGACGGATTCAAAATCCGTTGCCTTCGGGCGTGGCGGTTCAAGTCCGCCCACCGGTACCATATTAGAAAGGTCGCTTTTATAGCGGCCTTTCGTCGTTTTAGGTGTTCGTAAATATCAAAAGAAAGTTAGCGTTGCCTTCCCGGTGGCGTCAGGAGTGCCTGCCAGTCAAGTCACTCGTAGGTACCATATTTTAAGACAGAGCCTCGATGGAAGTCGGGGCTTTGTTGTATCTGGATCTTCAAAACAAAAAAAGCGCGAGGGGTATGCCTCGCGCAAACTACTACATGGTGATAGTAAGAACAGCCTATAGAGCTGTGAACAAGGTATTTTGAGTGTTCGGAGTCCAGTCTGCTTGGGACACGTGCGGTACATCAACTAGATAACGCAAACCTTGATAAGTGACCACATCACCTTGTTTATAGGAAACATTCTGAGTCCAGTTAGTGGCTGGGTCCGCATTTGTCCAGAGGCTAGAGGTTGGAGACGGTACCCAATCTTGTTGTGCAGTATGGTTTGTTACAGCCTGGTATACAGTACCTAGGTGTAAGACGTAATCGCCAGCGTCGTAGTTATGACCAACTTGCCAGTTCGGTGTGTAGTTATCCATTGTGTCGAAGTCATAACCCGCTTGTTTTGCTAACTGTATAAACTTAGCGAGCTTAGGTAGGTTTTGCGTTGCACCCATGCCACGCTTACCATCTTCAAATAGGAACTCGTGAGTTAATACGATAACTTTATCGGCGTGTAAAGGTGTACCACATGGGAACTCTTGAGCTTTGGAGTTGATCGGGTTAATCGTTGTTGGTGCACAAGTGTTTAACGCGGAATCCACATATCCAAGAAATGCTTCTGCTTCTGTAAGGCTGTTTGCTGGCATTTCAATGCCCCAATTTTCGGGTGCCCAGTCCACATCCCAACCGTGAGTTTGATAGCCGTTATTCGCTAGGATATTTTGAACCTCGATAGCTGCTTTTACACTGTTGGATGGGTTGGATGTATCGCATACATATCCTGGTTCCCAAGGTTTCAGGTCATCAGACGTGGCGCATAACCCATCTGCTTTGAAGTCTTTCGTCACGCGCCAACCGTTGGTGTAGGGCAGTCTAGCAAACTCTGTTGCCTTGTAGTTCGGGTAGCTTGTAATGTTCGGCAAATACTTTGCTAACACAGATAAGTTTTCCGTAAACATTGAGGCATCGTAAACAGGGTCTTGATACGAGTTAAGCTGGTGGTCCCCGGTCGCATTACACTCCGCAGCACTGTTCGGTCCAAACTCATCAACGCAATTATGAACCATATGATCGTAACTATGGTTCGCGACAATATGACCAGTGTCTAATGCGAGCTTTAAGGCTTCTAGCGAACGGTCTTCATTCTCATCACCAATTCCATCTAAATGCCAAGCATTAAAGTAAAACGTCGCTTTGATATCTTCCTGGTTAAGTACTTGAATAACGTCAATAGATGCATTGATTGGTCCATCATCAAACGTTAGATAAATGGTGCCTTTAGAGTCGGTTTGAGCAAATGAGTGCTGTGATAGTGCGGCACTTACAAGCGCTGCAATAGCCAATTTATTAAATTTCATTCTCTATTCCTTTTAAGAAATTAATAACGACGTTGTCAGTAGTAAAATATTGATAATTTGAAACTTAATGTGATGTCTTAAATTATTTTATGACTTTTATCCTAGACCTAAATAATTACAAAAAAATAGGTGGTATTTTCTAAATTGGGATTGTGTTCACGAATAATGCAACCGGTTGCGCTTTTTTGTCTTGGTTATTTTTGCTACAGTTTTTACAGGTTGAAATTTACACAACGGGAGTAAGGCTATGAAAAAGATCCTTTTATGCTGTAGCGCAGGGATGTCAACCAGTATGCTTGTTAAGAAAATGGAGCAAGCTGCTGAAAGTAAAGGAATTGAGTGCAAAATTGATGCAATGTCAGTGAATGCGTTTGAAGATGTAATTAAAGAGTACGATGTTTGTCTTCTCGGGCCTCAAGTACGTTTTCAGCTAGAAGAGCTAAGAAAAACGGCGCAAGAGCATGGTAAAAACATTGATGCTATTTCTCCTCAGCATTATGGAATGATGAAGGGAGAAGAAGTACTAGAGCAAGCATTAGAATTAATTAACTAAACTATAGTTTTAAATTAAAAAGATAACTGTACATCAAATATAAATATTTGATGCGGGATTCTTTTGCCTAAAATAAGGATGGATTCTATGAAGCTTTATGACGCAATTATAGGCGCAGTCGAAAAGCATATAGCCCCTATAGCAGCTAAAGTGGGGAATCAGCCCCATGTTCGCGCAATGAGAGACGGTTTTATTGTCGCAATGCCGTTTATTATTGTCGGTAGTTTCATTTTGATTTTTGCATTCCCCCCATTTGCCGAAGATACAACCTTTACTTTTGGTCGAATTTGGCTCGATTTCGCCACTACACATTTTGATACCATAATGATGCCCTACAACATGTCGATGGGGATCATGACCATTTTTGTTTCGCTGGGCGTTGCTTATAGTTTAGCGAAGGCTTACAAGATGGATGGGATCACGAGTGCTGTATTGTCACTAATGTCTTTTTTACTCATTGCGGCCCCAGCTAAAGATGGCGCGTTGTCTATGTCTCACATGGGCGGAACCGGGATCTTCACCGCAGTGATGTGTGCATTTTTCTCGGTGGAGCTCTACCGTTTTATGAAAAAGCACAATATTACGATTCGCATGCCAGAGCAGGTGCCACCGGCGATTGCGCGATCATTTGAAGTATTGCTACCAGTCTTAGCGATATTCATTACCTTATATCCACTTAGCCTTTTTGTACAAACCCAGTACGACATGCTGATTCCAGATGCTGTTATGGCTATCTTTAAACCGCTAATTAGTGCGTCTAACTCATTGCCTGCCATTATTGGCGCTTTATTGCTTTGCCAGCTGCTTTGGTTTGCGGGTATTCATGGTGCTGCAATTGTTGTTGGACTGCTTTCTCCAATCTTTTTGACCAACATTGGTGCCAACATTGAAGCCTTTGTTGCAGGTGAACCGATTCCAAACGTATTTACTCAACCGTTCTGGGATTTTTACATCTTTATTGGCGGCTCTGGTGCAACACTTGCTCTTGTTATGCTGATGTCGTTTAGCCGTTCTGTTCACCTTAAGAGCATTGGTCGAATGAGTGCGGTGCCTGGCTTTTTCCAAATCAACGAACCTGTGATCTTCGGTAGCCCAGTTGTGATGAACCCGACCTTGTTTATCCCGTTCGTCTTCGCTCCAGTCATCAACGCTACGATTGCGTATTTTGCTGTGCATGTCGGCTTTGTGGGTATGGGTGTCGCTACAACACCTTGGACAACACCGGCACTGATAGGTGCTTCGTGGGGTAGCGGTTGGACCTTTGCGCCAGTATTGCTCGTCATTGGTTTATTAATTCTTGATCTAATCATCTACTTCCCATTCTTCAAAATGTTTGAGAAGCAAATGTTGGAGCAAGAACTACCAACGACGAAGGAAACTAAAGGTGACACGCAGCCGTCAGGCGAAGGCGTTACTGCTTAACTGTGCTTAATGGGCCGCAATTACCGCGGCCCGATTTTCGGAGAGAAAATGATGGAACAAGAATTGGTTGTAATGGAGATCATTTGCAATGCTGGTGAAGCCAGAAGTTTAAGCTACGAGGCATTGCGTTTATCTCGAGAACAAGATTTTGAAGCGGCTGATGAGAAGCTCTCTCAAGCAAGAGAGTGCATTAATAAAGCCCACTTAATACAGACTCAGCTTATTGAAGAAGATCAGGGAGAAGGGAAAGTCCCGATGACGTTAGTGATGGTGCATGCTCAAGATCACCTAATGACTACGATTTTGGCTCAAGAGATGGCTGTAGAAATCGTCGCACTGAACAAAAAAAACTCGAACAAATAAAGGGGGATGAAAATGTCTAGAGAGGCGATCAAACTTGCCATTATTGGCGGTGGTAGTAGCTATACCCCGGAATTGGTTGAAGGGGTTATTAAGCGCTTAGAATATTTACCCGTTAAGAAGATTCATTTTGTGGACATTGAGTCAGGAGCTGAGAAGCTTGAGATCATCAAAGGATTGGCTCAGCGAATGGTCGATAAAGCCGGAGCAAAAATTGAGATAAAAGCCGGTTTCGATCGCCGTGCTGCGATAAAAGATGCGGATTTTGTGATGACGCAGTTTCGTGTTGGTGGCCTTGCTGCACGCGCTAACGATGAGCGAATCCCAATCAAGTACGACGTCATCGGCCAAGAAACAACGGGCCCTGGTGGTTTTGCTAAAGCACTGCGAACCATTCCGGTCATTCTGGATATCTGTAAAGACATTGAAGAGTTGGCTCCAAACGCATGGATGCTCAATTTCACCAACCCAGCGGGTTTAGTTTCCGAAGCGGTCAGTAAGTACACCAAAGTAAAGAGTATTGGTTTATGCAATGTGCCCGTTTCAATGGAAATGATGATTGCAGAAATGATGGAGTGCGAGCCAAAAGAGCTGCAACTTGAGTTTGCTGGGTTAAACCATCTCGTGTGGGTACACAAAGCATGGCTCAATGGGGAAGATATTACTCAAACGGTATTAGAGAAAGTCGGTGATGGTGCCAACTTCAGTATGAAGAATATCTGGGAAGAGCCGTGGGATCCGGCATTTCTAAAAGCACTGGGGGCGATACCATGTCCTTATCATCGTTACTTCTACCAAACTGATGCCATGCTTGCTGAAGAGAAACAAAGTGCCGATGAAAAAGGCACTCGTGCTGAGCAGGTAATGGAAACAGAAAATGCGCTATTTAAGCTCTATCAAGATCCTACCCTCGATCATAAGCCGAAAGAGTTAGAGGAGCGGGGTGGTGCTTATTATTCTGATGCATCACTGAACCTAGTTGATTCAATTTATAACAATCGTAATAGTATTCATGTTGTTAACGTTTTAAATAATGGAGCGATCAACGGCCTACCTGACGATGCTGTGATTGAATGTAGTGCCGTGATTGGTAGCTGGGGGGCGAAACCTCTTGCGGTTGGCGAGTTGTCAAACAATATCAAAGGATTACTCCATCAAGTTAAAGCGTATGAGCAGCTAACAATAGAAGCTGCTGTCGAAGGTAATTATGACAAGGCGCTTATGGCATTAACCAATAACCCATTGGTGCCTGACATTGGCCGCGCCAAGTCAATCCTGGATGATATCCTAGCGGTGAACGCTCCGTATTTACCTCAATTTAAACTAACGACGTTGTAAGACAAGGAAGGGCGCCGATGAAAGTCATTTTTAATGCTGATGATTTTGGTTTAACGAGAGGTGTAAATAGCGGCATCGTTAAAGCTCATCAGCAAGGTGTGGTTCATTCAACCACCATGATGGTGGGTATGGATGCTGAGCAACATGCCTTAGAACTAGCTCGCCATAATCCAGACTTGAAAATTGGCGTTCATCTTAGGTTTACAGCAGGTGTGCCTATAACGAAGCATCCTAACTTGACCAACGGCCGAGCGCACTTTATCAACTATGACGAACTTTGGAGTAAGCAGGACTTCGAAACTCAGGTCATTTATGATGAAGCAAAAGCTCAGGTGGAACATTTTTTATCGCTTGGGTTAGAGCTAAGCCACTTAGATAGCCATCATCACGCGCATACTCACCCTCAAATTTTGCCCGTTATTAAAGAAGTAGCGAATGAATACAGAGTGCCACTGCGGGGCACTGGCTTGTGTCAAGAATCGATGACAATCAGGTATATCTTTACTGATGAGTTTTATGATCAAAAAGTGAGCTTGGATGGCTTAATGGCACATCTATTGAGCTTAAAAGCTGACTATGACTTGGTTGAGGTGATGTGCCACCCGGCAGAGGCCGATCAGGCGCTTATCTTAAAGAGTGGCTATGCGCTTCAGCGAGAGCTAGAGTTACAAGTTCTTACCTCTCCCATTTTAAAAGAACAGTTAGCTCATCATGGCATAACTGTCACGGATTACTCTGAGCTTGTTTCTACCAATCAAATGGTCGGTGTATGATTAAAGGCTGCCAGCTTCGCCCCCTATAGCACCTTACGAATTGCTGGCAGCCGTTCTACACAAACGAATATTTAATAACAATTGCAGTTGGACCCAATAGCATTATGGCAAGGATTAAAGATGTAGCCGAACTCGCCGGTGTAAATCGCTCTACCGTTTCTCGAATTATTAATGGAGAGGGGAAATTTCGCGAGGAAACTCGAAAAAAAGTAGAGCAAGCTATGGCGCAATTGAATTATCGTCCTAGTGCAATTGCTCGTTCACTCGCAACCTCATCCAGTAATATGGTTGGGTTATTGGTGACTTACTATACGGGGGGCTTCTTTGGCGAGATGATGGAGCAGGTTCAGACCGAGCTGGATATTCATAAGAAGTTTTTGATTACAGCTCAAGGCCATCATTCTGCACAAGGTGAAAAAGAGGCAATTCAGCGTTTTAATGATTTACGTTGTGACGGCTATGTACTTCATAGTCGTTATTTGTCAGATGATGACTTACGTGAATTAGCTAAACAGCCAACACCTTTCGTTCTTCTGGATCGCTACGTGGAAGGAATAGAAGAGCGTTGTGTTACCTTTAACCATCATCATGCAAGCCGTATTGCCGTTGAGCACCTTTTAGCTGGTGGTCATCGAAAGATTGCTTGTATTGCCGGTCCATCCCAACGTCATAACAGTGTATTGAGAAAGCTTGGGTATATTGATGCAATGAAGGATGCTGGTATAGATATTGATGAAAGCTGGTGTGAAGAAGGGAATTATGGTCGGCAAAGTGGTTATGATGCAATGGCTGCAATTTTACAACGACACCCTGATGTGACGGCTGTCTTTTCGTGCAGTGAAGAAATGACGGTTGGCGCAATGCAGTACTTACACGAGCACAGTATTTCTGTACCAGAGCAAATCTCATTAACTAGCTTTGACAGTGTTGATCTTTGTGAAAGTCTTTACCCTACAGTATCAGCAGTGCACTTTCCTATCAGTGACATGGCCCGTGTAGCGGTACAAACGTTAATGGGGCTAGTCAAAGATCAAGAAGTAATAGAAAAGCCAGTGTTCGAGGCCAAGCTTAAAATACGCAAAGCAGATCGCTCCTTAAAGTAGCTTACTTCTATCTAATTAAGTGAGTCGCTTAGAAATAACGGTTTGATGTTTTGATAGTTACTGATGAATTTATTCACAAAATTTACTAGTATTCTAACTCTCTTAAGAAATATAAATCAGTAGTGAATAAGTGGCAGCCATTAAACTAACGGTCGATCGTATTCAACCCGGATTACATATCCGTCTTCCGCTAAAGTGGAACGATCACCCCTTTCTACTCAATAGCTTTAAGATTAAAGACCAAGAGCAAGTCGAGATGATCCGCCACCTCGGCGTAAAGTTCGTTTACTTTAATCCAGAGCAAAGCGATGCCGTTCCACTCCCTGTTGATCAAAGACAAGCTGACAGAGTAACAAATGAAGCGTCGTTAGATCATGAAACTCAAAAAATGTGGCAAGAAAAACAGAACCGCATAGAAAAGTTAAGTGCATACCGTCGACGCGTGATTCAGTGTGAAAAAGAGTTTGAGCGCTCTCTGGCACGTATGCGTTCAGTCATGACTAAAATCCGTAACCGTCCGACAGCAGCAGTTGATGAAGCAAAGCTTCTTATTGAAGATATCGTCGAGAAGTTAATGTGCGATGATAATGTTACGTTACATCTGATGAACGGAAAAAATGAGTTTGAAGATATTTATTTCCACTCATTGAACGTGGCTGTTATCTCGATGATGATTGGCCGTGCTAAAGGGTACTCAGCAGCACAGTTGAAAGAGCTTTCCTTCTCCGCACTATTCCATGATATCGGGAAAATAAAAATCCCGACTGCAATATTAAGAAAGCAACTACCTCTAACAGAGCCAGAAACCAACTACTTAAAGTTGCACACTAAATATGGCGTCGATCTTGCGAGTCAAATCGAGGCTTTTCCCGAAGTCGCGAGAATTGTGATCGCGCAGCACCATGAGCTAAGAGATGGGTCTGGTTATCCTAAAGGCCTGAAAGGAGATGAGATCAACGAGTTTGCTCAAATTATTGCTGTAGCCAATGCGTTTGATAACTTGTGTCATACACCGATAGTCTCAGATCAAAAGATTCCTTATACCGCACTCTCTCATTTATATAAGAACTGTAAACACCTATATAAAGAAGAGAACCTGAACATCCTAATTAAGTTTATGGGCGTGTTTCCTCCGGGTACCGTAGTTCAGCTTTCTAATAATATGGTCGGCCTGGTTATCTCAGTGAATGCATCGCATTTATTATTCCCGAATGTCTTGGTTTACGATCCATCAGTACCAAGGACGCAAGCGCCAATCATTGATCTTGCCTCAAAAGATATAAAGATAGTTAACGCGATTCATCCGTCAAAATTACCGGATAAAGTAAAAGAGTATCTAAATCCGCGTTCGCGTATTTCTTATTTCTTTGATAGTGATGAGTAGTTATCCACAGCTTTTTGTGGGTAAATTGTATAAATCCTGAGTGTTATTTCTGGGTAATTTTAGGGTTGGATGGAAAGTATCCATTTGGCATGTTTTTTTAGAAAAAATGCATTTTTAGTATTGCCAAAGAAAATCTTCTCCCTATAATGCGCATCCATCGACACGGCAGACGCCACAAGGCTTTAGTAGGGTCGAAGAGGTAAAAAGCTTCTACAAAAAATTAGTTTAAAAAAGTGTTTGACACTAACAACTAAATCGCTAGAATGCTCCTCCGCTTTGAGAGAAAAACTTCTCGCAAAGCAAGCTCTTTAACAATATAGACCTATCAATCTGTGTGGGCACTCGTTGATGATAATCCAATTAGATACCTCGGTATCAAATTAGGTTTCAATGAAACGAAGTGACCATTGAATCTTCGGATTCAGCACAGTCAATTCAAACATTACTTATGTAATGTTCAGTATTCATTGAGCCGAACAAAATCTTAAATTGAAGAGTTTGATCATGGCTCAGATTGAACGCTGGCGGC
>NZ_JAWOUY010000023.1:0-89056 GCF_033339635.1 Vibrio sp. 2092 | reverse complement strand
AACAGAACGATAATGAATTGACTGTGCCAAGTCCGAAGACTTGATTGGTCACTTCGTTTCATTGAAACCTAATTTGAAGCCGAAGCTTCTAATTGGATTATCATCAACGAGTGCCCACACAGATTGATAGGTCTATATTGTTAAAGAGCTTTCCTGTTGAGCTTTGCTCAAAACAGGACGGCCATTTTAGCGAGTTAAAGTTTAGTGTCAATCACTTTTTTCAAACTTTCTTCAAGCGTTTCCGCTTGGCTAATTTGGCTTGCTAACTTGGCTTCTTACTTTCGAAACTTAAGCTTCGAAGCGTTGCCGTGTCAGCGAGGTGGCATTATAGAGATTGCGATCACATTGGCAAGCCCTTTTTCTCGTTTTTTTTGATTTTTTTATCGTTCGGATAAATTTGCATCAAAAGCGGTCAAAAGAGCACGTTATTTCTACAGTTCTCTGAATTTATCTGCGAAAAGAGCCACTTTTTCCCAATTGGTGTACTCCACCTCTTTGGTCGTATCAGTTTCGCCACCCGTCATCGACATAATGAACCTAATCATAGTTCTGTCGAACCAGCTGTAACGTGGGTAATAAAGTGCACCAGCAAAAACACCTATTAGCGTTGGTTTCCAAGGCGACTTAATTAGGAACTTGTGAATGTAGGCACTACCTTCAGGTGTATCCTTTCCTTGGTCCTCTTTACGAGCGGTTAGGTTTACGCAGAAAAATGCCACTTTATTTTGCTCCAATTGATTGAGGTTTCGCTCAATAAACTGGTATAGCTTTTTATTAAGATGGCCATAGCGAATAGAGGCGCCTATCAATACTCTGTCGTATTGGCTGAAGTCAATCGTCTCGACATTATGTAAATCCACCAGCTCACAATCGAAGTCTGGAAGTTGTTCATCTATATAGTGGAGAATTTTTTTAGTCTGCCCTTCGCGGGAAGAGTATAGAAATAATGCTTTTGCCACGATTTCCCCTTAGCTACGCCAAAACGTCGGCGTAAGTAGAATAAGTAAGGTAAAGATTTCCAAACGACCAAACAGCATAGAAACTATCAATACCCATTTTGCTTTGTCGTTAACATCACCAAAGTGCAGCGCTACTTCTCCCAAGCCAGGACCGAGGTTGTTCAGAGTCGCAGCCACCGCCGAGAACGCACTGAGCTCATCCATTCCTGTTGCAATCAACCCCAACATACAAACCACAAATACCAATGCGTATGCGGAGAAGAAACCCCAAACTGCATCGACAACACGTTGCGGTAGGGCACTGCCACCCACTTTGATGGTGTAAACCGCACGAGGGTGCACCAAACGTTTTAGTTCACGCGCACCTTGTAAGGTAAGAAGCAGGATACGGATCACTTTCATGCCGCCGCCTGTTGAACCAGCACAACCACCTATAAAGGAAGAGAACAATAACAGCACAGGTAAGAAGAGCGGCCAATCCGCAAAACCTGTTGTCGTAAAGCCCGCTGTTGTGGATATTGATACAGTTTGGAACAGAGCCTGATCGAAAGCATCGTATGTCGATGTGTAAGAGTGATGTTTCAGTAATAATAGAAAGCAAATGATAAATAGCAGCACTTGAATAAACAAGAAGGCGCGAAACTCAGGATCTTTCCAGTAATACTTGGGATGTACGCCACCTGATGCAAATGCAGCAAAGTGCAGTGTGTAATTACATGCAGATATAAGCAGAAAAACCACCGTAATCAGGTTAATCGCGTAACTATCAAAGTATCCGATGCTGGCATCGTGGGTAGAGAAGCCACCAATGGCAATGGTGGAAAAGCTGTGACTGATGGCATCAAATGGCGTCATACCAGCTAACCAAAAAGCCGAAGCACAGGCGATAGTCAGGCTCAAATAGATGTACCAAAGCGCCTTAGCAGTTTCTGCTATGCGCGGCGTCACTTTAGTATCCTTGACTGGACCTGGGATCTCGGCGCGGTAAAGCTGCATACCACCGATGCCAAGTACTGGCAAAATCGCCACCGCTAATACGATGATTCCCATACCGCCGAACCACTGCAGTAACTGTCGATAGAATAGAATCGCTTTAGGTAACTCATCCAAACCAACAATAACGGTCGCCCCGGTCGTCGTGAGAGCAGAAAACGATTCAAAAAACGCATCTGTCACTGAGACGTTCGGATTGTCAGCAATGAGAAAGGGGATCGAGCCTGCACTGCCAAGTACTGTCCAGAATAAGACGACAATAAGAAAGCCATCTCGAGCTTTAAGCTCGTGCTTATACCTGCGGTTTGGGTACCAACAAACGGCCCCACAAAACAGCAGAACAAAAAATGTCGTGACAAAAGGCACACCAGCACCATCTCGATAGATCAGCGCAACGAGTGCTGGCGCAAGCATAGTGACACTGAAGAGTGCGAGCAGTAGCCCGACGATTCGAATAATTGAACGAAATTGCATGGATAAATTGACTAGCGAAGCTGTCCCTGTTGCTTCCTGTTTTTCATTATTGTCCGTCTAGCGGAGTGACAATTGCCTTTGCCCCGCTTTTATTGATGATTGCTTGGGTAAACGCGCTCACTTCTCGAAGCTCAATTTCCACCACTAATACGACCTGATCGCTGTATTCAGCCTCGACTTCTATCGCACCAAATTGCGGCATGATTGATTGTGCGATAGGCATAAACCCATAGTCTAACGTTAGTCTGAGCTTTGTGGTTATTTTTTTCTCAATAGTTTGAAGCAGCTTGAGCGCTTGTTGAACCCCACCCCCATACGCTTTAACCAAGCCGCCTGTACCTAACTTGATTCCACCAGAGTATCGCGTGACCACAGCCGTGATCTCCCCCACCCCAGATCCAGACAGCTGCGCCAGGATTGGTTTGCCTGCCGTCCCTGAAGGTTCTCCATCATCACTAAAGCCCCACTTCATCGAATCTTCTGGTCGACCAGCAACAAAGCCCCAACAGTTATGTCTAGCATCAGCGTGTTTAGCTTTGATTTGATCAACAAATGCTTTTGCAGCTTCGATACTTGGCGTGTGTGCCAAATAAGTAATGAAGACGCTCTTTTTAATTTCTTCTTCAAATTGAGCGGGCTCTGCTGGAATCAGATAAGGCTTGTCATTCATAGGATTATGGATTCATGTCTATTTGCCTGAAGTCTATCACGAGTGTGATTTACCCGTCGCATAAGATCTGCCACAGCGCACAATGTTAAACACTTGTTTAAAAAATGTATTGAAATTAAACAATCCACGATCCAAACTAACCTTACTGGTCAAACCAGAACAAAAATAAAACGACTTCCTCGATACCTATTTGCCGAGGTACACGGCGTCGTTGAAATAGGTATACAGACAATCCACGATTGTATGTCATGGAGATAGACAATGATTTACCAAGCCGAAACCCTACAGGTAAAGGAAATACAAGATGATATTGCAGAGCTAAGCTTCTGCTCTCCAAAATCCGTCAACAAACTCGACCTAGCGACATTAGAATCGCTAGATAAAGCTCTTGATGCGCTCATTGCCCATCAAGGCCTCAAGGGGTTGTTGCTCACTTCAGATAAAGACGCATTCATTGTAGGCGCAGACATTACCGAGTTTTTAGGTCTGTTTGCTAAAACGGATGCCGAGCTCGACCAATGGCTGCAATTTGCTAATAGCATCTTTAACAAATTAGAAGACTTACCCGTTCCGACCATCTCAGTGATCAAAGGCCACGCTCTTGGTGGCGGTTGTGAATGTGTGCTAGCAACAGACATGCGTATTGGTGACAAAACCACCAGCATCGGCCTACCAGAAACGAAACTGGGAATCATGCCGGGCTTTGGTGGTTGTGTACGCTTACCTCGCGTTATTGGCGCAGACAGCGCAATGGAAATCATAACCCAAGGTAAAGCATGCCGAGCTGATGAAGCATTGAAAATTGGCTTACTCGATGCTGTTGTAGAGACTGATGCTTTATACGAATCAGCACTACAAACTCTTAACTCTGCAATTAATGAGAAACTTGACTGGCAAGCACGCCGAGCACAGAAAACATCGCCTCTAACGCTGAGTAAGCTTGAATCAATGATGAGCTTCACCATGGCGAAGGGTCTGGTGGCACAAAAAGCAGGTCCTCACTACCCTGCCCCAATGACAGCCGTTATCACGATTGAAGAAGGTGCTCGCTTTGCACGTAATGAAGCGTTAGACATTGAACGTAAGCACTTCGTGAAATTGGCTAAATCGGAAGAAGCAAAATCACTCGTTGGCCTATTCCTTAATGATCAATACATCAAAGGCATTGCGAAAAAAGCAGCGAAGTCAGCAAGTAAAGACACGCAACGTGCAGCCGTATTAGGTGCAGGTATCATGGGTGGCGGCATTGCTTACCAATCAGCGCTAAAAGGTGTGCCAGTCTTAATGAAAGACATCGCGCAAGCGTCGCTCGACCTAGGCATGACTGAAGCATCTAAGCTGCTGAATAAACGCTTATCTCGCGGTCGCATTGATGGCTTTAAGATGGCGGGTATTTTAGCGTCAATCACACCGAGCTTACATTACGCAGGTATTGAAAACTCTGATGTGATTGTTGAAGCTGTCGTTGAAAACCCGAAAGTAAAAGCAGCAGTTTTGAGTGAAGTTGAGTCCCATGTCGGTGACGACACCGTTATCACCTCAAACACCTCGACGATTCCTATCAACCTATTGGCAAAATCACTAAAACGCCCAGAAAACTTCTGTGGTATGCACTTCTTCAACCCAGTGCATCGTATGCCTCTTGTTGAGATCATCCGTGGTGAGCACACCTCTGATGAAACCATCAATCGTGTTGTGGCGTATGCTGCGAAAATGGGCAAATCACCAATTGTCGTTAATGACTGCCCAGGGTTCTTCGTTAACCGCGTATTGTTCCCATACTTTGGCGGCTTCAGCATGCTACTTCGTGATGGTGCTGACTTTACGAAAATCGACAAAGTCATGGAGCGTAAGTTTGGCTGGCCGATGGGACCGGCGTACTTGCTTGACGTAGTCGGCATTGATACCGCGCACCACGCACAAGCTGTGATGGCTGACGGTTTCCCTGAGCGTATGGGTAAACAAGGTCGTGATGCGATTGATGCACTGTTCGAAGCAGACAAATATGGTCAGAAAAATGGTAATGGCTTCTACAGCTACACCATAGATAAAAAAGGTAAGCCGAAGAAAACCTTCTCCGAAGCGATCTTACCGGTACTTGCTGACGTTTGTGCCGATAAGCAGGACTTTGACGATCAGACCATCATTCAACGTATGATGATTCCAATGATCAACGAAGTGGTGCTGTGCCTACAAGAAGGCATCATTGCCACTCCACAAGAAGCGGATATGGCACTGGTTTATGGTCTTGGTTTCCCTCCATTCCGCGGTGGCGTATTCCGCTATCTAGACAGCGTGGGTATTGCTGAATACGTTGAAATGGCAAAACAACACGCCGAGCTAGGTGCGATGTACCAAGTACCGCAAATGCTGATTGATATGGCGGCGAAAGGTGAAAGCTTTTACGGTGCACAACAGCAAGGTTCTATCTAAGGAGGGATTCTAAAATGACTAATCAAACAAGAAATGTTGTCGTAGTCGATTGTCTACGTACTCCAATGGGTCGCTCTAAAGGTGGTGCTTTCCGTCATACACGAGCAGAAGATCTATCTGCGCGCCTAATGAAAGGCATTCTTGCGCGTAACCCACAAGTGAACCCAAGCGAGATTGAAGACATCTACTGGGGCTGTGTACAGCAAACACTAGAGCAAGGCTTTAACGTTGCACGTAATGCCGCGCTACTCGCGGGCCTGCCGATTGAAATTGGCGCCGTGACGGTTAACCGCTTGTGTGGTTCATCAATGCAAGCGCTTCACGACGGTACACGTGCCATCATGACTGGCGATGCTGAAATCTGCCTAATTGGTGGCGTTGAGCACATGGGGCATGTGCCAATGAACCACGGTGTAGACTTTCACCCAGGTATGTCAAAGAACGTAGCAAAAGCTGCGGGCATGATGGGCTTAACGGCTGAAATGCTTGGTAAATTACATGGTATTAGCCGTGAGCAACAAGACGAGTTTGCCGCTCGCTCTCACGCTCGTGCGCACGCAGCAACCGTAGAGGGTCGTTTTAAAAACGAAATTCTACCAATTGAAGGCCACGCAGCAGATGGCACACTGTTCACTCTGGATTACGACGAAGTGATTCGCCCTGAAACATCCGTTGAAGGTCTATCTCAACTTCGCCCAGTGTTCGACCCAGCAAACGGTACAGTAACAGCCGGTACATCATCGGCTCTGTCCGATGGTGCATCAGCGATGTTGATCATGAGCGAAGAGAAAGCCAATGAGCTTGGTTTGAAGATTCGTGCACGTATTAAAGGCATGGCCATTGCGGGCTGCGATCCTTCTATTATGGGTTACGGTCCTGTACCTGCGACGAAAAAAGCGCTCAAGCGTGCCGGTCTTTCAATTGAAGACATGGATGTGGTTGAGCTAAACGAAGCATTTGCCGCGCAGTCTCTGCCGTGTGCTAAAGACTTAGGCCTGCTTGATGTTATGGATGAGAAGGTCAACCTTAACGGTGGTGCGATAGCATTGGGTCATCCACTAGGCTGTTCTGGTTCACGTATCTCAACAACGTTGATCAACCTAATGGAAGCGAAAGACGCGAAATACGGTCTGGCCACCATGTGTATCGGTTTGGGTCAGGGCATTGCGACAGTATTTGAACGACCATAACAGTTCAAGACGTTGTTGTAGTGATCGAGCCAACAATCATAAGCAAATGAACTAGTACTAAAATTTTTAGTATTACACTTAAGGGCGACAATTGATGTCGCCCTTTGTTTTACATCAAACATGCATGAAGAGCATACATTAAATGCTCAAGTTTCATTTTATTCATAGACAAAGAAGACATACACTTAGACCAGTTGATATCTTGCTGCATGTGACCCAGAGTCATGCTACCGCACAATCGGAGAACCTTATGTTTAATGCTCTAGTTCTAAATCAAGAAGACAAACGTACTATCGCTAACATCGAGCAAATCGATGAAACACAACTGCCTGAAGGCGACGTTCTGATTGACGTTGATTACTCATCGTTAAACTACAAAGACGGTCTTGCGATCACAGGTAAAGGTAAAATCATCCGTAACTTCCCGATGGTGCCAGGTATTGACCTAGCAGGTACGGTAGTAAGCTCAGAAGACGACCGCTACCAAGTTGGTGACAAAGTTGTCCTTACTGGCTGGGGCGTGGGTGAAAACCACTGGGGTGGTATGTCTCAGCGTGCTCGTCTAAAAGCGGATTGGCTAGTACCACTACCAAAAGGTCTAGACAGCAAGAAAGCAATGATGGTTGGTACTGCTGGCTTCACTGGTATGCTGTGTGTTCAAGCACTGCTTGATGCAGGCATCAAACCTGAAAATGGCGAAATCCTAGTAACTGGCGCAAGTGGCGGTGTAGGCTCAGTAGCAGTAACGCTTCTAGCACAGCTTGGCTACAAAGTTGCTGCAGTGACAGGTCGTGTAGAGAAAAACGGCCCGCTACTTGAAAAACTAGGTGCTAGCCGCATCATCGACCGTACTGAATTTGAAGAACCAGCACGTCCGCTTGAAAAACAAGTATGGGCAGGTGCGGTTGATACTGTAGGCAGCAAAGTACTAGCAAAAGTATTGGCGCAAATGGATTACAACAGTGCAGTTGCAGCTTGTGGTCTTGCAGGTGGTTTTGATCTACCAACCACAGTGATGCCGTTCATCCTACGTAATGTTCGCCTACAAGGTGTGGACTCAGTAATGTGCCCAACAGAGAAACGTATCGCTGCATGGGAAAAGCTGGTCGAGCTACTACCAGACAGCTACTTCGAGCAAGCGTGTACTGAAGTTGCTCTTGCTGAAGCACCGAAATATGCAGAAGACATCACCAACGGTCAAGTAACGGGTCGTGTGGTTATCAAGCTATAAACACTGACTCAGTGTAAACAGACGAAGAGCCGGCATTGCTGGCTCTTTTTTGTTAGCAGTTCAGTCCCATATCTTCGATACGTTTAGCTATCAGACGGCTACACTCTTCACGCACAATCGTTCTTAACCATTCTTGAGCAGGAGAATGCTCGCAACGCGCATGCCAAATCATCGAGTATTCAAACGGCGTGAATTGGAATGGTAACGGTTTCACCACCAAGTCATAACGCTCGGCAACCAGATACGCCAAGTCCGCTGGCACTGTGATGATAATTGGCAAGGTATCCATGATCGCCAATGCGGCTTCTAAATGATAAGCCCGCAGAACCATTTTACGCTTAGGTTTCTCCATCAAAGCTTGTTCGATCAGTGCCTTAACACCATCACTGATGGCGATCATGGCATGTGGATGACTCAGATAATCATCCAAGCTCATTTCTTTATCCGCTAATGGATGCTGTTTTGAAAGCATACACAGCACCCCCACTCGCCCCAACACTTCACTGCGTAGAGGCTCCACCGGGCCTGTCGGGCGACAAATCGCTAAGTCTGCACCTTCATAAGTGAGCTGATCTGATAAACGGTCGTGTTGCAGTGGTAAGAAGTTGAAAGACACGTTTGGCGCTTCTTGGTAAATTCTCGGCAAAGCGAACGGTAAGATCGTTTGCATGGCATAGTCGGTGGTCACGATGTTGAAAGTCTGCACGCATTGCAATGGGTCAAACTCAACCGGAGATAACAACTGACGTAAAGACTCTAATGGTTCGCCCAATGAGCGATCGATCTCTAACGCTTTCTGAGTTGGGATCAAATGCTGTCCCTGACGAGTAAACAGCGGGTCTCCCAACAAGTCACGTAGACGACCAAGCACACGACTCATTGCCGATTGACTCAAGTTCAGACGTGTTGCCGCCTTACTGACACTGTTTTCTTCTATCAGTACTCGCAACGCAACCAGTAAATTTAAATCTCGGCGATAGATATCTTCCAGTTCCACGAATTAGCCACTTATTTTGTATGTGTTTGGGTAAATTGTACTCTTTAGGCAAAAAAAATCCCGCCTTTCAGCGGATAGTTTCCGTGGGACGTGTGGGTTTATAGATATGTGTTACATAACAATACGACATTGTGTACAAATTATAAAGCTTCCAACCCATTGCTGGTGGTGCTTCTTGGTGGAGATATTAAGGGAAATATCTTGCGGGCTTCGCTTAGTGGCACGAATATACTGTGCTAGTCATGGAGCCTTTGTTTAAAATATCCTAGGCTGCTTTGATGTAACGATAAAGCGTTGCGATACCTACCCCAACGGCTTTACAAGCTTTCTCTTTGCTCATGCCCTTGTCTACATACTTCAATGCCTCTTTACACTTCTTGATAGTTTCAGGACTTTGCTGTTTGCCTTTATATTTACCTTCTGCTTTAGCTTTGGCGATACCTAGAGCTTGACGTTCTAACATTAACTCACGTTCCATTTGGGAAACACTAGCTAAGATTCCTAATACCATCTTTCCTGATACTGAAGATGTGTCTACACCGATATTCAAGATTTCAAACTCAACCCCTTTCTTTTGATATTCCTCTATCAGTGTCATTAATTCGCCCTGAGAACGTCCGAGACGACTTAATTCTCGAATAACTATCTTATCCCCTTTCTTAACTTTACCAAGTAACTCTGTTAGCTGTGGACGCTCCAAACTCTTACCACTGGCTACATCAGTGTGTATTTTTGCTTCAGGATACTTCGCAGTAATCTCGCTTTTTTGTGGATCAGTGTGCTGTGTATCGGTACTGACTCGAACATATCCGTAAATCATCTTTCAACTTCCTATCTATCATATAGTAGCCCTTATGATAATTCTATCGTATGAGTTGTCAACAACCTAAATGATAGACATCTATCAGTAAGTCATAAGATCAAGCCTAAAAGATAGGAATTAATTGTATTTAATATGATAGCAGAGTGGCACGTAAAGCTTGCTATACCAAGGCTTTTGTATAAAAACACATCTTTAAAAAAATTCTGGAGAATGTGACATAGCAAGAGGGGATAGTTAAGCAAATTGATGTATATTCTATATAAGTTTACTAAATAGAATCATTGGCTATGGCATTAATAACTTGTAATGAGTGTGGTAAGGAGTTCTCAGATAAAGCTCCGTCTTGTCCAAACTGTGGGTGTCCAACACATCCTTGTAACCAAGGGAACGAAGCTACTGACATCATTGGCAATAACCGTTTTAACTTAGAAAAGACATTAAGAGGTGTGGTTGATTTCATTTTTGGTCTGATCTACGTGTATATCTCTTACAGTGTAGTCTTCAAGTATGACACTATGTTCCCTTCTGGTGACAGTGAATTTGTATGGATTGGCTTTATATTGGGTATGGGGCTATTAATATTGTTTCAAAAAATTATTCGTTCTGTATTAGGTACTATTGGTAAAGCTGTTCAAGCACTGCTTTAGTATTTTAGGTAGGATAAGTTACTATCACTCGGTGCTCTTAAATCCAGATAAGCCATTTATTTTCATATAGTTAAAGCTTACAATGCGTCAAAAATTTAGTCTAAGTCTAATTTTTCTACTAGGTAGCATGCGGTTGAGCAAGGGAAATTGTAAATGATAGAAATCGAGATAGTTAGTGGTGATCTAAAATCAGGGAAGTGGCAATATCATGACCACAAATTAACTAAGAATGCTGACGGGATGATGGTTATCCCAATCAATGAGATTGTCGAACTCAGCAAGGTAGAAACAATTGGTAAAGATCATTATGTAAAATTCACACTCAGGACGAAGCAATCTTTTACTGCCAAGATGAAAGAAGACTGCTACACCGTACTATTCGAAGATTTTCTCAAGCATGGTAATAACCAGCAAAGCGGAGAACAGCCCACGACCTTTGATGCTAGTTCGGACGCTACATCAAGTAAAAACTCATCTAACAAGGCATGGCTTGCTGTTGGAGGTATGTTTGCGATCGGATTACTATTCGCATCTGTAAATTCTGGCGCTAAGGATTACACCACTACCCAAAAAGCAAAGCTTTGCAAAACGTATATAAGCCAACTATTTCACCGACCTGTAAGTATCATCAGATTTGATAGAGAAGACAACCAAGGGCTAATCTACGTAGATTACATAAGAAGAGATGACAATACTAAATGGTCATATGTCTGTGAAATTGACAGTAGAAATGAAACTATGGTTTGGGCTGGCTGGTTAAATGATTCAAAAAAATGGGGACGTTGGCGCACTGAAGATAAAGTGGCTTTAAATTATGACCAGAAATCTAATACTACAGAGTTTAAAATGACAACGACCAAGGAGCTTGTGCGCGTACCATTCAACTAGAACAAATCTTCTTCTAGTACCCAATTTAAGCCGTTATCATTCATCTTGTTAATGGCTTGGGTTGTCAATTTTGTCCCTTTCTTGAACAAAACCATCATCTCAATACCTAGAGACTTTAAGGAAGATTGAACTTTGGCTTGTTTGTGAAGTGAATGATTCCAGCCGTAATCTAGTTGATACTTGAGGCAATCATAGCCCTTATAATTTATCTGTTTCTGATGAGCTGCTTCTGCCGATCGTTTATCAAGTTTATTGTTGAGCTGGTGGCACTTGAATTCGATGTAGCAGCCTAGCTTTTCACTGTAGAAATCGGGGTATGCTCGAAACGGTGTCCCTTCATTATCATAGAATGTAAAATTGTACGGTTTGCCTGAGCATAAAATTAACTCTGGGTGGCGTTGATGAAACTGTTCTTCTTCTTTGGAATCATAATTCATATAATTATTGTTATCCTTATGAAGCAATAGCTACGCTTTCCAGATTACAGGCACGGTAAACCGCACCAGTTATCTACGAAAACTCGCTATGCTATTAATAGAGTGGTTATTGAAAATGTCTTTTTTGCCTTATTGAACCAGAAAGGT
Organism: Vibrio sp. 2092; assembly: GCF_033339635.1. Taxonomy (NCBI): domain Bacteria; kingdom Pseudomonadati; phylum Pseudomonadota; class Gammaproteobacteria; order Vibrionales; family Vibrionaceae; genus Vibrio; species Vibrio sp. 2092. Next base: position 77,167 of record NZ_JAWOUY010000023.1, on the reverse strand, counting down.
TTGGCACAACTAGACTCTAAGATTTGTGAGAATGTCTTCTTAATGTCTTATCTAAGACAAATTAATTTATAAGCGTCTTAGAACGGCATTATTTTTTGTGGAACCTGAGCGTTGATATAGTCCTGAGCTTCTTTTCCTGACAATGAACTTCTTTGCCAATACCTGCCATATTTACCACTCATTGGATCTTTGAGGTTCTTGGTTTCCTTACAGTGCTTAGTTATTAAGCTTTTCACGATATCTTTTTGTGAATCATCAAACTGTTGTAAGAATTCTTTCAATTTGAATACTGGTGAATTGTCGATATGTTCGACAACCTGAGATTCAAGATAACTAACTGACATTTCAACCATTGATTTTAATGTTTCTGTTGGTTCAACAATAAATGGATTGAAATCCGTTAGGTCGTATCCTCTCAGATAGTTATATATTGTATCCAGTCCACCAGCTATCGGATCATCGAGCCAGTTTAGTAACGTAGATATGAAGCTCTGAGTCTCCTCTTTGCTCTGCTGATGTTCAATGTACTGAGGAACAAACCAACGTCTTGTATCATTTTTATCTAATTTCAGAGGACGCCTTTCATTACTTGCCAAAAGGATACGGGCAAAACATTCCTGCTTGAACGGCTGTTCATATTTCTTCTCAATGGTAACGGTTTTCTCAGAAATCTTACTCTTCATTTTGGTGATAGTTGTATCACTGGAGCTTTTAACATCGTCGAGCATTACAAAGAGTGTTTCGCTTAATGCTGTTGCATGTTTACCTAAGAATTCATCATAACTGGCGCATAACCTAGACTGATGACTAACCAACGGTGATATGATGTGATGAAACAACACTCCTTTACCCGTACCCTCCTCACTGGTTAGCATCACAGCAATACTCGGGCGTTCATCTGGTCGCTGGATAAGGTGAGCAAGCCATTGTGTAAAATAATGACGTTCTTTTGAATCAGGAACTAGCCGATTTAATAATTGAAGAAATAAAGGGCAATCGGCACTATCTGTTTTTACTCTATACGGTTTGAAGGTATTCAGTCGAGTTTCAAATAAACCTAGCTGTATGAATTTATCTTGAACTGGTCGAAAGTATGTACCCGTGATAAGCGGTAATGAGTTAATGACATAACCAAGATGAGATTCATGGTCTGCCTTCGGACACGAGGATTTAAAGGCATTTTCGATAAAACAAGAGGGTTGTTTGGTCTGAGAGTATGGACTCCAGAAAAGATAGTTTTTATTTGAATCTGTTACTCTGCATATGCCCTCTGACTTTAACTTGCAAATGAACTCTTTTACTTCTTGCGGTATTCCTGACATTCATTCTCCTTGCTGTGAGATTTTTGTGTAAATTCGTATAGAACCTGTGTGATTAGTGATGCTAATGGCATATTTTTACGGTTGGCTTCGTCTAATAGGTTTTTGTACAGATCGTTTGAAAAATTTAATTTCATCGTATTATTTATCCTTGTTTGAAAGCATCTAGTAGCGATTTCTTAAATTCACGCTCTTTGGCTTCTGCGACCGCTAACGCTTGAGCTTTTTCTTCATCCAATAGACTTTGAATTTGCTCTTCAATCCATCGTTGCTGTTTGGCTTCAATATCGGCTTGGTAATCAACTCGTACCTTGTCTAATGATTCCGCTAATTTCTGTTTCGCTTTCGCTGGTGGTAGCTCATACACAATGCTAATACCTGCGCCAGCTAATCTGTATTTATCAGAAACAAGAACAAACTTTTGTTTCAACTTCTCCGGAACATCGTTGAGAAAGTAATAGATAGAAGAATAAAACTCTTTGACGTATTTCCCGTCACGTTCATGCAGCATCTTGGTGGTGGCTTCGAGTGTATCTAATCGCTCTTGGTCAAACTTGATTGGACAACGTTCGTTTAATTCGTTGATAATTTCTTGATTCATATTAGTGACACTCCTGTGTTGGTTGGTACTTGCTGGCGTAATATTGAATGGTGCGGATTGAAAGGCTTGGTGCTATTTGTTCACGGATGATTTGTTCTGCGGTCTTACCGTCAAGTAGTGCCTGAATTACAACCAATACTGGTTGCAAGCGTCGATTTTGAGTGCAGTAGACCATTGCTGCTTCTGGTGTATACATAAGATTTCCTTATATTTCAGATAAAAGAAGAACACACCAACCGTCCCTAAAGGGTGGTAGTGCATTCAAATCGTATCGCAACACTAAAAGAGTGCGAATTGTTAAGGTCGGCTAGTTAATTAACCAATCCATACAGACATATTAACATTAATCAATAAATTTTGCAAGCAACCTGTATTGACTATCTAATTTATTTGTGCTAAGGCTAATGTTGTATTTTGTTGATTATCTCCTGTGCTTTTACCAATTCAATAGATGTATAGCTAGTAGTTACGGTCTTAGTACCATGACCAACTAATCTATATTTCAACTCCGAACTTAAATGACCAAGCTGAGATATAACGTTATGTCGCAGGCTATATAGGCTCTGTAACTCACCTGCGCTATTCTTCGATGGGATATCGAACATAGGGCGCAACTTAACATTGAAGTAGTTTGTTAGATGCTGGCGAGTGAACTTAAACAATTCATTAGAACATGAATCCACATAGTCCATGAATCCCGCTTTCAGTAGCTTGCCGTGAACTGGAACTTTTCGAATAGCGTTAGCTGTCTTGCCGGAAAGAATGTTGAAATACACAACTTTAGTATCTTCATCTGTCACCACTTGAGACTTGGTTAATGAAGTAATCTCACTGGGGCGCATGCCATGGTATATCATCACTAAAATCGCCATAGAATAACTATCACGAACGGCTAAAGCATGATTTTCAATAGCAGCTACGGTTGTCTTTGGTAATGGTGATCGAGCCGTCTTACGATGTTCTGGTATTACTAAGTTAGCCATGTCTAACGGGTTTGTTGTAATGTAACCTTTGCGCATTGCCGTAATAAAGATGTCTTTTAAAAACGCAACTTTGTCATTAAATGTACTTGCCTTTAGCATATCTTCTTCATCAACATCGATATCACCACTAGCAACTAGCTCCCATCGAGATAGCCGTTTATCTTCTTTGCTATCCCCCTCAATGCCGTATTTTGTTATAGAGAATTTGTCTAATTTTGGTAATCCAACAAACGTATTCCACATCTGTTCTAGGTCTTCGAAACTAATACGGTCTATTGGTAACCCTTGGAAAGCTGGAACAAAGTCTTTAAAAGCTGCGGCTTTGTTTTCGGCTGTTTTGGGTTTTAGCTTGCGAACTTCAATAATATATTGCTTCACATCCTCGAACATATCCTCAAATAACGGTGCTGTAGATTCAGGTTCAGGATTGGGTTGTGCCACCTGATGATCTGGGGGAGGAGTGGAAGCTAACAACGGGGCAAACTTGGTCTTGAGTTCCCCCAGCTCCATACGTGCACGTACAGAATGACCTTTACTGTATGCGTTAGCGAGATTCTTTGCGTGTGTAGTTACTTCACGGTCTAGATGACTTTCCCACTCACTTGCATGAGAAGTGTAATCTCTGAAATCCCAATAGAACTGATGGTCTTCATTGATACTCCAACCCTCGCCTTCATCCCATTGAGATAAATCTTGTACAAGAGGGCTATGATTCGCAGCCGACTCCATTCTTGCTGTTAGCCACTGATTATATGAAGGAGAATCACGTAGGTGAGTTGATATATCAACATCAATAGGAGCACTACTGCTACTTTCTTCAACCATCAGGTTGTAATCTCTTGCAGATTTTGTTTGATGAAACCAGATGTCGAAATAAGACTTCGCTGTTGCACTCATAGGCTCAGTGACTGCTTTGCCTAGTCTAACAATTTCATTTACTTTGTTAGAGATTAACATCTCAATAAACTGGTCAATATCTTCCTTTTCCACTGATACCCCTAATACTTTACCTTGTTCGATAAACGATAAGATATCAGATACATATTGCCGAGAAGTAGATGGAGAGTCTGTTTTTAAGCTCTTTCTGTAAACTATGCCTCCAATCCTATGATTGAAATGAAACATCTCACCGCGCTGTATAGTATGTTTAACTGTGGTCATGTGTGACACCTATTGTGTTACACGTCACACATGTATAACTAACCGCCTAATTTCAGGCAAAAAAAATCCCGCCTTTCAGCGGGGAAGCCCAAGAAAAATGGGGATAGTGTCGGAATGAAGTGTCGGTAAAAATAGGTGAGCGTTATTAAAAGCATTCTGATCCAAGCAAGAAGCGCTAATTTTCTGGCTCAGATGCGCCAGACCATCTGCGCATCTCGATCCAAATCCCAATAATAGTGGCAACCATGCCTACAAGAGGCGTCAAAGAGGTGTCAGCTGGCGTCCTGAGTACCAATGCACAAAACGAGATAAAACACAGCACTGAGTAAATCGTAAGTCTGTCTAACGCTGTTAACATTGCCTCTCCCTTGCCAGTTGTTACCAAATTGTTAATTTAAGGTAAAACAAAAAATTCGGTTTGCCAAGTGGTTATTGAATATTTTTTCAACGAAAGTAAAATTCAACGCTCAGTTAGTTACGAGAATCACACTATGAGCTTTAATCCTGAACTGGCAAACAAGACATTAGAGGCGGAAGGACTGCGCTGCCCAGAGCCAGTGATGATGGTCAGGAAGACAATTCGCAACATGCAAGATGGTGAGATTTTGCTGGTCAAAGCAGACGATCCATCCACGACTCGAGACATTCCGAGTTTCTGCCGCTTTATGGACCACCAATTAGTTGCGGCGCAAACGGAGCAAGTTCCGTATCAGTACCTGATCAAGAAAGGATTGGAATAATCTGGTCGAACTAAAAACGGCAGCCAATATTGGCTGCCGTTTGTTTATTCGTCGTATTCGAGTGTGCGAACTTCTGATTGGAGCTTGTTAAGTTGTTTCTTCATTGCCCGCATCTCTTCATGCATAGGAATGATGTGAGCGACACGAATCCACGCTTCTACTGTCAATCCAGTAAGAACGAACGATCCTGCTACAATCGGTAACCACATATCAGTTAGCACCATCGCTAGTAAACACAGCGCTAAACCAAAAGTGAATAAATAACTCTGACTCTTCGGGGACATCCCCATGTAACGTGTAAGCATAAACTTGCCCTCTCGCTATCATTCACACCATTAAACTACCATGACAAGTATGACACTTATATGTCATCCGTCACGCAACGGAACGATTTTGAGTCAGAGTTTGAACTCGCGCAGCACGCCACTAATGATTGATAACTCACATCATTTCACGTGTAAAAAATCAGAACAGTGCAGCCCCTATTGCCAGAGCAATAAACAAAAATGCGGTGATTTTACGGATTAGTCCTAAAGGCATCTTGTCGGCCGACAATTTACCAATCAGGACCACAGGTACATTCGCCAGCAGCATACCGATTGTGGTACCGATAATCACCAAACTTAACGCATCCGCGTATTGTGCCCCTAAGATGGAAGTGGCGATCTGAGTTTTATCGCCTATCTCCGCAACGAAGAACGCGATAAAGCTGGCAATAAATGGGCCTCGATTAGAAATCTGCTCGTCATCATCCAGTTTGTCCGGGATCAGAACCCAAGCCGCCATCGCGACAAAACTGACCACCAGCACCCACTTTAAAATCTCAGGTGATAGATAGTCTGCGACAACCACACCTAACCATGCAGCCAAAGCGTGGTTGGCAATAGTTGCCAAAAAGATTGCTGCAATAATTGGGATTGGTTTTCGGTAACGACTTGCAAGTAATAGAGATAGCAATTGGGTCTTATCGCCAATTTCTGCTAACGCTACAGTAGTAATTGAAATAGCTAAAACGCTCACGACATGCTCATTGGGGCAGGGATTATTATTTTTAACCGAAGACAAACCTCACGCCCCTACCCCGGTTCGTGATGATTTGTCTAAGGTCTTGCTAAACTTGAAAGGCTTCAAGTCTCGAACGCCATGGTGATTTTGCACCAATTATGTTGACGGACGAACCAGATGAAACAGAAACTTCATCAGGTAAGCTACTCCCCAAAGACAGGCGCAATTCTAGCCACCTTTGTTGCGCTTCTCAAGAGCCAAAGCAGGCAAAAACTCCCTTTAAGGAAAAATACAGCAGATAACGCGGTAAAAATTCATTAAAGGAGAAAATCGCCCACGAATTAATCAAGATTAGCTCTACTCCCATGCTCAATATCTGGTTATACTAGATTGTTAATTTATTCAACCGTAATTACTCTTTATCGCCGTTGTTAGAGTTGAAAAACTCGGCATAGATGACGAATTAACGAGTAACAAGAGAATCGCGCGAACCTGACTTATGCAAAAATACGATATCAAAACCTTCCAGGGAATGATCCTCGCGCTGCAGGATTATTGGGCTCAAAATGGTTGTACCATTGTTCAACCGCTAGATATGGAAGTGGGTGCGGGTACCTCTCACCCAATGACCTGTCTACGAGCGCTTGGCCCAGAGCCAATGTCGACAGCTTACGTACAACCTTCACGTCGTCCTACTGATGGCCGTTACGGTGAAAACCCTAACCGTCTTCAGCACTACTACCAATTCCAAGTAGCGCTAAAACCATCGCCTGACAATATTCAAGAGTTGTACCTTGGCTCCCTTGAAGTTCTTGGTATTGACCCTCTTGTACACGACATCCGTTTCGTAGAAGACAACTGGGAAAACCCAACACTAGGCGCATGGGGTCTGGGCTGGGAAGTTTGGCTAAACGGCATGGAAGTGACCCAGTTTACTTACTTCCAGCAAGTTGGTGGTCTTGAGTGTAAGCCAGTAACTGGTGAGATCACTTACGGTATCGAACGTCTAGCAATGTACATCCAAGAAGTAGACTCTGTTTACGACCTCGTTTGGAACATCGCACCAGATGGCAGCAAAGTGACTTACGGTGATATCTTCCACCAAAATGAAGTAGAGCAATCGACTTACAACTTCGAGCACGCAGACGTTGAATTCCTATTTGGTTTCTTCGAACAGTGCGAGAAAGAGTGTAAAGAGCTGCTTGAGCTTGAAAAGCCACTGCCACTACCTGCTTACGAGCGCATTCTAAAAGCCGGTCACGCATTCAACCTACTAGACGCACGTAAAGCGATCTCAGTAACTGAACGCCAACGTTACATCCTACGCATCCGCAACCTGACTAAAGCAGTTGCAGAAGCATACTACGCATCGCGTGAAGCTCTAGGCTTCCCAATGTGTAAGAAAGAACAAGCGTAAGGGGTAGAGTAACATGGCAAAAGAATTTCTAATCGAGCTAGGTACAGAAGAGCTACCACCAACGCAACTTCGCACTCTAGCTGAAGCATTCGCAGCAAACTTCGAAGCAGAACTAAAAGGCGCTGAGCTTGCTCACGAAGGCGTGAAATGGTTCGCGGCACCTCGTCGTCTTGCTCTAAAAGTAGCAGCACTAGCAGACAGCCAGTCTGACAAAGTTGTTGAAAAACGTGGTCCTGCGGTTTCTGCAGCGTTTGACGCGGAAGGCAACCCAACAAAAGCGGCTCAAGGCTGGGCACGCGGTTGTGGCATCACGGTTGACCAAGCAGAACGCATGGTTACAGACAAAGGCGAATGGCTACTGTTCAAACAAGAAGTGAAAGGTCAGCCAACGTCTGAGATCGTAGTTGAACTTGCAGCGAAAGCACTAGCAAACCTACCTATCGCAAAACCAATGCGCTGGGGTAACAAAACAACTCAGTTCATCCGTCCAGTTAAGACGCTAACCATGCTAATGGGCAGCGACCTAATCGAAGGCGAGATCCTTGGTGTCGCTTCAGACCGCACTATCCGTGGTCACCGCTTCATGGGTGAGCAAGAGTTCACTATCGATTCTGCTGAGCAATACCCTGCGATTCTAGAAGAGCGCGGTAAAGTAATGGCAGATTACGAAGCGCGTAAAGCAATCATCCTAGCTGACGCACAAAAAGCGGCAGCAGCGGTTGGCGGTATCGCTGACCTAGAAGATGACCTAGTAGAAGAAGTAACGTCTCTGGTTGAATGGCCAGTGGTACTAACAGCGAAGTTTGAAGAAGAGTTCCTAAAAGTGCCTTCTGAAGCGTTGGTATACACCATGAAAGGTGACCAAAAATACTTCCCTGTTTACGACGAAAACAAGAAGCTACTACCTAACTTCATCTTCGTATCGAACATCGAATCAAAAGAGCCTCGTTACGTAATCGAAGGTAACGAGAAAGTAGTTCGCCCTCGTCTTGCTGACGCAGAGTTCTTCTTCAACACAGACCGTAAGCGTCCGCTTATCGACCGTCTACCTGAACTAGAGCAAGCGATCTTCCAAAAGCAACTGGGTACGATCAAAGACAAAACAGACCGCATCACAGAACTTGCTGGCTACATTGCTGAGCAAATCGGTGCTGACGTTGAGAAATCAAAGCGTGCTGGTCTACTAGCAAAATGTGACCTAATGACCTCAATGGTATTCGAATTCACGGATACTCAAGGTGTTATGGGTATGCACTATGCTCGCCACGACGGTGAAGCAGAAGAAGTTGCAGTAGCACTGAACGAGCAATACATGCCTCGTTTCGCAGGTGATGAACTACCATCTAACGGCGTTTCAACTGCAGTTGCAATGGCAGACAAGCTAGACACTATCGTAGGTATCTTCGGTATTGGTCAAGCGCCTAAAGGCAGCGACCCATTCGCACTACGCCGCGCATCTCTAGGTGTACTACGTATCATCGTTGAATACGGCTACAACCTAGATCTTGTTGACCTAGTAGCGAAAGCGAAGTCACTGTTTGGCGATCGCCTAACCAACGACAACGTTGAGCAAGACGTTATCGAGTTCATGCTTGGTCGTTTCCGTGCTTGGTACCAAGACGAAGGCTTCAGCGTAGACATCATTCAAGCGGTTCTAGCTCGTCGTCCGACGAAACCAGCAGACTTCGACCAACGAGTTAAAGCGGTTTCTCACTTCCGTGAACTAGAAGCAGCAGAGTCTCTAGCAGCAGCGAACAAACGTGTAGGTAATATCCTAGCGAAATTCGACGGCGAACTAGCAGCAGACATCGACCTAGCACTTCTACAAGAAGACGCAGAGAAAGCACTAGCAGAAAGCGTTGAAGTAATGACTGAAGCGCTAGAGCCAGCATTTGCTACAGGTAACTACCAAGAAGCCCTAAGCAAGCTAGCTGACCTACGTGAACCAGTTGATGCGTTCTTTGATAACGTAATGGTAATGGCAGACGACGAAGCACTTAAGAAGAACCGTCTGACACTACTGAACAACCTGCGTAACCTGTTCCTACAGATCGCAGACATTTCTTTGCTTCAAAAGTAATTCATTACTCTTCGAAGTGATTAAGAAATAAGTAAAAGGGAAGCAGATGCTTCCCTTTTTTGTTGCCTTCAAACCGATGAAGGTGACGCTTATTATTCATTTTGTGAACAAGACTAAAATTTGTAGGGTGAGACGCGTTTAACTTGTTGGTATAGAGCTCGGATTGTAGAGGCACAGTTTTGCTATAACTGGACTGTTTATTCGGGGGAAGGACACAATGAAAAAAACAATTCTCGCACTCTCTATTGGTCTACTGAGCGCCTGCAGCCAGATTCCAGAAAATGCCATCGTATTAAGCGTTGGTGATGATACCGCTGTTTTTGAGGAAAACTCACAGGGCTTACTTGTCGCCGAGCAAAAACTCGAAAAAGGCAGCTACACCTTTACCATTGCCGACAGTAATCAAAGCTGTGGCAGTAGCTTTGCCCTAGCAGAAGAAGATCGCATCAAGTTCAATCGTCCATTAAAAATGGATAACTGCGCCACTGATGCACAAATGCCGCTGCGCATCTTCAAAGCCAATACCTATCAATTTACGCTCAATCCAACCACCAACGAGCTGACGGTAAAAATCAAACCAAAACAGACTCAGGACATCACCTACTCTTGCCCTGTCGCAACTGACACGCCAAAAACCATCAATGTTGCTCAAACCTTTAATGATGGCACTGTCGTTCGTGACGCCTTAACCGGACAAGAAGCCACAGTCGCCAATGGCAGCGTCACCATGCAGCCGGGTCCTATGAGCCAAGGTCTATTGCTGCTAGAAGAAGTCGATCAGCAAGCCGACAAACCGTTCAGCTGGGATAACGCAACAGTGTACTTCGTCATGACTGACCGCTTCTACAATGGCAACCCTGACAACGACAACAGCTACGGTCGCAGTAAAGACGGAAAATATGAGATTGGTACCTTCCACGGTGGTGACTTAGCGGGTCTAACGAAAAAACTCGATTACATCGAATCACTTGGTGTGAATGCTATCTGGATAACCTCACCACTGGAACAAATCCACGGCTGGGTTGGCGGCGGCGATAAAGGCGACTTTAAGCACTACGGCTACCACGGCTACTATCACCAAGATTGGACCAAGCTTGATGCCAACATGGGTACCGAAGATGAACTCAGAACCTTCGTCGATACCGCCCACAAGAAAGGTATCCGCGTGATTTGGGATGTAGTCATGAACCACACAGGTTATGCGACATTAGCAGACATGCAGGAATTCGGCTTTGGTCAGCTTTACCTTGATGACCAAGAAGCCAAACAAGTCCTTGGTGAAAAATGGACCGACTGGCAGCCAAAATTAGGACAAAGCTGGCACAGCTTCAACGACTACATCAAATACGGTGATAGCGAAGCGTGGGATAAATGGTGGGGCAAAGATTGGATCCGCACCGACATTGGTGACTACGATGCTCCGGGCTACAACGATATCACCATGTCTTTGAACTACCTACCGGATCTCAAAACCGAATCGACTAAGAAAACCGGATTACCAAACTTCTTCCGCAATAAAGACACCAATGCGCAAGATGAGCTGCAAACCCCACGTGAACACCTGATTACCTGGTTATCCGATTGGGTACGTGACTACGGCATTGACGGCTTCCGTGTCGACACGGCCAAACACGTTGAAATGGAAGCGTGGGCAGAGTTGAAAGCCAGCACCACTCAAGCGCTTGCCCAGTGGAAGCAAAACAATCCAGACAAAGCACTAGATGACCTGCCATTTTGGATGACAGGTGAAGTGTGGGCACACAGCGTAGTGAAGAGCCCGTATTTCGATAACGGCTTCGATTCCATCATCAACTTCGAGTTCCAATCTGATGTGGCACCAAAAGCGCTGAAGTGTTTCGCTCAACTTGATAATGATTACCGCCGCTATGCAGAGCGCATCAATACCGATCCTGAGTTCAATGTGTTGAGCTACCTGTCTTCACACGATACACAACTGTTTTGGTCAGCTCGCAGCCGCAGCTTTGATGACCAAGCACGTGCGGCAAATGCTCTGATGCTGGCTCCGGGTGCAGTACAGATCTATTACGGTGATGAGATAGCTCGTGATTTTGGCATTACTGGTTCAGACGCCCACCAAGGCACACGCTCAGATATGCCATGGGATAAGATTCATGGCGAGCGTGAAGATCTGCTGCAACATTGGCAAAAATTGGGTGAATTCCGTAAACGCCACCCAGCGGTTGCTCAAGGTAAGCACATCACTCGCAATCAAGAAGGTTACTACGCGTTCGAACGCCAATACCAAGACGACAAGGTACTGATTGTTTACACCGGTGAGTAAATCACACTCTCTCCACCAGCAAGGGAAGCATAAGCTTCCCTTTTTTATTGTTCTTTTTGCCATTTAGTCTCGTCCCTCTGGTCTGATGACGCACTTTTTTCTTTTTCGGCTTAATTCACACTTTGCGTTAATTACACATTGAGGTAAGGTCAAGGATTACTCGATAAGCCGATAAAACATCGGCATAAACATACACAAAGCAATCACAATGAATTAGGTATAAGTCAGCATGCAGTTCTCAAAGTTTGGTGAAAAATTTAATCAGTATTCAGGTATTACGCAGTTAATGGACGATTTGAATGATGGTCTGCGCACACCAGGTGCCATCATGCTCGGTGGAGGTAATCCTGCCGCCATTCCTGCCATGCTCGATTACTTTCACCAAGCCAGTGAGGAAATGCTCGCCAGTGGGGAGCTCGTCGCCGCCCTCGCCAACTACGATGGCCCGCAGGGTAAAGACGCGTTCGTCAAAGCGCTAGCTCAGTTATTCCGTGAAACTTACGGCTGGGATATTTCCGAAAAGAACATCAGCCTAACTAACGGCAGCCAAAGTGGCTTCTTCTACTTGTTCAACTTGTTGGCAGGTAAACAGCCAGATGGTTCGCATAAGAAAGTGCTACTACCTATCGCACCTGAGTACATCGGTTATGGTGATGCAGGCATTGATGAAGATATCTTTATCTCTTACCACCCAGAAATCGAGCTGTTAGATAACGGTCTGTTTAAATACCACGTCGATTTTGAGCAACTAACCGTCGACGACTCTGTTGCGGCAATCTGCGCGTCTCGTCCAACCAACCCAACGGGTAATGTACTGACAGACGAAGAAGTACGTAAACTGGACAAGCTAGCACGTGAGAACAACATCCCGCTGATCATCGATAACGCCTACGGTCTACCTTTCCCGAACATCATCTTTGAAGATGTCGAACCGTTCTGGAATGAAAACACCATCCTATGCATGAGCCTATCTAAACTTGGCTTGCCAGGTGTGCGTTGTGGCATTGTGATTGCGAGTGAAGAAATCACTCAAGCGTTAACCAATATGAACGGCATCATCAGCCTAGCGCCGGGCAGTGTTGGTCCAGCGCTGGCAAACCATATAATTGGCAAAGGCGATCTGCTTAAACTGAGTTCAGAGGTGATTAAGCCGTTCTACAAGCAAAAATCACAACGTGCGGTTGAACTGCTCCAACAAGCAATTACCGATGAGCGATTCCGCATCCACAAGCCGGAAGGCGCTATCTTCTTGTGGTTATGGTTTGATGAACTGCCAATCACAACAATGGAACTGTACCAACGCTTGAAAGCGCGTGGCGTATTGATTGTCCCTGGTGAATATTTCTTTATTGGTCAGCAAGACGAGTGGGATCACGCGCACCAATGCCTGCGTATGAACTACGTTCAAGATGATGAAATGATGCAAAAAGGCATTGCGATTATCGCTGAAGAAGTGGAAAAGGCTTACCGCGAAGGTAAATAGATGGATTGAACTCAGCCGTTCTTCTCTTTGAAATTACGGCTTTAAAATAGCGGATTTGAAAACCCCAAACTAAAAAGAGCGCCCATATGGCGCTCTTTCTCATTCTATAACTGGGTGGTTAACTGATTAGTTGTTCTCAATCAGGTTGTTACCACCGATAGCAATCTTACGTGGTTGCATGGCTTCAGGGATTTCACGAACTAAATCGATATGAAGTAGACCGTTTTCCATTGATGCACCCACGACTTTTACGTAATCCGCTAGCTGGAATTTACGTTCAAAATCACGTTCTGCAATACCTTGGTAAACGTAGTTTTTGCCTTCTTCGGCTTTACGTTCGCCCTTCACAATCAACATGTTTTCGTTTTGAGTCAGATCGAGCTGTTCTTCAGCAAAGCCAGCAACGGCCATAGTAATACGGTAGTTGTGCTCGTCTTTTTGCTCAATGTTGTATGGAGGGTAACCGCCAGAAGTATTTTTCGCTGTATTCGCTTCCATCAGGTTTAGCAGACGATCAAAGCCAATTGCATTACGGTATAGTGGTGAGAAATCTACATTACGCATAAATCTATCCTCTTAATTAAGCAATAGTCTTAGTTCAGATGAGTTTCATCCTACTGGCGTGTTTATGCAAAAACCAACGCCGAACTAAGAGATTCTTATCATTCCACTGGCCTTGGTTTGGCTCGGAGACATGATATTGAATCTAAAGGTTTAAGTTGTGTGCTAAAACGCCATATCCTCTTCTGAGCGATCTCGTTTTAGCGATTTCAGAGGGCTGGTCTTCTAGTCTCTAGCAAGCCAGTCACCCTCTTCACAACTAGATATAAGGTCGTCAAAAATGACTTTCAAGGGAAAAAATAAAAAATTTTTAAAGCATCCACTATCCCCTTGAACAGCTTAGTTCCTCATCACTTCACGATCAGTGATAAAAAGCCCACCGTTCTGGAGGGCTCAATCTACACTTTACTTGCGGGAGGATTTACGCGCTTTTACAACGCCCTTTTCTGCCGCCTTTTCCTGCTTTAGTTTGCGCTTTTCTTTTAGACTCAACTGCGGTTGTTTCTTTTCTTTCTTACTCATGACTTCACCTCTATTTATTGGCACAACAGACAACCACACAGCATTTTCTGAGCTGGTGGCTGCGAGTGATGAACAATTTCAGTAATCACAAAGCAGCGTCGCTGATTAAAAATTTCCACTTCGAGCGCATCATTTTTAGCTCGACCTAACAGTCGAGATCCCAAATAAGAATCGACCGCGAGCATACCTGTCATCGGCTGCCCCTTGCGCGAGCTGACTAACGTCATGCGATATTGATAGGCGCGTTCAACATCCACTAAGCGAACCGTGTCCCCAACCGCAATACGAGTTCGGTTACGGCAATGGGCTTGTTGCTCGCAGGTTTCAAATAGCGATAACAACCTTAGTGGTGATTGATAGGTTAAAAAGCGACTGGTTAACCACCAAGTTCGCAGCGCCAAGCAGTACGCTGAGAACCAGCGTTCAAACATGATTATTTCCTTCTTAATGCCTTGTCTTACAAATAAATTCAGTGCATTGAACCGGAAGTGCATCACTTCCGGCTTAGTTCAGGAAAGTCATCACCATTTTCTTAGTCTCCTTAATCATCAGCTCTTCAGCACTATAGCGAGCAGAAAAAAGAAAGCAAAAGCGCTCAAGCGAACAAAATGGCGAGAAAAAAAGAAAACAGATATAAAATGGCAGGCTTGATCGGGTTGTTGGCAGTTAGTACCAGAAAAACATCCGCTTTAGCAGAAAGTGGCGATTTTAGCTGGTGGTACAACAAAAAAAGCAGCGATTTCTCGCTGCTTTTTACGATCACGAACAGTGTCGTTATACGTCTAGGTTCGCTACTTTCAGTGCGTTCTCTTCGATGAAGTTACGACGAGGTTCTACTTGGTCACCCATTAGCGTAGTGAACAGTTGATCTGCACCTACCGCATCTTCAATCGTTACCTGCATCATACGACGAGTTTCTGGGTCCATGGTGGTTTCCCAAAGTTGGTCTGGGTTCATCTCACCTAGACCTTTGTAGCGCTGACGGCTTAAGCCACGCATTGACTCTTTCACTAACCAGTCAAGCGCTTCTGCAAAGTTTGCCACTGGCATAGTACGCTCACCACGTTTGATGTACGCGCCTTCTTCCAGAAGTCCATCAAGTGCTTCTGATAGATCAGCCAACTTGCCGTACTCTTTCGAGTTTAGGAAGTCGATGCTAATTGCATGTTCGTGCGTCACGCCGTGAGTACGAACCACAATCTTAGGCAAGTTTAAGCCTAGCTCTTCGTGCTGCTCAACTTCGTAGCTGTACTGGCTTGCCCCCACTTCTTTCGCATTCAGCTGTTCAATAAGCTGCTTCGTCCAAGCTTCCACAACTGATGCGTCATGGCATTGCTCTGGCGTTAGGCGAGGAGTGTAAATCAACTCGTTTACCAAAGCACTTGGGTAGCGACGGCTCATACGTTCCGCCAGTTTAATACCCGCATTGTACTGTTGAACAAGCTTCTCTAGTGCTTCACCAGCCAGTGCAGGTGCTTCTGCGTTTACGTGTAGCGATGCATTATCCAGAGCTAATGATACTTGGTATTGGTTCATCGCTTCTTCATCTTTGATGTACTGCTCTTGTTTGCCTTTTTTCACTTTGTATAGTGGTGGCTGAGCGATGTACACGTAACCACGCTCGATAAGCTCTGGCATTTGACGGTAGAAGAAGGTCAACAGTAGCGTACGGATGTGCGAACCATCGACATCGGCATCGGTCATGATGATGATGTTGTGGTAACGAAGCTTGTCCGGGTTGTACTCGTCACGACCGATACCACAACCTAGTGCGGTGATCAGTGTTGCTACTTCTTGAGAAGATAGCATCTTGTCGAAACGTGCTTTTTCTACGTTAAGAATCTTACCTTTTAGCGGTAGGATTGCTTGGTTCTTACGGTTACGGCCTTGTTTTGCGGAGCCGCCTGCCGAATCACCCTCCACTATGTATAGTTCAGAGAGTGCAGGATCTTTTTCCTGACAGTCTGCAAGTTTACCTGGAAGGCCAGCTAGGTCTAGCGCACCTTTACGGCGCGTCATTTCACGAGCTTTACGCGCTGCTTCACGAGCACGTGCTGCATCGATGATTTTCGAACAAACCATCTTCGCTTCTGTCGGGTTCTCAATCAGGAACTCAGACAGTTTTTCACCCATTGCAGACTCAACAGCTGATTTCACTTCAGAAGAAACCAGTTTGTCTTTTGTTTGGCTTGAGAACTTAGGATCAGGCACTTTCACCGAAACAACCGCAGTTAGACCTTCACGCGCATCGTCGCCTGAAGTCGCTGTTTTCGCTTTCTTCGAGAAACCTTCTTTATCCATAAAGCTGTTCAATGTACGTGTTAGCGCAGCACGGAAACCAGCAAGGTGAGTACCACCATCACGCTGTGGGATATTGTTGGTAAAGCAGAAGATGTTCTCTTGGAAACCATCGTTCCATTGCATCGCCACTTCAACTGAAATGCCGTCTTCACGCTCAGAGTTAAAGTGGAAGATTTTTTCGATGATTGGCGTTTTGTTGGTGTTTAGGTGATCAACGAACGCTTGAATACCACCTTCATACATGAAGTGATCATGTTTGTCCGCTTCACGTTCATCAACCAATTTGATCGACACACCAGAGTTCAGGAATGACAGTTCACGCAGGCGCTTCGCCAGAATGTCATAGTGGAACTCTGTGTTAGAGAACGTCTCGGCACTTGGCCAGAAACGAATTTGTGTACCGGTTTTATCCGTATCACCCACAACGGCTAGTGGCGCTTGAGGCTCACCATGGCGGTAGGTTTGCGTATGGATATGGCCACCACGATGAATCGTTAGCTCAACTTTCTCTGATAGTGCGTTTACTACTGAAACACCTACCCCGTGAAGACCACCCGATACTTTGTATGAGTTATCGTCGAACTTACCACCCGCGTGAAGAACCGTCATGATTACTTCTGCTGCAGAGACATTTTCCTCTGAGTGGATTTCTGTTGGAATGCCACGACCATCATCGCTAACGGAAACCGAGTTATCCTCATGAATTGTCACAACGATGTCTTTACAGTGACCTGCCAACGCTTCATCAATTGAGTTATCCACCACCTCGAAAACCATGTGGTGAAGGCCGGTGCCGTCGTCCGTATCGCCGATGTACATTCCTGGACGCTTACGTACCGCATCCAGACCCTTCAGTACCTTAATACTCGATGAATCGTAATTTTCAGACATGAGTTTCTCTCTTCTAGTTTGACTCTATCCTGCCATGTTCCACATGAAACAATTTACCGTTATCGTCCAACATATCGGCGATTTGGCTTTCAGTGATAGAGCTTACAAATACTTGTGCGCCCGTCTCTTTTAAGCAGTCAGCAAGACGCTTGCGACGTTGGCTATCTAATTCCGACGCGAAGTCATCAATTAGGTAAATGCATTGTTTACCGGCCATCTCTGTCAGGTGTTGCCCTTGCGCTACACGCAATGCACACACCATGAGTTTTAATTGACCGCGTGACAGAACATCTTCAACGGGCGTTCCGTTCACTTTAATGCGCAAATCAGCTTTGTTTGGGCCACTAAAGGTGTATCCCAATGCCTGATCACGCTCAAAATTCTTTTCTAGTATCTCGTGGTATGGAGTGTCTTTATCCCAGCCACGATAATACTTCAATTGGATCTCAAATTCTGGCAAAAATGTCTGACAGATAGTTTCTGCGACGGTTTTCATCTGCTCGATGTAACTTGCTCGCCATTGGCTGATGTTTTCAGCCAACCCTGCCATTTCCTGATCCCAATAACTGAGCTCACGATAACTATTGGCGGTTTTCAACAACGCGTTGCGCTGCTTGTTCAGGCGCTTGAACCTTCCCCATGCTTGATAAAAAGCGGGCTCGGTATGAAACACGCCCCAATCAATAAACGCACGACGATGTTTAGGGCCATCTGTCAGTAAATCAAACCCTTCTGGGTGTATCAACTGCAGAGGCAGAACTTGTGCCAACTGCGCTAATTTTTGTCCAGATTGACCGCCTATTTTAACCTCTGTTGAGCCATCACGCTGCTTATTAATGCCGATAGGTAGCTCAAATTGATCCAAGTTCAAAAAACGACCATGAACAAACAGTTCGTCACACTCATTTTGTATCACTCGTCCGGTGAGAGAGCTCTTGAATGAGCGGCCATGCCCGAGCAGATAAACCGCTTCTAAGACACTGGTTTTACCGCTGCCGTTCGGCCCGATAAGAAAGTTAAAGCCTGCTGATAACTCAATATCACAGGCTTTAATGTTTCGAAACTGCTGAATGATGAGACGAGAAAGAGGCATTCAGTTGGCTTATAGACGAATTGGCATCACCACGTACATGGCACTGTCATCGTCGGCATTTTCAATCAACGCGCTGGCGTTAGCATCCGACATCGACACACGTACATTTTCACAACGCAACGTGTTCAGAACATCAAGCACATAGCTTACGTTAAAGCCGATTTCGATGGCGTCACCTTCAAAGGTTACATCAAGCATCTCTTCCGCTTCTTCTTGTTCTGGGTTATTCGCGGTTATGCGCATTTCAGTATCAGCCAGATTCACTCGCACGCCACGGAATTTTTCGTTGGAAAGAATCGCAGCACGAGAGAAGGCTTGGCGCAACTCGTCACAACTTGCTATTAGTGTCTTATTGGTGCTCTGAGGCAATACACGGCGGTAGTCAGGGAAACGACCATCAACCAACTTAGAGGTAAAAGTAAAGTTATTCACCTCAGCACGAACATTGGAGCTACCGATCTGAAGTACTACGGGCTGCTCTGGCGCATCCATCAACTTTACTAATTCTTGCACACCTTTGCGTGGCACGATGATTTGCTTCTGCGCAAAGTCCGCACCTAGCTGAGTTTGCGATACCGCCATACGGTGGCCGTCCGTCGCCACGCTGCGTAGCGTGGTGCCGTCAATTTCAAACAACATGCCGTTGAGGTAGTAACGAACGTCTTGATTCGCCATCGAGAACTGAGTTTTGTCGATCAGCGTACGTAAATCAGCTTGGCTCAGTGATACTTCCACTTCGCTTTGCCAGTCTTCAATATTAGGGAAATCGTTCGCAGGAAGCGTTGCCAACGAGAAACGGCTGCGACCAGAGCGAACTTGTACACGATCACCTTCTAATACAAATGTGATGATCGCATCGTCCGGTAAACCACGGCAGATATCGAGAAACTTACGCGAAGGAACGGTAATGCTGCCCGCTTCAAAATCACCTTCTAGCGTCACTTTGCTTACTAACTCTACTTCAAGATCGGTTGCCGTCATCGACAATACGTTCTCTTCTACTTTAAGAAGTAGGTTACCCAGGATTGGCAGGGTTGGTCGGCCACCTAAAGCGCCCGAAACCTGCTGTAGCGGTTTGATTAAATGACTACGTTCAATGGTAAATTTCATGCTTGGCTCTTTACGCTGTCAGCTCAATAAATGATTTGCTTAGAATACCGTTATTCTAACCGATTACGAAGACAGGGTGCGAATCAAGTTAGAGTAATCTTCTTTAATGTCGTGGCTCTCTTCACGCAGCTGCTCAATCTTGCGACAAGCATGAAGTACGGTCGTATGATCGCGGCCCCCAAACGCATCGCCAATTTCAGGCAAGCTATGGTTGGTTAGTTCTTTTGCTAACGCCATAGCCAGCTGACGAGGACGCGCTACAGAACGAGAACGACGCTTAGACAGCAAGTCCGCTACTTTAATCTTGTAGTATTCCGCCACTGTCTTTTGAATGTTATCGATTGTCACAAGCTTCTCTTGTAGAGCAAGCAGATCGCGCAGCGCTTCACGAACAAAATCAATCGTAATTGGACGGCCAGTAAAGTTCGCGTTCGCAATAACACGGTTCAGTGCACCTTCTAGCTCACGAACGTTCGAACGCAGACGCTTGGCAATGAAGAATGCCACTTCATCAGCAAGGTGGATTTGGTGATCTTCAGCTTTTTTCATCAAGATCGCCACACGCGTTTCAAGCTCAGGCGGCTCGATCGCAACAGTAAGACCCCAACCAAAGCGAGATTTAAGACGATCTTCAACGCCATTAATTTCTTTAGGATAACGGTCAGACGTTAGAATGATCTGCTGATTACCTTCCAATAGTGCGTTGAAGGTATGGAAGAATTCTTCTTGTGAACGTTCTTTATTAGCAAAGAATTGGATGTCATCGATAAGGAGCGCATCCACGCTGCGGTAGTAGCGTTTGAATTCTTCAATCGCATTGTTTTGCAGCGCTTTCACCATGTCTTGCACAAAACGTTCTGAGTGCATGTAGACCACTTTTGCGTTCGGGTTGTTATCCACAATCGCGTTACCCACCGCATGCAATAAGTGGGTTTTACCCAAACCCGTGCCGCCGTATAGGAATAGTGGGTTGTAAGCTGCACCTGGGTTATCCGATACCTGACGCGCCGCAGCCAAACCCAGTTGGTTCGACTTACCTTCAACAAAGTTATCGAACTTGTGTTTTGGGTTCATGTTTGAGCGGTGATTGATAGCCGCAATCGCTTGAGCGTCGTCATCCCAGGTTTTGTGTACTGGCTTACGCGCCTGTAATTGCGCAGGTGCAGATGACTCGGCAGCCACATCTGCAGGCGTACGTGTCGGCGCTGGTTTTGGTGCAGAGACAGGTCGGCTCCCCACTTCAAAACGTAAGTTAGGAATATCGCCACCGCAGTATTCCTGCAGTAAGCGAGTAATATTGTTCAGATACTTATCACGCACCCAGTCCAACACAAAGCGGTTTGGCGCGAATAGAGTGAGAGTATTGTCATTGAGCTCCGCTTGTAGCGGACGAACCCACATGCTGAATTCTGTAGCTGGTAGCTCTTCTTGAAGCTGCTGCAAACATTGCAGCCAAAGCGAAGATGACACGGTGCCCCCACTGAGTAATTGAATTATCGGAAAAGACTGGCAATTTTACCTGTTGATAACCAAGATCGCCAGCGATTGATCGACGATCCAGTGAATAAGATCCAAGTTATTCACAATTATTTCTGCAAACTTGATGAGATCAACACACCTTGCCCCAAATTTGCCCACACAACGATCCACAATTGGGCAAAACTCACAAGATCGAGCGATTGGTGATAAGTCTGTGTATTATTTTATTCCCAATGCTGATTTTGTCGATCATTTCGCTAGGTTCAGTTCGCATTTTCGTCACATTTAACATTCTTCTTCTATTATCTAATAACTCACAGGTCTAGGTTATTGCTCTTGGTTATTTATTTAATTGAGCTAACTAACAGTAGTATTTCCAACCATAAAATTATGGAGATGTATTATGAAAAACTGGATTAAGGTTGCCGTTGCAGCCATTGCACTGTCGGCAGCAACCGTACAAGCCGCTACTGAAGTCAAAGTTGGTATGTCAGGTCGCTACTTCCCGTTTACTTTTGTAAAGCAAGACAAGCTACAAGGCTTTGAAGTCGACATGTGGGATGAAATCGGTAAACGTAACGATTACAAAATCGAATACGTAACAGCCAACTTCTCTGGTTTATTTGGTCTTTTAGAAACTGGTCGTATCGATACGATCTCCAACCAAATCACCATGACTGATGAGCGTAAAGCTAAATACCTATTTGCTGACCCTTACGTTGTAGATGGCGCACAAATTACCGTGCGTAAAGGCAACGACAGCATCAAAGGTGTTGACGATCTTGCGGGCAAAACCGTTGCGGTGAACCTAGGCTCTAACTTTGAGCAACTGCTGCGTCAATACGACAAAGACGGCAAGATCAACATTAAAACGTACGACACAGGTATCGAACATGACGTGGCGCTCGGTCGTGCAGACGCGTTTGTAATGGATCGTCTTTCTGCGTTAGAGCTGATTAAGAAAACTGGCCTTCCTCTGGAATTGGCAGGCGAACCGTTTGAGACCATTCAAAACGCATGGCCTTTCGTTGACAACGAGAAAGGTCGTAAGCTGCAAGAAGAAGTAAACAAAGCACTGGCTGAGATGCGCGCAGATGGTACAGTAGAGAAAATTTCCGTGAAGTGGTTTGGCGCTGACATCACGAAATAAGAACTCTTTGTACTTTAGGCCGCAAAGTGGTATCACTCTCGGACTAAAATAAACTTACGTAAAGGTGGAACTTGTTTTCCACCTTTTCTTTTCTCTAGCCTTTAGGTAAGCCGTATGGGATTTGACTTTAATTACATGTTGGAACTGCTGCCGATATTGCTGAAATATCTTGGCACAACCATGGAAATGGCGACATGGGGATTGGTGTTTTCGCTGATTTTATCCGTCATTTTAGCCAATATTCGCGTATTTAAACTGCCAGTTCTGGATCAATTAAGCCAACTGTACATCAGCTTCTTCCGTGGCACCCCACTGTTGGTTCAGCTTTTCCTGCTTTATTACGGCTTACCGCAAATTTTTCCATTGATGGTCGGTATCGACGCCTTTTCAGCAGCGGTGATCGGTTTAACGCTGCACTTTGCCGCTTATATGGCGGAAAGTATTCGTGCCGCCATTATTGGCATTGATCGCAGCCAAATGGAAGCGAGCTTATCGGTCGGTATGACGACATCCCAAGCAATGCGCCGAGTGATTTTACCTCAAGCAACGCGTGTCGCACTGCCTTCATTGATGAACTATTTCATCGATATGATCAAGTCAACGTCTCTCGCTTTCACGCTTGGTGTGGCCGAAATCATGGCGAAAGCACAGATGGAAGCCTCATCAAGTTTCCGTTTCTTTGAAGCTTTCCTTGCGGTTGCTCTTATTTACTGGGGAGTGGTGGTGATTCTGACTCGCGTACAAATCTGGGCAGAAGCAAAACTGAATAAGGCGTACGTACGATGATTAAGTTAGAAAATATTCACAAACGTTTTGGTGAGACTGAAGTGCTGAAAGGCATCGACCTCGATATTAAGCAAGGTGAGATCATCGTGATTATCGGCTCAAGTGGCACGGGTAAATCAACCTTGCTGCGTACGGTGAACTTTCTAGAACAAGCAGATGAAGGTCGTATCACGATAGATGACATCTCCGTTGATACTCAAAAACACACTAAAGCCGAAGTATTAGCGCTGCGTCGTCGAACTGGCTTTGTGTTCCAAAACTATGCCCTGTTTGCCCACATGAATGCGCGCCAGAACATTGCCGAAGGTCTAGTGACCGTTCGAGGCTGGAAAAAAGCCGATGCTCTCAAACGAGCGCAACAAATTCTGGATGACATCGGCCTTGGGGATAAAGGCGATAGTTATCCAGCGGCATTGTCTGGCGGCCAACAACAACGTGTGGGTATCGGCCGAGCGATGGCGCTGCAACCAGAACTGCTGTTATTTGACGAACCAACTTCTGCGCTGGATCCTGAATGGGTCGGTGAAGTTCTCTCATTAATGAAGAAGTTAGCTAATCAGCATCAAACCATGCTGGTGGTGACGCACGAAATGCAATTCGCGAAAGAAGTCGCTGATAGAGTGATCTTCATGGCGGAAGGCAATATCGTAGAGCAAGGTTCTCCACAGGATATCTTCGATAATCCACAAGATCCTCGTTTGAAAAAATTCCTTAACCAAGTAGGAATAGAGTAACGATCAAGCATCAGGATCGATTGATCCTTGAGATTTTACTCACACTACGTATAATCGCCCGGCCGGAATTTCGTACTCATTGAGTCATTGACACATTATGTGAGTGTGATTACAATTCCGCCTCTTTGTTGAGAGGCGTCGGTTGTCCTTCTCTATATAAAGAGCTTCTTTATATAAGAAAGCAAATACCCACGCCGGGTTTAACAAGAACCTAAAACTACTGATCAGTAAAGGTAATTATCATGAAACGCACTTTTCAACCTACAGTTCTAAAGCGCAAGCGTACTCACGGCTTCCGTGCTCGCATGGCAACTAAGAACGGTCGTAAAGTTATCAACGCACGTCGTGCAAAAGGCCGTGCGCGCCTATCAAAATAATCGCTAGTTTATTTTGAACACGTACGCGTTTAATCGGGAGTTACGTTTGTTAACTCCCGAGCATTATCAAAACGTCTTCCAGCAAGCTCATCGAGCTGGCTCGCCTCATTTCACCATCATTGCTCGCAATAACAAACTTTCTCACCCACGATTAGGTTTAGCGGTTCCCAAAAAGCAAATCAAAACGGCTGTCGGTCGTAACCGATTTAAGCGTTTGGCTCGTGAAAGCTTTCGTAACAATCAACATCAGCTTCCAAACAAAGATTTTGTTGTGATTGCGAAGAAAAGCGCGCAAGATTTAAGCAATGAGGAAATTTTTAAGTTGTTTGATAAGCTATGGCAACGCCTGTCTCGCCCTTCACGTGGATAGCCATTGGGCTCGTTTATCTGTATCGCTGGTTTATCAGCCCTTTGATTGGTCCTCGTTGCCGGTTCACACCAACCTGTTCCACTTACGCGCTAGAAGCTTTGAGAGCTCACGGTTTTGTAAAAGGATGTTGGTTATCAGGCAAACGTCTATTAAAATGCCACCCTTTGAATGAAGGGGGGTATGACCCCGTTCCACCAGTCCAAAAACAAGACAGAGATAACTAACGATGGATTCTCAACGTAATATCCTGCTCATCGGTTTGGCCCTGGTTTCTTTTTTGCTGTTTCAACAATGGCAAGTTGCAAAGAATCCAGAACCTCAAGCAGTTGAACAGGCTCAATCAAGCAGCACTCTACCTGCACCATCTTTTGCTGATGAACTTGACCCAGTTCCTGGTCAACAGCAAGCTTCTGCAAAAACTATCACAGTAACGACTGATGTTTTAACTCTGTCGATCGACACCGTTGGTGGCGATGTGGTACATGCCAACCTTAACGAATACTCTGCTGAGTTAGATTCATCAGATTCCTTTGTTCTGCTTAAAGACGCTCAAGGTCACCAATTTATCGCTCAAAGCGGTCTAGTGGGTCCTCAAGGTATCGACTTGAGCAGCACAAATCGCCCTCACTACAACGTAAGTGCAGACAGCTTCACAATGGCTGACGGTCAAGATGAACTTCGCGTTCCGATGACATTCACTGCAAACGGCATCGAATACACCAAAACTTACATCTTTAAACGCGGCAGCTACGCGCTTAATGTTGAATACGATGTAGTGAACAACTCAGGCAACAACGCAACATTTGGTATGTACGCTCACCTACGTCAAAACCTAATGGACGATGGTGGTAGCATCACAATGCCTACTTACCGTGGTGGCGCATACTCAACAGAAGATACGCGTTACAAGAAGTACAGCTTTGATGATATGCAGGATCGCAACCTGTCTCTTAACCTAGCCGATGGCCAAGGTTGGGCAGCAATGATTCAGCACTACTTTGCCGCAGCTTGGATCCCACGTAACGAACCAGGTACTAACCTATACACTCGTGTAATTGGCAACCTCGGCGACATCGGCGTTCGTATGCCGAACAAAACTATCGCAACAGGCGATCAGGCTAAGTTTGAAGCAACACTTTGGGTTGGTCCAAAACTGCAAGATGAAATGGCAGAAGTGGCACCTAACCTAGACCTAGTAGTGGACTACGGCTGGTTATGGTTCATTGCGAAGCCTCTTCATATGTTGCTTTCATTCATCCAGAGCTTTGTTGGCAACTGGGGTGTGGCAATCATCTGTCTGACCTTCATCGTTCGTGGTGCAATGTACCCACTAACAAAAGCGCAATACACGTCTATGGCGAAAATGCGCATGCTACAGCCTAAGCTGCAAGCAATGCGTGAGCGTATCGGTGATGACCGTCAGCGCATGAGCCAAGAAATGATGGAACTGTACAAGAAAGAGAAAGTGAACCCACTAGGTGGCTGTTTACCTCTTATCCTACAGATGCCTATCTTCATCGCGCTTTACTGGGCACTAATGGAATCGGTTGAGCTACGTCACTCTCCATTCTTCGGTTGGATTCATGACCTTTCAGCGCAGGACCCTTACTACATCCTGCCTCTACTGATGGGTGCGTCAATGTTCCTAATCCAGAAGATGAGCCCGACAACAGTAACGGATCCAATGCAGCAGAAGATCATGACCTTTATGCCGGTTATGTTTACCTTCTTCTTCTTGTTCTTCCCATCAGGTCTCGTTCTGTACTGGTTGGTGTCGAACATCGTAACGCTTATCCAGCAAACTCTGATCTACAAAGGATTAGAGAAAAAAGGCTTACACAGCAAGTAACCTTTTAGGAAATGATTGAGAAAGGCGGCCAAAAGGTCGCCTTTTTGTTTTTGGCTGATTACAATTCAGCTAATTAATTGTGATGGCTCCCTAGGTATCTTCCCTATAGCCCAGCTCAAAAGGCAAAATTATGACTACAGATACGATTGTCGCTCAAGCGACCGCGCCTGGTCGTGGCGGTGTCGGTATTATTCGAGTTTCTGGCCCTAAAGCCAACCAAGTGGCGTTAGAAGTCACTGGCAAAACACTAAAGCCCCGCTACGCAGAGTACCTGCCGTTTAAGTCAGAAGATGGCACTGTGCTTGATCAGGGCATCGCACTGTACTTCCCTAACCCACACTCATTTACCGGTGAAGACGTACTTGAGCTGCAAGGCCATGGCGGCCCTGTCGTGATGGATATGCTGATAAAACGCATTCTAGGTATAGATGGTATTCGAGCTGCTCGCCCTGGTGAGTTCTCTGAACGCGCATTTCTGAACGATAAACTCGACCTCGCTCAAGCCGAGGCGATCGCAGACCTCATTGATGCCAGTTCTGAAGAAGCAGCAAAATCGGCACTGCAATCCTTACAGGGCGCATTTTCAGGCCGCATTAATACCTTAGTTGAGTCGCTGATTCATTTGCGTATCTATGTTGAAGCAGCCATCGACTTCCCTGAAGAAGAGATCGACTTTTTGGCCGACGGTAAAGTGGCTGGTGACCTACAAGCCATCATCGACAACCTAGATGCGGTGCGCAAAGAAGCTAACCAAGGCGCTATTATGCGTGAAGGGATGAAAGTCGTGATTGCGGGTCGTCCAAATGCGGGCAAATCAAGCCTACTGAACGCGCTATCGGGTAAAGAATCTGCAATCGTAACCGACATCGCAGGAACCACGCGTGATGTACTGCGTGAGCATATCCATATTGATGGCATGCCACTACACATCATTGATACAGCAGGTTTGCGTGATGCTTCCGATGAAGTAGAGAAAATCGGTATCGAACGCGCGTGGGATGAAATAGCCCAAGCAGACCGCGTGTTGTTCATGGTGGATGGCACGACAACCGATGCCACCGATCCGAAAGATATCTGGCCAGATTTTGTGGATCGCCTACCAGACAACATTGGCATAACTGTGATCCGTAATAAAGCGGATCAAACGGGTGAAGATATGGGGATCTGCCACGTCAATAACCCTACTCTTATCCGTTTGTCAGCGAAGACTGGTGCAGGGGTTGAAGCTCTGCGCGATCATCTCAAGGAGTGTATGGGCTTCTCTGGCAACAGTGAAGGTGGGTTTATGGCTCGTCGTCGTCATCTCGATGCATTAGAACGTGCCGCACAGCACCTTCAAATAGGCCAGGAGCAGCTTGAAGGCTATATGGCAGGTGAAATATTGGCTGAAGAGCTACGTATCACCCAACAACATCTCAATGAGATTACCGGTGAGTTCAGTTCTGACGACTTACTGGGACGAATCTTCTCTTCATTCTGTATAGGGAAGTAAATAATCGAACGCGCGGTGCTGAGCTTAACTCACACCGCGTTTCTTTTTGTACGGCAAGCCATCCATGAGCTTTAGCCGTCGCATTCAATAAGGAAGAAGTATGATCCACATTATTACAGGCAGCACGTTAGGTGGCGCAGAATACGTAGGGGATCACCTGAGTGATCTACTCAACGAGAATGGATTTGAAACAACGATCCACAACCAGCCTTCCCTCAGTGATATCGAAAATCAAGGTACGTGGTTGGTGATCACCTCTACACATGGAGCTGGTGAGTATCCTGATAATATCCAACCTTTTATCGCAGCATTACAAAATACACCGCCAAAAATGACTGATGTAAAATTTGCGGTGATTGCGATTGGTGACTCTAGCTACGATACGTTCTGTGCCGCTGGTCAACACGCTTATGATTTATTAGAGGATATTGGTGCAACCCCTCTAGCAGATTGCTTTAAAATCGATGTACTGAGCCATGATGTGCCAGAAGACGCCGCAGAGATGTGGTTAAAAGAGAATATCGAACGTTTTTAAACTCACGACTTTCCCTTCAACAGAGTCGAAATTCGGCTCTGTTTTCTCCCATGTGAATAACTCCCACCAAATTATTTTGTTTAACCGCTCAAAAACTAACCAAACAGACTGTGGATAACTACAATAAGATCCAGTGATTTTCCTTTAGTTATCCCAATAACAACTTTGATCAATTTTACCTCCTGTGTATAACTACCACTTTTGATCCCAGGTAATCCTCGATCTGATCCAATCATGATCACAAGATATGATCCAAAGAAGATCCATGATCTTGTTGATCATTTTTAGGTTATCCACAGAAACGGTCGATCCTAATAGTAGATCTAATAAAAGATCATATATATAGATCTTATATATATTTATCTTGAAGCTTAAAACGGATAAAACGAGAAAACGTTTTTCTCTCTGGCATAAAGCAGGTAAAATACGGCTCCTTTATCTGTCCATTAAATCCCTTTGAATACCTGAGGTCAGTTCATGCTTTATCACGAAAACTTTGACGTCATTGTTGTCGGTGGCGGACACGCAGGAACGGAAGCCGCGCTCGCATCTGCACGCACAGGACAAAAAACGCTTCTCCTTACCCATAACATCGATACATTAGGCCAGATGTCTTGTAATCCGGCGATCGGTGGTATTGGTAAAGGTCACTTAGTAAAAGAAGTAGATGCTATGGGCGGTTTGATGGCTGAAGCCATCGACCATGCAGGTATTCAGTTTCGTACACTAAATGCCTCCAAAGGTCCTGCAGTACGAGCAACTCGAGCTCAAGCCGATCGCGCTCTGTACAAAGCGTACGTTCGTAATGCATTAGAAAATGCGCCTAACTTAACGTTGTTCCAGCAATCAGTTGATGATCTGATTGTTGAACAAGATCGCGCAGTTGGTGTGGTAACTCAAATGGGACTTCGCTTCCATGCAAAAGCCGTTGTGCTAACCGTGGGTACCTTCCTTGGTGGTAAGATCCACATAGGTATGGAAAGCTCGTCTGGTGGTCGTGCCGGGGATCCACCATCGATCGCATTAGCGGATCGACTGCGTGAACTGCCGTTCCGTGTGGATCGTTTAAAAACAGGTACTCCACCGCGCATTGATGCTCGTACTGTTGATTTTTCAGTGCTAGAAGCTCAGCACGGTGATAACCCAACGCCTGTATTCTCGTTCATGGGCAAACGTGAACAGCATCCGCGTCAGATTCCATGTTTCATCACCCACACCAATGAACAAACTCACGATGTGATCCGTAGTAACTTGGATCGCAGTCCAATGTACGCAGGTGTGATTGAAGGTATTGGTCCGCGTTACTGTCCGTCTATTGAAGACAAAGTGATGCGTTTCGCTGACAAAAACAGCCACCAAATCTTCATTGAGCCAGAAGGCCTAACCACGCACGAGTTATACCCTAATGGTATCTCGACCAGCTTGCCATTTGATGTGCAAGTACAAATCGTGCGCTCAATGAAAGGGTTTGAAAATGCACACATCGTTCGCCCAGGTTATGCGATTGAATACGATTTCTTCGATCCACGTGATTTGAAGCAAACGTACGAGACGAAG
Source organism: Vibrio sp. 2092 (assembly GCF_033339635.1). Lineage (NCBI taxonomy): Bacteria > Pseudomonadati > Pseudomonadota > Gammaproteobacteria > Vibrionales > Vibrionaceae > Vibrio > Vibrio sp. 2092. The sequence continues at coordinate 47,269 of NZ_JAWOUY010000023.1, read as the reverse complement.
TTCATCCATGGTTTGTTCTTTGCTGGCCAGATTAATGGTACGACTGGCTACGAAGAAGCCGCAGCGCAAGGCTTGATGGCGGGCCTAAACGCAAGCTTGTTTAGCCAAGACAAAGAAGGCTGGAGCCCACGTCGTGACCAAGCTTACATGGGCGTGTTGATTGATGACTTATCGACCATGGGTACCAAAGAGCCGTACCGCATGTTCACTTCTCGTGCGGAATACCGCCTGCTACTTCGTGAAGATAATGCTGATTTGCGTTTAACGGAAAAAGCGCGCGAGCTAGGCTTGATTGATGATGTTCGTTGGGCTCGCTTTAACGAGAAAATCAACAATATGGAAACGGAGCGTCAGCGTTTGAAAGCAACGTGGATGAATCCGAAATCAGAGGGTGTTGATGAGCTGAACAAGCTGCTGAAAACCCCAATGGCCCGTGAAGCGAGTGGTGAGGATCTTCTGCGTCGTCCAGAGATCACTTATTCGCAACTGACGCAACTTGAAGCGTTTGCTCCTGCACTTGAAGATCAGCAAGCGGCTGAGCAAGTTGAAATTCAAGTGAAATACGATGGTTACATCAAGCGTCAGCAGGAAGAGATCGAAAAATCACTGCGTCACGAAAATACCAAGTTACCTGCTGATTTGGATTACCGCGATGTAAAAGGTTTATCAAACGAAGTCGTTGCTAAACTGAGCGAGGCCAAACCAGAGAGCATCGGTATTGCATCACGCATTTCTGGTATTACGCCTGCTGCAATTTCTATTCTACTTGTTCACTTGAAAAAGCATGGTTTGCTGAAGAAAGGTGAGGAAGAATAATGAGCGCATTGCGAACAAAGCTGGATTCACTGATCGCGAAAACCGATTTGGAAGTGTCAGAACAGCAACGAGAGCAGTTAGTTGGTTATGTCGAACTGCTCGACAAATGGAACAAAGCGTACAATTTAACATCGGTACGTGATCCGCTTGATATGTTAGTGAAACATATTCTTGATAGTATCGTTGTAAGCGCACACCTGCCCGGTGAGCGCTTCATTGATGTTGGTACTGGTCCGGGGTTACCGGGCATCCCTTTGGCAATAATGAACCCTGAGAAAACCTTCTTTTTGCTCGACAGTCTTGGCAAACGCATTCGTTTTATCAAGCAAGTCGTGCACACATTAGGGCTGAAAAACGTGACACCAATTCAAAGTCGCGTCGAAGAATTCCAACCTGAAGAAAAATTTGATGGCGTTTTGAGTCGAGCTTTTGCTTCAATGACAGACATGGTGGAATGGTGCCACCATTTGCCGAAACAAGAGCACGGGGTGTTTCTAGCGCTGAAAGGACAGCACCCTAAAGATGAAATGGATCAGCTTCCTGAATGGTGCAGTGTGACAGAGATCATATCTTTGGCTGTTCCTGAGTTGGAAGGTGATCGTCATCTAGTAATCTTATCGCGCAAGGAAAATTAGCGAGGTAATCGTGGGTAAAATTGTAGCAATCGCCAACCAGAAAGGTGGGGTCGGCAAAACAACAACGTGCATTAACTTAGCGGCTTCGATGGCGGCAACAAAGCGCAAGGTTTTGGTGATCGATCTCGACCCGCAAGGCAATGCTACGATGGCCAGTGGCGTGGATAAGTATATGGTCGACGCCACCGCATACGATCTTTTGGTCGAAGATACACCGTTCGATCAAGTCGTTTGTACCCAAACAACAGGGAAGTATGATTTGATCGCGGCGAACGGAGACGTAACCGCGGCAGAAATCAAATTGATGGAAGTTTTCGCTCGTGAAGTGCGTCTAAAAAATGCATTGTCGTCAGTTCGCGATAACTATGATTTCATCTTTATTGATTGTCCTCCTTCTCTAAACCTTCTTACAATCAATGCGATGGCGGCAGCTGACTCTGTGCTGGTGCCGATGCAATGTGAATACTTTGCGTTAGAAGGTTTAACTGCTCTTATGGATACAATCAGCAAGTTAGCGGCTGTTGTGAATGAAAACCTAAAAATCGAAGGTTTATTGCGTACCATGTACGACCCACGCAACCGCTTATCGAATGAAGTATCCGATCAACTTAAAAAACACTTTGGGAATAAAGTTTACCGTACTGTCATTCCGCGTAATGTTCGTTTGGCTGAAGCGCCAAGCCACGGTAAGCCAGCAATGTACTACGATAAGTACTCCGCAGGTGCCAAAGCGTATCTTGCTCTAGCGGGCGAAATGCTCCGCCGCGAAGAAATCCCAGTTTAACTCTAACCTAAGGAATTCAATCCCATGTCTAAGCGTGGTCTCGGAAAAGGACTGGATGCGTTATTGTCGACCAGTTCGTTTGCTCGTGAAAAACAGCATATTGCATCGCATAGCCAAGAATTATCGGCAGACGGTGAGTTAACCGATTTAGCGATTGGTCAATTGCAGCCGGGCGTATACCAACCGCGTAAAGACATGGCGCCTGAAGCGCTAGAAGAACTAGCGGCTTCGATTCAATCACAAGGCATTATTCAACCAATCGTGGTTCGCCAGGTCGAAAATGGTCAGTTTGAGATCATCGCAGGTGAGCGCCGCTGGCGTGCTGCAAGGCAGGCGGGTTTAAAACGCGTGCCGTGTTTGGTGAAAAAAGTTGAAGATCGTGCCGCCATCGCCATGGCGTTGATTGAAAACATTCAACGTGAAGACTTGAATGTGATTGAGGAAGCCCAAGCGCTTGAACGTCTACAAGATGAATTCACGCTGACACATCAGCAAGTGGCCGATGTGATTGGTAAATCAAGAACGACGGTGAGTAACCTATTACGTCTGAATCAGTTGGAAGTTGATGTAAAAGGTCTGGTTGCAGATAAAAAATTGGAAATGGGTCATGCTCGAGCTCTGTTAGCGTTAGAAGGCGAACAGCAAGTCGAAGTAGCTCAACAAGTGGCTAAGAAGCAAATGACTGTTCGCCAAACCGAACAGTTAGTAAAAAAGTGCTTAGCCCCACAAAATGAGCAAAAAGGGCAACAAGAGGATACCGAAGCCGAGCAAATGTCGCATAAATTGAGTCAGCTGCTTGATGCAAAAGTTTCTCTTACCCGTTCTGCAAACGGAAAAGCGAAATTGACGATAAGTCTTGATGAGCCTCACAAATTGGACCAACTAATTGCCAAGCTTGAGGCCTAGATGAGATAATTGATTTAGGTCAATTAATCTAATTAATCGAATTTTGTGCGAAAGTTGTCGTTTTGTAAACAAAACTGTAAGTTTTTGATGCAATCGAATTGCTTTACGTTGAACTGAACGTATAATTTTCGCCAATTTCCCAGCACAGAGAGTTAAGTGCGAAGTGGATATTACTAGAGGTACGAATACATGGTAGCTGCGTTAGCTAGACCAGGACGAGAGCTCGCAAGGCAATTGTTAATGATCCAGTCTGGCGCGGTTATTTTTGTGGCAGCAGGAATGGCGGTAGCCATAAATCCTGACTGGGGATTTTCAGCGCTGATTGGCGGAGGCATTTTTGTTGTTGCCAATGCAGTATTCGCGCTGTGTGCTTTCATGTTTAGTGGAGCTCGCGCTGCCAAGCGCATCGCTGCTTCCTTCTATACGGGTGAAGTACTGAAAATTCTCATCACGGTTGCACTGTTCTATGTTGCCTACATGTATATGCAGGTGGAACTTGTTCCCCTCAAACTAACCTATTTGCTGGTACTAGGTATTAATATCTGTGCACCAGTGCTATTCATTAACAACAAAAAATAGGATGAGTTATGGCTGCGCCAGGTGAAGCGCTAACATCGTCCGGTTACATTGCCCACCACCTTTCTAACCTATCGCTATACAAGTTGGGTTTAGTAGGGTCGGAGACAAGTTTCTGGAACGTACATATCGATAGCCTGTTTTTTTCTTGGTTTACTGGTTTAATCTTCCTCGGAATTTTTTACAAAGTAGCAAAGAGAACAACAGCGGGTGTACCGGGTAAGCTTCAGTGTGCTGTAGAAATGATCGTTGAATTTGTCGCCGATAACGTCAAAGACACGTTCCATGGACGCAACCCACTGATCGCGCCTTTAGCACTGACTATCTTTTGTTGGGTATTTTTGATGAACGTGATGGACTTAGTTCCTATCGACTTCTTACCATACCCAGCAGAGCATTGGCTAGGTATTCCTTACCTTAAGGTTGTACCGTCTGCTGATGTGAATATCACCATGGCTATGGCTCTAGGCGTTTTTGCATTGATGATTTACTACAGCATCAAAGTAAAAGGTCTAGGTGGATTCGCAAAAGAACTTGCACTACATCCATTCAATCACCCACTGATGATTCCGTTTAACCTACTAATTGAAGTGGTATCGCTATTAGCGAAACCTCTATCACTTGGTATGCGTCTATTCGGTAACATGTTCGCGGGTGAGGTTGTATTCATTCTTTGTGCGGCAATGCTACCATGGTACTTACAATGGATGGGTTCACTACCGTGGGCAATCTTCCATATCTTGGTTATTACGATTCAAGCCTTCGTATTCATGATGTTGACAATTGTTTACCTGTCAATGGCACACGAAGATCCTGATCATTAATTTTTTTAAAGCTTTTTATTTGGGCACTAAGCCAACAACTATAAATTGGAGATAGTAATGGAAACTTTACTGAGCTTTTCTGCAATCGCCGTAGGTATTATCGTCGGTCTTGCTTCTCTTGGTACAGCGATTGGTTTCGCACTGCTAGGTGGTAAATTCCTAGAAGGTGCTGCACGTCAACCAGAAATGGCTCCTATGCTACAAGTTAAGATGTTCATCATCGCGGGTCTACTTGATGCGGTTCCAATGATCGGTATCGTAATCGCGCTACTATTCACTTTCGCAAACCCATTCGTTGGTCAACTAGGTTAATCACCTTTAACTCGGGACGGGCGATTATCGCTTGTCACTGATTAACACTAAGTCCAAATAGAGGGGTAGCTGTTGTGAACATAAACGCAACTCTGCTAGGTCAAGCAATCTCGTTCGCACTATTTGTGTGGTTCTGCATGAAGTATGTATGGCCACCATTGATGCAAGCGATCGAAGAGCGTCAGAAGAAAATTGCTGATGGTCTTCAAGCAGCAGAACGTGCTGCGAAAGACTTGGATCTAGCACAAGCCAACGCTTCTGATCAATTGAAAGAAGCGAAGCGCACAGCAACTGAGATCATCGAACAAGCGAACAAGCGTAAGTCTCAAATTCTTGATGAAGCTCGCGAGGAAGCTCAGGCAGAACGCCAGAAAATCCTAGCGCAAGCAGAAGCAGAACTTGAAGCTGAACGCAATCGTGCACGCGATGAGCTGCGCAAACAAGTTGCTACTCTGGCTGTAGCTGGTGCTGAGAAAATCCTTGAGCGTTCTATCGATAAAGATGCGCAAAAAGATATTCTCGACAACATTACTGCAAAACTTTAAGTCTGGGGGCGCATATGTCTGATTTGACTACTATCGCACGCCCCTATGCTAAAGCAGCCTTCGACTTTGCTTTAGAGAAAGACCAGTTGGACCAATGGGGCCAAATGTTATCTTTTGCTGCTGAAGTGGCCAAAAACGAACAAATGAACGAACTACTAACGGGTTCGGTTTCTGCTGACAAAATGGCAGAAATTTTTGTTGCAGTTTGCGGCGAACAAGTTGATGCGCACGGTCAAAACCTTTTGAAGGTAATGGCTGAGAATGGTCGTTTAGCGGCCCTTCCTGATGTTTGCACGGAGTTTTTTACTCTGAAAAAAGAACATGAGAAAGAAATTGATGTTGAAGTAATTTCAGCAACAGAGCTTTCTGATGAACAACTTGCAAACATTGGCAGCAAACTTGAAAAGCGTCTTGAACGCAAAGTGAAGCTGAATTGCAGTGTAGATGAGACCCTACTTGGTGGGGTTATTATTCGAGCCGGAGACCTAGTCATCGATGACTCAGCGCGTGGTCGTTTGAACCGCCTGAGCGATGCATTGCAGTCTTAATGGGGATTGGAGCATGCAACTTAATTCCACGGAAATTAGCGATCTGATCAAACAACGTATCGAATCTTTCGAAGTTGTTAGTGACGCTCGCAACGAGGGTACTATCGTATCGGTAAGCGATGGTATCATCCGCATCCACGGCCTAGCGGACGTGATGCAAGGTGAAATGATTGAATTACCGGGTGGCCGTTATGCACTGGCACTTAACCTTGAGCGTGACTCGGTTGGTGCGGTTGTAATGGGCCCATATGCTGACCTTAAGGAAGGCATGAAAGTTACAGGTACTGGCCGCATTCTTGAAGTGCCAGTTGGTCCAGAACTGCTAGGCCGCGTAGTAAATACGCTGGGTGAGCCTATCGACGGTAAAGGTCCAATCGAAGCGAAAATGACTTCGCCTGTAGAAGTGATCGCACCAGGTGTAATCGACCGTAAATCGGTAGACCAACCTGTGCAAACTGGTTATAAGTCAGTTGACTCAATGATCCCAATCGGTCGTGGTCAGCGTGAGCTTATCATCGGTGACCGTCAGATTGGTAAAACAGCACTGGCGATCGACGCGATCATCAACCAGAAAGACTCTGGTATTTTCTCTATCTACGTAGCAATCGGTCAGAAAGCATCGACTATCGCTAACGTTGTTCGCAAACTAGAAGAGCACGGCGCACTACAAAATACTATCGTTGTAGTTGCATCAGCTTCTGAATCTGCAGCGCTTCAATACCTAGCGCCTTACGCAGGTTGTGCGATGGGTGAATACTTCCGCGATCGCGGTGAAGACGCACTGATTGTTTACGATGATCTATCTAAGCAAGCGGTAGCTTACCGTCAGATCTCTCTACTACTTAAACGTCCACCAGGCCGTGAGGCATTCCCAGGTGACGTATTCTACTTACACTCGCGTCTACTAGAGCGTGCAGCTCGTGTAAACGAAGAGTACGTAGAGCGTTTCACTAACGGTGAAGTGAAAGGTAAGACTGGTTCTTTGACTGCTCTTCCTATCATCGAAACTCAAGCAGGTGACGTTTCAGCATTCGTACCGACTAACGTAATCTCGATTACCGATGGTCAGATCTTCCTACAAACTGAGCTATTCAACGCTGGTGTTCGTCCTGCTGTTGACCCTGGTATCTCAGTATCTCGTGTAGGTGGTTCAGCTCAGACGAAAATCATCAAGAAACTATCAGGTGGTATCCGTACAGCACTAGCTGCATACCGTGAACTAGCGGCATTTGCTCAGTTCTCTTCTGACCTTGATGACGCAACGAAGAAACAGCTAGACCATGGTCAAAAAGTTACAGAACTAATGAAGCAGAAGCAGTACGCTCCAATGTCTGTATTTGACCAAGCTCTAACTATCTTCGCGGCAGAGCGCGGTTACCTTGATGATGTAGAACTTAACAAAGTTCTAGATTTCGAGGCGGCTCTACTATCGTACGCTCGCGGTCAATACGCTGAACTAGCAGCTGAGATCGACAAGTCTGGCGCTTACAACGATGAAATCGAAGCTCAGTTGAAGAAACTGACTGACGACTTCAAAGCAACCCAAACTTGGTAATTAGGTCGGTGGCAGTTTCTGCCACCAACTAACGGAGAGTAACGATGGCCGGCGCAAAAGAGATACGTAATAAAATCGGTAGTGTTAAAAGCACTCAGAAAATTACGAAAGCGATGGAAATGGTAGCAGCTTCAAAAATGCGTCGTTCTCAAGATGCAATGGAAGCTTCTCGTCCATACGCTGAAACAATGCGTAAAGTGATCGGTCATGTGGCTAACGCAAACCTAGAGTACCGTCATCCGTACCTAGAAGAGCGTGAAGCTAAACGTGTTGGTTACATCATCGTTTCGACAGACCGTGGTCTGTGTGGTGGTTTGAACATTAACGTGTTCAAAAAAGCCGTTACAGACATGCAAGCATGGAGAGAGAAAGGTGCTGAGATTGAGCTAGCCGTTGTTGGCTCAAAAGCAACAGCTTTCTTTAAACATGGTGGCGCAAAAGTTGCGGCACAGGTTTCTGGTCTTGGAGATAATCCAAGCCTACAAGACCTAATCGGCTCTGTTGGCGTAATGCTGAAGAAATACGATGAAGGTGAACTGGACCGTCTATATGTAGTATTCAACAAGTTTGTAAATACTATGGTTCAGCAACCAACGATCGATCAATTGCTACCTTTGCCTAAATCGGACAGCGAAGAGATGCAGCGTGAGCATTCATGGGACTACATCTATGAGCCTGAACCAAAACCTCTACTGGATACGCTATTAGTGCGTTACGTAGAGTCTCAGGTATACCAAGGTGTGGTTGAGAACCTTGCTTGTGAGCAAGCGGCTCGAATGATTGCGATGAAGGCTGCAACGGATAACGCAACCAGTTTGATTGACGATTTGGAACTTGTGTACAACAAAGCCCGTCAGGCTGCGATTACACAAGAACTATCAGAAATCGTTGGTGGTGCAGCTGCGGTTTAAGCTTAGGTAAAACGAAATAGTTTAGAGGATTAACGATGGCTACAGGTAAGATCGTACAGATCATCGGTGCGGTAGTCGACGTAGAGTTCCCACAGAGCAATGTACCTAGTGTATATGACGCTCTAAACGTAACGGACTCAAAAGAGCGTCTAGTTCTTGAAGTTCAACAACAGCTAGGCGGTGGCGTAGTTCGTTGTATCGTAATGGGTAGCTCTGATGGTTTACGTCGTGGAGTAGAAGTGGTTAACACTGGCGCTCCAATTTCAGTACCAGTAGGTACTAAAACTCTAGGTCGTATCATGAACGTCCTAGGTGACGCGATTGACGAGCGTGGTGAAGTGGGTGCGGAAGAGGTTTACTCTATCCACCGTAGTGCACCAAGCTACGAAGAGCAATCAAACGAAATTGCACTTCTAGAAACGGGCGTTAAAGTAATCGACCTAATTTGTCCATTCGCTAAGGGTGGTAAAATCGGTCTATTCGGTGGTGCAGGTGTAGGTAAGACCGTTAACATGATGGAACTTATCAACAACATCGCACTACAGCACTCAGGTCTATCAGTATTTGCTGGTGTTGGTGAGCGTACTCGTGAAGGTAACGATTTCTACTACGAGATGCAGGAAGCGGGCGTTGTAAACGTTGAGAAGCCTGAAGAATCAAAAGTAGCGATGGTTTACGGTCAGATGAACGAGCCACCAGGTAACCGTCTACGTGTTGCACTGACTGGTCTAACAATGGCAGAGCGTTTCCGTGACGAAGGTCGTGACGTACTACTGTTCATTGATAACATCTACCGTTACACACTTGCAGGTACAGAGGTATCAGCACTACTAGGTCGTATGCCTTCTGCGGTAGGTTACCAGCCAACTCTTGCAGAAGAGATGGGTGTACTTCAGGAGCGTATCACGTCAACGAAATCAGGTTCTATCACGTCTGTACAGGCGGTATACGTACCAGCGGATGACTTGACTGACCCGTCTCCAGCAACAACGTTCGCGCACTTGGATGCAACGGTTGTACTTAACCGTAACATCGCTGCAATGGGTCTATACCCTGCGATCGACCCGCTAGATTCAACATCTCGTATGCTTGATCCACTAGTCGTTGGTCAAGATCACTACGAAGTTGCTCGTGGTGTTCAGCAGACTCTTCAGCGCTACAAAGAGCTGAAAGATATCATTGCTATCCTAGGTATGGACGAGCTATCTGAAGAAGATAAGCAAGTTGTATCTCGTGCACGTAAGATTGAGCGTTTCCTAACTCAGCCTTACCACGTAGCAGAAGTATTTACAGGTGACCCTGGTATTTACGTACCTCTAAAAGAGACTCTACGTGGCTTTAAAGGTCTACTAGCTGGTGAATACGACGACATTCCTGAGCAGGCATTTATGTACTGCGGTAGCATCGACGATGCTATTGAGAATGCGAAGAAGCTATAAGGCTAACTAGGAGGCGATATGGCAGCAATAACCTTTCACCTAGACGTAGTAAGCGCTGAGAAGAAAATCTTCTCTGGTCGTGTTGAAACGTTTCAGGTGACCGGTAGCGAAGGTGAACTTGGTATTTTCCATGGTCACACACCGCTGCTGACCGCTATCAAGCCTGGTATGGTGCGTATTGTGAAACAGCACGGCCACGAAGAAATTATTTATGTTTCTGGTGGTATGGTAGAGATTCAGCCTGGTACAGCGACTGTACTAGCTGATACAGCTATCCGTGGTGAAGAGCTAGACGCAGCGAAGGCAGAAGAAGCCAAACGCCGCGCTGAGGAGCAAATCCAGAATCAGCATGGTGACATGGACTTCGCACAAGCGGCCAGTGAACTGGCTAAAGCCATTGCTCAGCTACGAGTTATCGAGCTGACAAAAAAGCGTCGCTAAGCTCAATTAGCAACGTTGCATGAAAAAAGGCGGCCAATTGGTCGCCTTTTTGATTAATTTTAGTTGGAAATTTACCTTACTCCATTAACTATTTTAAAAGAGCTGTTTAAAATAACGGCCAATTAACATAAAACGTCAATAGGTTATCAATGAAATTCAGTGCTGTGATTCTTGCAGCGGGTAAAGGTACCCGTATGCATTCGAACATGCCTAAAGTGCTACACACTTTGGCAGGCAAGCCAATGGCAAAACATGTGATTGATACATGTACAGGTCTAGGTGCACAAAATATCCACTTGGTCTTTGGTCACGGTGGTGATCAAATGCAAACCACTCTTGCAGAAGAGCCTGTAAATTGGGTGCTTCAAGCGGAGCAGTTAGGGACAGGTCATGCGGTTGATCAAGCGTCTCCGAAGTTTGAAGACGATGAAAAAGTACTGGTGCTTTACGGTGATGTTCCACTGATTTCAGCTGAAACGATTGAAAACCTATTAGATGCACAGCCAACAGGCGGTATTGCACTACTAACAGTGATTCTAGATAACCCGACAGGCTACGGTCGTATTATCCGTAAAAATGGTCCTGTTGTTGCGATCGTTGAGCAAAAAGATGCAACAGAAGAACAAAAACAAATTAAAGAGATCAACACTGGCGTGATGGTTGCGACTGGTGGGGATCTTAAGCGTTGGTTGTCTGGCTTAAACAACAACAACGCACAAGGCGAATACTACCTAACTGACGTTATTGCAGCTGCACACGATGAAGGTCGTGCCGTTGAGGCAGTACACCCAGTCAATGCCATTGAGGTGGAAGGGGTCAATGACCGCGCGCAGCTTGCTCGTCTAGAGCGTGCTTTCCAGTCAATGCAAGCTCAGAAGCTGCTAGAGCAAGGTGTCATGCTACGCGATCCAGCACGCTTTGATTTGCGTGGTGAGTTACAGTGCGGTATGGACTGTGAAATCGACGTGAATGTTATCATCGAAGGTAAAGTTTCACTGGGTGATAACGTGGTTATCGGTGCGGGTTGTGTACTGAAAGATTGTGAAATCGACGACAACACCATCGTTCGCCCTTACAGTGTGATTGAAGGTGCAACGGTTGGTGAAGAATGTACGGTTGGTCCATTTACTCGCCTTCGTCCTGGTGCTGAAATGCGTAACGATTCCCATGTGGGTAACTTCGTTGAAGTGAAAAATGCGCGCATCGGAGAAGGTTCAAAAGCGAACCACCTAACTTACTTAGGTGATGCAGAGATCGGCCAACGTACTAACATCGGTGCAGGTACTATCACTTGTAACTACGATGGTGCGAACAAGTTTAAAACCATCATCGGTAATGATGTTTTTGTTGGTTCTGATAGCCAGCTGGTGGCGCCTGTCACTATCGCTGATGGCGCAACCATCGGTGCTGGCACGACACTAACAAAAGATGTTGAAGAAGGTGAGTTAGTAATTACTCGCGTCAAAGAACGCAAAATTACTGGCTGGCAGCGTCCTGTAAAACAGAAATAAGCATTACCTACACTCTGTCTCTATATTGTCAAAGCCGCTCAACAAGAGCGGCTTTGTTGTTTCTAGCTAAGGCTTCATCGCTAGTAGCTAGGAATGGCAATACGTTTTTCGAGCCAACGAACGGCTTGAGATACAAATAGGATGAGTAACAAGTACTCCAAAACGAGGAAGGTATAAATCTCTAAGGGTAAGTACTCATTCACCACCAGCTCATTAGCACGGCGAGTGAGATCGCTTAAACCAATCACGCTGACTAAAGAACTCATCTTGAGAATGTAGACAAATTGATTGCCCAGTGGAGGGAGGATTTGTCGAAATGCTTGGGGAAGAATTACCAGGCGCATCTTTTGCCAATAGCTTAAGCCCAAAGATTCAGCCGCTTCATGTTGGCCACGGCTGATAGCTTGTATCCCACCGCGAAACACTTCCGCCATAAACGCGCTCTCAGCGATAGTCAGTGCAATAACACCCGCCCAAAAGTGATTGAGTGAGACATCCAATAGCGTAGGCATGCCGTAATACACCCAAAGTAGTAAGACTAAAACTGGCACTGAACGGATCACCTCGACATAAATACGGTTTATCCACTTCAGAGAGGCAGAGTCCGACAGAGCGGGTAACGCAACGATCAGACCCAAGCTCATCGCAAATAACATACTGAGGAGTGATACCTGAATGGTGTCATTAAACCCAGCGATTAAAAACTTTAGATTGGTGAGCCCTTGATCCGTCGAAGGGTTAAGTACATACCAGCCCCATTGATAATCTGAACAACCAGTGAGTAATAGCAGTGAAAACAGCCATAGAGTTCGAAACGTCACATTTACTCCCTGAATTAACTAAAAAACTTCCTTTGTTACTGCTATGTTATCAGTAGAGCTCTAATAAAGGTTAATTATTAAACCGTATAAGGTCATTATTTTTAAGGGAATAAAAATGAGAAAGATTTTACTAGTGCTAGGAATGTGTTTGCTTGCTGCGACTCAAGTCGCTCACGCTGAAAGCCGTCTTCAATCCATTTTAGACAATGGCGTACTCCGAGTTGGAACGACGGGAGATTGGAATCCGATGACGATGAAAGACCCCGCGACAAACAGTTATCGTGGCTTCGATATCGATGTAACAACAGAACTTGCTAAAGATCTCGGTGTAAAAGTGGAGTATGTGCCCACGGATTGGAAGACGCTAGTTAATGGCATTACCGCCAACAAATACGATATTACTGGCAGCGCATCTCTGAACATGTCGCGCGCTAAAGTAGCTGGATACAGCCAGCCGTATTTCTACCTTGCCTTTGTACCTGTGGTGCAAAAGAAAGATCTCGCCAAATTTTCTGATTGGGCGGATTTTAATAAACCAGAAGTAAAAGTCGCGGCGACGTTAGGTACGGTACAAGAAAAAATGGTGAAAGAGTTCTTCCCGTCTGCTCAGCATATTGTTATTGAAGCGCCAGCGCGCGACTTCCAAGAACTACTAGCTCGCAGGGCCGATGTATCGGTGACGTCCAATGTGGAAGCAGCGACGTTGGTGGATAAGTTTAAACAGTTGGCGATAGTGCCAGTGACCGCACCGCGTAAACCAACCCCAATTGCTATGTTGTTGCCGCAAGACGATCAAGTATGGATTAATTACATCAATCACTGGGTTGAGTTGAAAAAGACTCAAGGTTTTTTTAAGCAGACCGCCAAGAAGTGGGGGTTGAAAAGCTTATAAACAGAAAGAGCCGCATTGCGCGGCTCTTTTTATTATTTGAACGATTAAAGTTCGTCTTCACTCACGACTCGGGCGTTGTCAGGAGTCGTAAAGTGCTTGGATAATTCGCGATTCGACAGAATGTATCCCATCCACAGCCCACCCATACAGATGATGATTGCGATGCCAGTAACCATCTGAGCTTGGCTTGCCATTGCGGCTACCAATGCACTTGAGAAGCTACTTACACAGATTTGCAGGCTGTTTTGAAGACCTGCTGCTGTTGCAGGGCTCTGTTGTGCGCTGGCCAGTGCACGGTTTACCACGATTGGGTACAGCGCGCCGTTAGCGACGGCAATCAAACAGAATGGCGCAAGAATAGGCCAAATCGATGACAGCTCCCACTGTGAAGCAATGAAAATCATTAATGCCGCGACACTAAATAGGCCAATCAGTTGGCGCAGAACCTTTTCATCACCAAATTTTCGAACGCCTACTTTACCTAAGTAGCCACCAGCCATAAACGCGATGGTTTGTGGGATAAAGCTCAAACCAATATCTTTTGCTTCGTAGCCCAGTTGTGCCATGATTTCTGGCATCCCAGTTAGGTAAGCAAAGAATGCAGCTGAAGCCGTCGCAAACATAAACACGTTGCCAAGGTATTTTTTAGAACTCAGTAGCGCTTTGATGTCGGCAGACATACTGGTTTGTTTGATTTCTGCTTTCTCGTCTTTTTGTGCCATGGTCGCAAAGACCAAAAAGACACCAACCAGTGTTAGCGTAATAAAGATACTGTGCCAGCCGAAGTTATCTGCCAACACAACCCCTAATTGAGGTGCTAGTGCTGGTGATAGCGCGACGAGTGGCATGATTGTCGCAAAAATTTGTTGGCTACTGCTTGAGTAGCGCTTAATGACCATAGCCTGCCAGATCACGGCTGGTGCACACACACCGATAGCTTGGATAAAGCGCAGTGTGAGTAGTTGCCATACTTGATCACAGAAAGCCAAACCGAATGACGCGATAGTAAATAGCACCAACCCGGCTGCGAGTGTATTACGATGGCCAAATTTATCGGATGCCAATCCCCACATTAGCTGGCCAATCGCCATACCAACGAGGAATACCGTTAAAGAGAGCGCAATTTGCTCAGGGCCTGTTGCAAAGTCGATTTCCATCGCTTTGAATGCTGGCAGATACATATCGGTAGCAACGAAGCCAAGCATCGATAATGCTGCCAGATAAATGAGCTGTAGTTTTGAGATTTTCATGATTCAACCAGTCAAATTATTTAATCATTTTTTAATCAACATCAGTTGGCGCCAACCCTGATTTATTTACCTTATTATTCTATTTTTCGATTTTGAGAAAATAAAACGCTAAAATTGTTGGTTATCAATCAAATTTTTTGAAAGGTTAAATCATGTTCTCTAAAGCGTCTTTGGAAATGCTGGATACGGTTGCCCGTTTAGGCAGTTTCACCGCTGCGGCTGAGGTATTGCATAAAGTCCCCTCAGCCATCAGCTATGGAGTAAGGCAGGTCGAGCAAGATTTAGATGTGGTGCTGTTTCGACGTTTACCAAGGAAAGTCGAGCTAACTCCAGCGGGTGAACTTTTTATGGCCGAGGCGCGCTCTTTGCTGCGTCAAATGGAAGAGGTGAAAGCACAAACGCGGCGAGCGGCTCAAGGATGGAAAAGCACGTTAAAGCTGACCTTAGATAACGTGGTGAAGTTAGAAAAACTCAAACCTTTGGTGGAAGATTTCTATCGCGAGTTTGAATTTGCTGAATTGCAGATCAATATGGAGGTCTTCAATGGTTCTTGGGAAGCCATAGCACAAGGTCGAGCCGACATTGTCGTTGGCGCGACATCTGCGGTTCCCGTTGGGGGAGATTTTGAAGTCAAAGATATGGGCGTATTAGATTGGGCATTTGTAATGTCACCCGCTCATCCTTGCGTTCGACAACAAGTGCTTACTGAAGCGTTTGTGAGTCAATTTCCGGCGATCTGTCTTGATGATACTTCGAACGTGCTGCCAAAACGCCATACTGGCCATTATCCGCAACAGCGCCGATTATTATTGCCCAATTGGTATAGTGCGATTGAATGTTTAAAAAATGGGGTGGGCGTGGGTTACATGCCACGTCATATTGCAACACCCTTAATCAATGATGGTGTGCTGGTGGAGAAGGTCATGCCGGATGATAAACCGCTCAGTCACTGCTGCTTAGTATGGCGCAAAGATGATAATCATAAATTGATCCAGTGGATGGTGGACTATCTTGGGTCGCCTAATCAGCTACATAAAGATTGGTTACAGTCATAAAAAACACCTCGCATTAGCGAGGTGTTTTCATTGATATGTTTAAAATGTGGCGTTTTATGACAAGAAAAACTTATACGATGGGTTGTCTGTCTCGTCTTTGCATTGATAGCCAAGTTCACGTAAATGTGCAGAAAACTGAGCTAAATCGCTTTCATCTAACTCGAAACCACATAAAACACGTCCGTAGTCAGCGCCGTGGTTACGGTAGTTGAACAAGCTGATATTCCAATGAGTACCGAGTGTGCTTAAGAACTTGAGTAGCGCTCCCGGATATTCTGGGAATTCAAAGCTGTAGAGGCGCTCTTTAAGCGGCTTAGATGGCTTACCACCAATCATGTAGCGCACGTGCAGCTTCGCCATTTCATCATCAGACAAATCAACCACTGGGTAGCCACCATCACGTAAGTCGTGAATGATATGTTCTAGCTCTTCCTGACCGCCTTGCAAACGCACACCGACAAAGATATTTGCCAATGCGTCATCGTTGTAGCGGTAGTTAAACTCCGTTACGGCGCGGCCGCCAATGAGGTTACAGAACTCAAAGAAGGCACCTTGACGCTCAGGAATGGTGACGGCAAGCAAACCTTCACGTTTCTCACCAAGCTCGCAACGCTCAGAAACATAACGTAAGCCATGGAAGTTAGTGTTGGCACCAGACAGCACAGTACCTAAATTCTTACCTTGCAGTTTGTTTTGCTCAGCAAACTTCTTCAAACCCGCCAGAGCAAGCGCGCCAGAAGGCTCTGCAATCGCACGGGTGTCTTCAAAGATGTCTTTTACTGCTGCGCAGATTTCATCGCTAGAGACGGCAATATGGCCATCAATGTACTTTTGGCATAGACGGAAAGTCTCTTCGCCAATGCGTTTTACAGCGACGCCATCGGCAAACATGCTGACTTGGTCTAGTACTACTGGCTCACCAGCATCCAAAGCAGCTTTGAGGCATGACGAATCTTCTGGCTCAACTGCAATCACTTTGATTTCTGGCATGAGCTGCTTCACAAGTACCGCAACACCCGCAGCCAAACCGCCACCACCGACAGGGACGAAAAT
Organism: Vibrio sp. 2092; assembly: GCF_033339635.1. NCBI lineage: Bacteria > Pseudomonadati > Pseudomonadota > Gammaproteobacteria > Vibrionales > Vibrionaceae > Vibrio > Vibrio sp. 2092. Next base: position 30,395 of record NZ_JAWOUY010000023.1, on the reverse strand, counting down.
GTAATCAAGGTGACCATTTTGCTGCAGCATTTCCATGCCTATGGTGCCTTGACCTGCAATCACCAGTGGGTGATCGAAAGGAGGGACAAATGTGTACCCATGCACATCAGAAAGGCGTTCCGCTTCCGCTTTTGCCTCATCGAAGTTGCTGCCGTGCAGCACTACATTGCCACCGAAGCCACGTACCGCATCGACTTTGATGTCTGGTGTGGTTTTAGGCATCACGATGGTGGTTTTGATGCCTAGCTTAGTACCAGAGAGCGCCATGCCTTGAGCGTGGTTACCTGCCGATGCTGCAATGACACCAGCGGCTTTTTGTGCTTCAGATAAACTCGCCACCATGTTGTATGCACCGCGCAATTTGAACGAGTGTACGGGTTGGCGATCTTCACGCTTGATCTGCACGTTATTCCCGATACGTGCAGATAAACGAGGCATTTCTTGCAGTGGCGTCACTGTTGCTACTTCATAAACAGGTGCGCGAAGGATTTGGCGCAGATAATCTGCGCCAGTTTGGTTCACTTGTTTTTCGGGTTGAGCTTCCATCATTGCTAGCCCTCTAGCTTCGACTTGTCTCGTACTGCACCCTTGTCAGCACTGGTTGCCATACTCGCGTACGCTTTGAGTGCAAATGAAACTTCACGTTGGCGGTCAACTGGTTTCCAGCCTAGTTCGTCTTGTTTTGCACGGCGCTCAGCAAGTTCTTGTTCAGACACTTGGAGTGAAATTGAACGGTTTGGAATATCAATTGCAATCATATCGCCTTCTTTTACCAGGCCAATTGCACCGCCGTTTGCTGCTTCAGGAGAGGCGTGGCCGATAGAAAGACCTGATGTGCCGCCAGAGAAACGGCCGTCAGTCAGAAGTGCACACTCTTTGCCAAGGCCCATCGATTTTAGATAAGTGGTTGGGTAAAGCATTTCTTGCATGCCCGGACCACCTTTAGGGCCTTCGTAACGGATAACAACCACGTCGCCAGCTTTTACTTTGCCGCCTAAGATGCCTTCTACGGCGTCTTCTTGGCTTTCGAAAACTACGGCTGGGCCAGTGAATTTATGAATGCTCTCATCCACACCAGCAGTCTTAACGATACAACCATCTAATGCGATGTTGCCTGATAGAACGGCTAGGCCACCTTCTTGGCTAAAGGCATGATCGATAGTACGAATACAGCCTTCCGCACGGTCGTCATCAAGGCGATCCCAGCGGCAATCTTGTGAGAACGCTTGAGTAGTACGAATTCCCGCAGGACCTGCGCGGTAGAACTTAAGTACTTCTTCGTCTTCAGTTTGGATGATGTCGTATTTCGCCAGCTGCTCTTTCATCGAAAGGCCAAGCACGGTGCGCGCATCATTGTGTAGAAGACCTGCACGATCTAACTCACCAAGAATTGCCATGACGCCACCAGCGCGGTGTACATCTTCCATGTGATATTTCTGGGTAGATGGTGCCACTTTACATAGGTGTGGTACTTGGCGTGATAGGCGATCGATATCTTCCATATCGAAATCCACTTCACCTTCTTGCGCTGCAGCCAACAGGTGCAAAATGGTGTTGGTTGAGCCACCCATTGCAATATCCAGTGCCATCGCATTTTCGAACGCATCAAACGTAGCGATGTTGCGTGGCAGTGCTGATTCGTCATCTTGCTCGTAGTAACGACGAGTCAGTTCAACGATGCGACGACCTGCATTAAGGAACAGTTGTTCACGGTCAGCGTGCGTTGCCAGCATAGAACCGTTACCTGGTTGAGAAAGACCCAGTGCTTCCGTTAGACAGTTCATTGAGTTTGCAGTGAACATGCCTGAACACGATCCACACGTTGGACATGCGCTGCGTTCGATCTGCTCGCTTTGCTCATCAGACACTTTTGGATCCGCGCCTTGGATCATCGCATCTACAAGGTCTAGTTTGATGATCTGATCAGAAAGCTTGGTTTTACCCGCTTCCATTGGACCACCAGAAACAAAGATAACCGGGATGTTGAGACGCATAGATGCCATCAACATTCCCGGAGTGATTTTGTCACAGTTAGAGATACATACCATGGCATCGGCACAGTGCGCGTTGACCATGTACTCCACAGAGTCTGCGATCAGTTCGCGTGAAGGCAGTGAGTACAGCATGCCGCCGTGACCCATTGCGATACCATCATCAACCGCGATGGTGTTGAATTCTTTCGCAATACCGCCAGCTTTTTCGATTTCGCGTGCTACAAGCTGACCCATGTCTTTCAGGTGTACGTGACCCGGAACAAACTGAGTAAACGAGTTTACTACGGCGATGATTGGTTTACCGAAGTCTTCTTCTTTCACACCCGTTGCACGCCATAGTGCTCGTGCACCCGCCATGTTACGACCATGTGTTGTGGTTGCTGATCTATATTTTGGCATTTCCTAATCCTTCTTACTTCTGTTCTGGGTACACATAGTCTAACCAGCCCCACTTATCTTCCGTGGTGCCGTTAAATAGGCCAAAGTAGGCCGCTTGTAGTTCTTTAGTGATTGGACCGCGTTTACCGGTGCCCACTTCAATTTTGTCGATGGTTGCTACTGGCACAACTTCGGCTGCGGTACCTGTCATAAAGACTTCATCGGCAAGGTAAAGCGCTTCACGTGCAATGTTGGCTTCACGTACTTCGTAGCCTTTATCGCGTGCAATTGTCATGATCGAGTCGCGAGTGATGCCCGGTAGAATCGCGCTAGTTGCTGGTGGTGTGGTGATTACGCCATCTTTGATAACGAAGATGTTTTCACCAGCCCCTTCCGATAGGTAACCATCTACGCTTAGCGCAATACCTTCGTCGTAACCGTGACGACGCGCTTCACCACCAACCAGTAGTGAAGATAGGTAGTTACCGCCTGCTTTAGCTGCAGTTGGGATGGTGTTTGGCGCAGCGCGGTTCCAGCTTGAAATCATCGCATCGACACCTTTTTCTAGCGCTTCTTCGCCTAAGTAAGAGCCCCAAGGAAATGCTGCAATGATTAGATCCATCTCAGTGCCAACTGGTGGACATACGCCTAAGCCAACATTACCGACAAAACCCAATGGACGAATGTAAGCGCTGTCGAGTTTGTTTTGGCGCAGTGTTTCGCGGGTCGCTTCCATGATTTCTTCTACAGAAAAAGGGATCGGAAAGCGGTAAATCTTGGCAGAATCTTTTAGACGTTGTGCATGCTCACGGTGACGGAAGACAATTGGGCCTTTTGGTGTGTTGTAACAGCGCACGCCTTCAAACACGGATGTACCATAGTGCATTGCGTGAGTCAGAACGTGAACGTTCGCCTCTGCCCATGGAACCATCTCACCATTAAACCAAATGAAATCTGCAGTTTTCGTTGCCATTTGTTGCCTTCCTTATGCACTTACGTGTTGTTGTAAGTTGTGATTTGGCAGTTCGTCGTTGCGGATTTTTAGCACCTCAACCTTACGAACGTCCCACAACTTCTCTATTTGATTGATCAAAAACGAGATTGGTCGATCGCTGTCGACGATGATCTCGACGCTGGCTACTTTGCTTTCGTGGTTTTGCGTAGCAGCGACTTGTTTGATCACGAAACCTCGGTGACGAATCACACGTAGAACGCGCTCCAACAGTACCGGTTTGTCATCGGCTTTGATGTCGAGTAAATATCTGTCCATGCGATTGTCTCCTATGTATTTTCCAACATATCACTGTTTGATGCGCCAGGTGGCACCAATGGCCACACGTTTTCTTCTTCATCAATCAAAACGTGAAGCATGTAAGAAGTTTCACTCGCTAGCATCTCTTTGAGAGCAGGTTCGACTTCTTCTTTCTTGGTGATGGTTTTGCCCGGGATATCGAATGCTTTTGCTAACATCACGAAATCTGGGTTGTCATCAAGAATGGTTTCACTGTGGCGACCGTCAAAGAACAATGACTGCCATTGGCGAACCATGCCAAGACGTTGGTTATTAAGAAGGACAATCTTCACTGGAATCTGACGACGCTTCAGCGTGCCCAATTCCTGAACGTTCATCATAAATGAACCGTCACCTGTAATAAGGATAGACTGATCATCAGGACGTGCGACTGCAGCACCCATCGCCGCTGGCAAGCCAAAGCCCATGGTGCCAAGGCCAGCAGAAGTGATGAAATTTTGTGGTTCGCGTGGCTGGATATGTTGCGCTGCCCACATCTGGTGCTGACCGACGTCGGTCGAGACAATTGAGCTATCTGGCATCATGTCAGACAGTTGTTTAAGCAATAGCGGTGCGTAGATTAACTCGCCTGGGTGGTCGTAACGCCACTTAAAGCCGCTGCGCAGACTTTCACTGTGATGAACCCACGGTGAGATATCTTGAGTCAGCTCTAGCTGAGGAAGAATGGTGTTGATGTCGCCACGTAATGGTGCGTTGGCGTGGCGCAGTTTATGAATCTCCGCAGCATCAATGTCGATGTGAATCACTTTCGCATTTGGTGCAAACGTATCGAGCTTACCCGTCACACGGTCATCAAAACGCGCGCCAACCACAATCAATAGATCAGCTTCTTGAACCACTAGGTTGGCGGCTTTGGTGCCATGCATACCCAACATACCAAGATAGTGAGGATCATGGCGTTCAATGGTACCGAGGCCTTTTAATGTGCTAACTGCAGGCATTGGGTTTAAGCGAAGAAATTCGCGTACTGCATCGGTTGCTTTCGCAAGTTGCACGCCACCACCAACATACAACACTGGGCGAGTAGATGCTGCCAGCACATCTTGCGCACGTTTGATATCTTCAGCGCTGACATCTTCGATTGCTGGTGCTATGTATGGAGGAAGAAGGTCTGTAGGTGCTTGAGCGAGTTGAACGTCTTTGGCGATATCGACAATGACAGGACCCGGACGACCGGTTTTTGCGACCTCAAAGGCTTCGGCAAGTGTCGGAGCTAGATCTTCAATTTCGGTCACGAGATAGCTGTGCTTAGTACAGGCTAGGGACATTCCGATCACATCCATTTCTTGGAATGCATCGGTACCGATATGAGAGCTAGCAACCTGGCCTGTGATGGCAACTAGAGGTACGGAGTCAAGGAAAGCGTCGGCAAGGCCGGTAACAAGGTTAGTGGCTCCTGGGCCAGAAGTTGCCATGCACACAGCAACGTCTTGAGTGGAGCGAGCCATCCCGATAGCTGCCATAGCGGCCCCTTGCTCGTGACGGCATAGGATGTGTTCCACCCCACCGTCATACAAAGCATCATAGATTGGCATGATGGCCCCGCCGGGGTAGCCAAAAACGGTTTCGATGCCTTGCTGTCTTAAAGCGGCTACGACAAGTTGTGCACCAGTCATCGTAAACCTCCTTTGCTACGTTGTGGCTCGTAGCGATTGCCATATTTATTGCACTTCATGTGCACTCCCATTCTTCCCGTTAAACTGTCCGAGGGTTAGACAGATGACAACTTGTAGTTGTAAAAAAACCCCCGGACTTTTCAGTGCGGGGGTTTTTTGTAATTTGTGGTTACCTTTCGCCCACAATACCCCGCGCGGTGCCAATAATGACCACGATAATCAGGGCTAGCAGTGCGTTGATATGAGCGAAAAGGTTCATCTGTCTGTCGTTCTTTTTTCGTTAAAAAATGTTGTGTAATGTTCTACGAAATTGTTTGCGTCATTAGTGGTATCACACAATTCCGCTGCATGACAAGAAAAAAGTCATTCTTTTTTCACATTAACTCTCAATTGGGACGCGGTATATAACATAACCAACTAGATAAAACATTTGTTTACAGAGTGTTCAAAAAAATTGAGGAACGTATGGGGCTGGCAATCATTCATAGTCGAGCAAGCGTCGGGGTGCAAGCGCCATCGGTTAGTGTAGAAGTTCATATCAGCAACGGCATGCCAGGGTTTACCTTAGTAGGCTTGCCAGAGACAACGGTAAAAGAGTCCAAAGATCGCGTACGCAGTGCGATCATTAATTCTAACTTTCAATTTCCTGCTAAGCGGATCACCGTGAACTTGGCTCCGGCAGATCTACCCAAGGAGGGAGGGCGTTTTGATCTTCCTATAGCATTGGGGATTTTGGCCGCTTCGGAGCAAATCGCGACAGATAAGCTCAAAAACTACGAATTTGTTGGTGAGTTAGCGTTATCTGGTGGTCTGAGACCTGTAAAAGGTGTGCTGCCTGCTGCGCTGGAAGCCAGTAAGATTCAACGTCATTTGGTCGTCCCACATGTGAATGGCGATCAGGCGGCGCTGGTGGGGAAGGAACAACATAAATCGGCCCAATCATTACTGGAAGTATGTGCCGAGCTTTGTGGTCAACATCGACTGAATCTTTTTCAAACGCCTAAGCGAAAAACGATCGAAAAACATGGTCGAGACTTACAAGATATTATTGGCCAACAACAAGGTAAGCGAGCACTGGAGATTGCTGCCGCTGGAAACCACAACTTACTTTTCCTTGGCCCGCCAGGTACTGGAAAAACGATGTTGGCTTCGCGTTTGTGTGACTTATTACCGGAAATGAGTGACGAAGAAGCAATGGAAACCGCTTCGGTGGCATCGTTGACTCAGAGTGAAATTAATGAGCATAACTGGAAGTCGCGTCCGTTTCGTTCTCCGCATCATTCAAGTTCAATGGCGGCATTAGTCGGCGGTGGTTCGGTACCCAGACCAGGGGAGATCTCTTTAGCCCACAACGGGTTATTGTTTCTCGATGAAATGCCCGAATTTGATCGTAAAGTTCTGGACTCGTTACGCGAACCGCTCGAATCTGGAGAGATCATTATCTCTCGAGCGCAAGGTAAAACACGCTTTCCGGCTCGTTTCCAATTAGTCGGAGCCTTGAACCCAAGCCCGACAGGATATTACGAAGGCAATCAAGCGCGCACCAATCCACAAGCTATTTTGCGCTACCTTGGTCGATTATCTGGACCACTGTTAGATCGCTTTGATATGTCTTTAGAAATCCCAGCTTTGCCCAAAGGGACATTAGCAGAAGGTGGTGATCGCGGTGAGCCGACTGCTATCGTAAAAGCGCGTGTGAGCCATGCGCGTAACAATATGCTAAACCGCAGTGGTAAGGTCAATGCACTGCTAGGTAGTCGAGAAATTGAGGCGTTTTGTCCCTTGCATAAGAGTGATGCTGAGTTTCTTGAAACCGCTTTGCATCGTTTAGGGCTCTCGATTCGTGCATATCATCGTATTATCAAAGTGGCGCGAACAATCGCCGATCTGGATGGGGCGGAGCAAATTGAACGAACGCACTTGGCCGAGGCGCTTGGGTATCGAGCGATGGACCGTTTGCTGAAACAGCTTACGGCGCAAGCGGTATAGACAGCAAAGTGTCATCGCAACAAGTGTTGTAAGCACCTTGTTGCGATGAAGGACGTTAGAAGGTGTAGTTGAGACCAAGCGACAATAGGTACTCTTTCTCCTCATAAAACGTGATATTCGAGTCAGTTTGGCTATAGCCGGCTAAAGAAATGAACGACCAGTCTTGCCAGTCAAATACGTTTTGATATTCGTAGGCCGCAAATAGGCTGATGGTGTCGTCATTTCGTGTTTTAGCAAAAGTTTGGCTAGCTGCTTGATAGTCTTTCCATGCATAACCCGCGGTGAGGGCCAATCGATGACGGTTGATAAATTTAAACCAGCTAATGTCAAATCCGTACGAATCAAATGACTCCGCCTTACCGTCGGCATCTTGATTGATGTAGGTGAAAGCGGGTTGCAACATAGATGTTTGGTTGAGTGGAATGCGATAGTCGCCTTTGACATAGTAAAGGTTAGCATCGCGAGCAAGTGAGCGGTCTGTCACTTCCTCCTGCTCGATGTCTTTATCAGCATAAGCAAGATCAAGGTTGAAGTTCTTATCAATCAACCCTTTGATCTGAAAGCGATACGCATTGCCGTCAACATCCGTCTCTTTACGTGCGGTTCCTACTTGATAAGGGTTGCGCCAAGTTTCGCCTTTGAGTACCGTCGGCAGATAGGAAACATCGAGCACGGTGCCAGATTGTAGCTCGTGTTGATAGCCCAACTGAAAAGCGAGTGTACCTACCGCGACATCTGAGCGTGTGGTACCGGCGTAAACTTGGTGGTTGAGTCGGCTACCAAAGGTGTATGTCACACTCCCTAGCGGTGCAGCGATAACGGAACTGTCACTATCGGCACGCTTATCGAGAGAATCGATGGTGTTACTATTTTCTGTATTGAAATTGGATTCTGATGATATGAATCCGGCATTCAGCGAAATTTCACCGCCAAAACCTGCGGTTTCAGCGAGTTGAGCCTGAGCAGAACTGACGACAAAGGCCAAAGGCAAGAGAAGTAGCCTTGGTTTCATTCGTTATCTCCTTGTTGTCGAATGAGTGGTGCACATATTGGTTGCGGTAACAAATCTGACCATTCCCACGCATGTTCCAATGTGGCAAAGGCGCAGTATAATTACACGCTGTTTTATTCTTCACACATTATCACTGTTGTTTGACTATCATGTTGGCATATTTGTTATTTTTTTTTAACGCTTCTTTTGTGATTCTCAATTCTGCGGTTTGTTCACTCGCAATTTGTGTTATCGCTGTATTTAAAATATTGCTTCCTGGCGTAAAGCTAAAAGCGATAGCGACCGCTTGTGCCAATAAGGTGATGTGGTTATGGGCTACCGTTAATGCGTGCATTCTGGCGGTATCTAACCGTGTTGAGTGGGATGTTCAGGGCGGTGAAGCGCTTAAAAAAGACGGGTGGTATCTGCTGATCAGTAATCATCTCAGTTGGACAGATATTGTTGTGCTTTGCTGCGTGTTTAAAGACCGTATTCCCATGCCGAAGTTTTTCCTCAAGCAACAACTGCTGTATGTGCCTTTCATCGGGATGGCGTGTTGGGCGCTCGATATGCCATTTATGCGTCGCTATTCGCGAGAGTATCTGATCCGCAATCCTCATAAGCGAGGTCAAGATTTAGAGACGACACGTCGCTCGTGCGCTAAATTCAAACACACTCCAACCACAGTGGTTAACTATGTCGAAGGAACCCGATTTACCGAAGAAAAGCAGCGTAAGAGTAAAGCAAACTATCAATATTTGCTGCAACCAAAGTCGGGCGGGATTGCGTACACGTTAGCGGCGATGGGGGAGCAGTTCGAGAGCATTATCGACGTTACGTTGGCGTACCCAGAAAATACGCATAAACCGTTCAAGGATTTATTGATGGGCCGCATGAGCAAGGTGGTTGTGCGTGTAAATGTGTTACCCGTTGATGAAAGAGTGCTTGGTGATTACTTCAACGATAAGCCCTATAAGCGACAATTTCAGCAATGGTTGGGGGATGTGTGGCAAGAAAAAGATCGGTTGCTACAAGAGATTTACAAATAAACAAAAGGGGAGCGACGTGTTCCCCTTTTGATTGATATCGATGTGCTTATTTTAGTGTCAGCAAGTAGTTCACCAGAGAGAAGTACTCATCCATCGTTTTGATGCTTTGTGCTTGAACTAGGTATTTGTTGTTAACGATAACCGCAGGAACGCCGGTTAGACCGCTGTTTTCAAATTGCTTGTCCATACGGCGAACCATTGAATCAACCGCGAAGCCTTTGAATGCAGAATCGAATTTTTTCGCGTCTACACCTTCATCAAGGAAGATTTGACGAAGTTCTTCATCATTACGTGGCGCCTTCTTTAGATTGTGGATGCGGTTAAACATCACTGGCACCATTTTGTCTTCCACTTTTAATGCAACCATCGTTGCGTAGGCTTTGCTCATTGATGGGCCCATGTTGCCACCCATGAAAGAAACGTGGTTTTTTAATAGCTTAGTACCTTCTGGCAACTGCTTTTTCAGTTGCTGGATAACCGGTTCAAAGCTATTACAGTGCGGGCAGTAGAAAGAGAAAAACTCCGTCACAAGAGGTTTTTTTGATGCCTCAAGATCCAATACTTTGTAATGTTCACCTTCTTTGAATTGCGCTGCATGTGCCGACAGGCTTAACATCAGCATAGAAAACAGTGCGAACAGTTTTTTCATCGAAATATCTCCATTTTTGAATTTTTGGCCTGACTTACCATTGAGGCATTAAAGACAGCGGTGCTTCTTCTAAAGCGGCGATCTGCTCTTTAAATGCAAGGACCTGACCTTCCCAGTATTTTGGCTCATTAAACCATGGAAAAGCGAGAGGAAATGCAGGGTCATGCCAACGTTTTGCTAGCCATGCCATATAGTGCACCATTCGTAGACCGCGAAGTGGCTCGATTAGTTTCAATTCTGCAGGATTAAAATCGCAAAACTCTTGGTAAGCCTCTAAAACAATATCCAACTGCATCAGTTTGTCTTGGCGTTCACCGTTCAGTAGCATCCATAAGTCTTGTACTGCAGGGCCGTTACGAGCGTCATCCAAATCAACAAACATAGGGCCATCTCGCCACAAAATATTGCCTGGGTGGCAATCGCCATGCAAACGAATCATATTGAAGCCTTCTTGCCAGTGGCTTTCAATTGATTTGATCAGCATATCCAAGTCATTGAAGAAGCTGTTCTCCAAGTGCATTGGAATCATATTGGCGTTTTGCAGAATCTCTCTTGGTTGATACAGGTATTCTTGTAAGCCGATCGTAGGGCGATGTTGGAAGGCTTGGCGGCTGCCGACTTTATGGATTCGGCCAAGGAAACGCCCTACACCTTCGAGCTGATCTAAATTGTCAACCTCGTATTGGCGACCACCCATGCTATCAAACAGCGCAAAAGCATAGCCTTGATAGTGATGCAGGGTTTCACCGTTGATGCGCACAGGTGGTGCGACGGGGATCTCATTGCCAATCAGCTCTAAAGTAAAGTCGTGCTCCTCTTGGATCTGTTCATTGCTCCAACGTTCAGGACGGTAAAACTTGACGACATAACGACGACGCTCTTCGTCAGTAAATTGATAAACACGGTTTTCGTAGCTATTGAGGGGAAGAAAGCCTGATTCTGCGCGAACGCCGATGCTTTCTAACGCGTACCACATAAAGTCTGGGGTAAGGGCGTCAAAGTTAAACATACTTTGGGACATATAAACAAAAAGGCTCATTACTGAGCCTTTTTCCATTAGTCATCGAAGTTATAGCTTCTTGATAAATCGGCTTTCCACTTCAATGGTGAATTCGTTGCTCTTATCGGTGAGTATAAACTGAATTGTCGTAATCGCAGAGTTTAGCTTGTCAGGATCGGCACCAAGACTCATTGGCAGGTTCAATACCTCACCTGGCTGGACCTGAATTGTCTGCTTACCATACCAGCTTACATCGGATAGCCCTTCAACATCCAACGAGTACTCTTGCACTTGCTGAGTTTTGTTGATCACCTTGAGGGTGTAGGTGTTTTCTACTTCTCCCGAGCTATTAACGCGGAACAGTTGGTTACGGTCGCGAATAACACTCATGCCGGCTGGGTCTACCGCTGCAATTTGGGCAAAGAAAAGACCGACCATGACGAGTAGTACGGCACCATAGCCTAGCAGCTTCGGACGCATGACTTTGGTACTCTTACCCGATAAGCGATGCTCGGTGGTGTAACTAATTAGGCCTTTCTCGTAGCCCATGCGATCCATGGTGTTGTCACACGCATCAATACAGGCGCCACAGTTGATACATTCATACTGCAAGCCGTCACGAATATCGATACCTGTTGGGCACACCTGCACACACAAATCACAATCAATACAATCACCCAAACCAAGCTGCTTTGGATCGGCTTTACGCGGACGTGGGCCACGTTTTTCCCCACGTTTTGCATCGTAGCCAACGATGAAGGTGTCTTTATCAAACATGGCAGACTGGAAGCGCGCGTAAGGACACATGTGAATACACATGATGGAACGCATCCAACCAGCATTACCATAAGTACAAATGGCAAAGAACATTACCCAAAAGACGGGCCAGAAGTTGGCGTTAAAGGTGAAAAAGTCGATAACCAATTGCTTCATTGGTACGAAGTAGCCAACAAAAGTAAAACCAGTGGCGAGTGCAATGGCAAACCAAGCTATATGTTTGACGGTTTTACGCATCGCTAAATTCGCCGTCAGCTTATTGGAGTCTTGTTTGCGGCGTTTATTGGCACTACCTTCCAGCTTCTCTTCAAACCAGATATACATGAAGGTCCAGACGGTTTGTGGGCAGAGATAGCCACACCAAACCCGACCCAAGAAGGTGGTAATAAAGAACAACCCAAACGCCGCGATCACAAACAGCAAGGCGAGTAGGGTAAGATCTTGTGGGTACAGGGTGGTACCGAAAAAGTTGAACTGCTGGTTGCCAATATCAAGCAAGATCGCTTGACGTTCACCGTAAGGAATCCACGGTATCAAAGCGAAGAGAAGCAGTAAGAACCAACCACCGTAACGACGCAGTTTCTGGTAAGTCCCTTTGCTTTCGCGTACATAGATGCGATTACTTGGGTTGAACCGATCCCCGTTTCCTTTATGGGTTTTGGGATTATAGGTTTTAGGAGTCACATCTTTGATATCGATCTTGTCCTGACTCATGCACTCATCCTTCTTAGGCTTTTATAATGTACGGCGTCATTTCTATTGATGTCGCTCGATGACATTGCTGCTCGTTCCGTCATAAAGATGACCGAACATAATTATTTTAGTAAATACTGATGAACGGCGATTATACAATCAATAACAATTCCGTTTCTTTAACGCAGTCAATGTTTAACAACAAAAATCAGTACAGTTAACCTGATAATTGGCTGAACAGTTATAACCAATTGTGGGACTAAAAACTTTGGTTATAAAAAAGCGACTCACAGAGAGAGTCGCTTAAAGAATACTGGCTGTTGAGCTGGTTATTTGATGATGCCACGAGCGCGTAGGATCGCCGTTTTAAAATCGTCCTCTTGGTCTTTTTTGAGTCCAGGGATCATTTCATCTTTGCTGCTATTACGCATTTTAAGGTGGTAGATCAGTACATCGTCGGTCAGATCTTCTAGCTTTCCTTCATAGCCTGCTTCTTTTGCCAGCTTAACGATGAACTGCAAGAGGTTCAGCTCTTGATCTTTATGCCATTCAGGCTCTAGTAGCTCAAGCAGCTCTTCAATGCGATGACACTTCATTTCTTTCTCCACAGAATTTATAGGTGTAATTAGCAGTAAAGGTACCAAATTGCTTTGCTAAGACCAAATAGGAAAAACGATCTCTTTCACTGTAGTTTGTTCTAAGTCTTTGAAGCTTTATGAGTCGCGTGCAAAGAAAAAAGCGCAGCTGGCGCCGCGCTTTTGATTAAGCTGCTTTGATAACTTTGGCCGGAACACTCGACATCATTGCTGTCTTCTCAACCAATGTCATTGCTGGCGCAACTTGCTTTGCCTTTGGTGCAGTAGTAAAGCCACTGCGGCGGCGCATTGCACTAGTATTAGTGTGTGCGAACCTGACTGTTGTTGGGCGCATTAATTTACCTAACTGTCAGGCATATCCATTGCCGATGTAATGGCCTGAATCATTATGAGCTAGGCTCCAACAAGATTGAAGAATCACTCTTCTGGCTCTCGCCAATCCAGTTAATGAGTCAGGAATACCGATATGCATGCATATCAAGTGTAAGATTAGCATCCTTGTAATAATTGGTCGATAGTTGAGCAATTGAATTGTTTAGATTTTGTCATTTTGTCGCGATGTTCGAGGCAATTTTTGTTTGCTCCCACGATCAGCAGTAGTAGTATGAGATCTCGATGAAGGAGGTGCCTATGTCATTTTTGAAGAAGACACTTGCCAGTTTTGGGATTGGGAGCGCGAAGGTCGACTCAATCTTAAACCAAGACGTGCTATACCCAGGTCAAAGTGTGGATGTGTCGATCCATGTATATGGTGGTGCGACTGAACAAGCGATCGACAACATTGATTTAAAACTCTGTTGCCGCTACATCGCAGAAGCCCCTGATGACCGTGGTGCGCGAGAAGGACACAGCATGCGCCGAGTACCTCAAACTCATGTGCTTGCTAAGTGGAGTCTCCCTTACGCATTTACCATCCATTCCGGCGAAGAGCGTACCTTCGATGTTAAGCTCGATGTGCCTTGGAACACGCCTGTCACCATTGGTGATGCCAAAGTATGGTTAGAAACTGGCTTAGACGTTGCTGCTGCTTTGGATCCGACTGATAAAGACATCCTCACCGTCCGACCTGATCCACTGATGGATGCGGTACTATCTGCATTTGAAGCGCAAGGTTTACGAATTCGCCAGGTGGAATGCGAGGAAGTGAAAGGATTCGATCTACCATTTGTGCAAGAGTTTGAACTGGTGCCAACCGACGGACCTTACCACGGCGTGTGGCGCGAATTAGAATTTGTTGCCCACCGCAGTGAGCAAGAGCTCAAGTTGTGGTTTGAAGTTGACCGCACACGCAAGGGGCAAGGTGGCATGCTCGCGAGCTTACTGGGTAGTGGCAAACTCAAGCGAGAGCTGACCATTCCTGCCACGACTAAGCCAGATCAAGTTGGCGAACTGGTACTCAATTATCTCGATCAAACTACTGCCGTTCATGAGTCTTAATTTAAGCTTACACGTGTAAGCCTAATGTGCCATACTAGAGCAAATTTCAAACTCTAGTATAGGCGCATTGATGTCCGAGCTGCAGAAACCTCAATACAGTCAACGTGAAGAACTGGCCAATACCATCACCCACGGTATAGGGATGATTTTTGGTATTGTTGGCTTGATACTGCTGTTAGTTAAAGCCGTAGACCATCAAGCTGACACTTTAACGCTTACCAGTATGGCGATTTATGGTGCGAGTATTATCGTGCTATTTTTGGCCTCGACGCTCTATCATGCGATCCCTTATCCCAAAGCGAAACGTTGGCTAAAAACCTTCGACCACTGTGCTATTTATCTTTTGATAGCTGGCAGCTATACCCCTTTCTTGTTAGTCAGCTTAAGAACACCTCTAGCATTTGGGTTGATGATCGTTATTTGGAGCATTGCGTTGATCGGCATCATCATGAAAGTTGCGTTCGTCTATCGATTTAAAAAGCTTTCTTTGATGACGTATTTGGTGATGGGATGGTTATCGTTGATTGTGATTTATCAATTAGCTATTAACTTGGATGTCGGCGGACTTACACTGCTTGCTGCTGGTGGAATTGTGTATTCACTAGGGGTAATTTTCTACGTCGCGAAGCGCATTCCCTTTAACCATGCGATTTGGCACGGCTTTGTTTTGGCTGGCTGCGTGTGCCATTTCTTTGCGATTTATTACTTTGTTGAGCCTATCTAGCCGATAGGCTCAACAAAGAATATTAAACACGTATTAGCGAGTTTTTACCTCTAGCACTTTGGCAGAAAACTGGTATTGCTGTGATTGCGGTACAGCCAATTTAATGCTCTTACCTTGTTCCGCTTGCTGTGGTCGCAGGTAGGTATCCGCCATGCGCTTGATGGATTGCCAAACCGTCACGTTTTCTTTTGCCAGTTGCTGACCAGACATATCAAACACTTGCACCTCAACTTCCACTTGAATGACAGATTGAGAGCTTTGGTTAGTGATTGATGTAGGTAAAATAAGCTCACCGCTTTGATAGCTTGCTGAACCAATCAATACATCCACACCTGAATCTGATAGCTGCATGGTTGGCTTTTTGGCGTTTACCACCACGGTCGTGCCAACGGTTTTCGTTACCACTGGAATTGTCGCAATCGCAGGAGCTGCGATTGTTTCAACTACGCCTGCTGTTGTTTGTGTCTCCGTCGCTTGCTGCGCCGGTTTTTTCATGACGTATTCCCAGGTAAAGTCATCGTTCAACTTCACTTCTCGACCATCGGCTAAAGTGATGACCTCGGCGGCGTATGTGGATGAGGCGGCAAGTAGGGTCGCCAGAGTAATCCATGTTTTCATTGTTATACCTTTTAATTAGAGTCTGCTTAGCGGCGCCAAAACGCAGGAAAGAACAGTACAAGAATAGTCAGAATTTCCAAGCGGCCCATTAACATCCCAAAGCTTAAGAGCCATTTGGCAGTATCGGGCAGAGGCGCGAAGTTGCCTGTTGGGCCAATCACACTGCCCATACCAGGGCCAACATTGGCAACGGCGGTGATTGAGCCAGAAATACTGGTCACAGGGTCGAGGCCTAGTGCACTTAAACAACCCGCGATAAAGATAATAGTGATAAAAAACATCAAGCCAAATGCCACCACTGAGCGAACAATATCATCATTCACCGGTCGCTGGTTATAACGCTGTACAAACACTCCTGAAGGGTGAATCAACTTCATCATTTGTTTGTTTAGCAGCGTCATTGCAATTTGGAAGCGGAAGATTTTGATCCCGCCAGACGTTGAGCCTGAGCATGCCCCCGCCATCATTAAGAATGCGAAAAGAGTGGTGGGTAATGCGCCCCATGCGGTGAAGTCTTCTAAGCCAAAGCCAGTTGTGGTGACGACAGAGACAATATTAAACATCGACACTCGCAGGGCATCCAAAATGGTGTACCCATCTCGAATCACTAACCAAGCTGAAATCACTAAGCTTGAGAATACGAACAGGTACGCAAATCCTCTAACTTGAGCGTCGTTAACCAACACATCAATACGGCGTTTACGTAACGCGGCGATAAAGAGCAAAAACGGCAAACCACCTAAGAACATAAAGGTAGTGGCCACCCAATGTGCGCCATTAGAGAAGTGGTTCATTGACCCATCAGATGTAGAGTATCCACCCGTCGATAGCGTAGTAAAGGCATGGTTGATTGCTTCGAACAGGTTCATGCCGGTGATCAAGTAGCCCAAAATACATAGGCCCGTTAGCATCAAATAAACCGCTACGATGTTTTTGGCGACCGTTTTCGCTCTTGGACTACTTTTATCCGACCAATCTGATGATTCGGTTTGGAATAGCTTCATACCACCGACATTCAGCATAGGTAACACTGCTACCGCCATCACGATAAAACCAATGCCACCAAGCCATTGTAAAATAGAGCGCCACAGCAATATGCTCGGCGCCATGTTGTCTAGGCCACTGAGCACCGTTGAGCCCGTCGTGGTGATACCCGACATCGTTTCGAAGTAGGCGTCGGTGAAGCTGATGTGGTTGATAAACACAAATGGCAAGGCGGCAAACGCACTCGCGATGGTCCAAACCAAACTGGTGATGAGGAACATATCGCGTACGCTGAGTTTGAACTTGGCGGTTCGACCTATCGTTAGGCAGATGAAGGCGGCAAGGTGCGTGATCACAACGGCTTGGGCGAAATCGAGGAATCCCCCCGTACCGGTAAAGAAAGCGACCAAAGTCGGCACGTACATAAACAGGGCCAGTTTGGATAAAACCAGCCCGATAACAAACAGTACGGGACGTAAGTTGACCATAGGAAAATCCTAGAGGAAAAATGGACTCGGTTGGAATAGCGCTTCGACGTCTGATACGTATTTTTTGTTGACCAGGAACATCACCACATGATCATCCTGCTCGATGACCGTACGGTCGTGGGCAATAAGAACTTCTTCGCCACGAACGATAGCACCAATGGTGGTCCCAGGTGGAAGCTTTATATCTCCAATCGCACGTCCAACCACTTTAGATGTACTTTCATCACCGTGAGCGACGGCTTCAATCGCTTCCGCAGCGCCGCGGCGAAGTGAGGATACGTTTACGATATCAGCGCGACGAACGTGCGTTAGCAAGGCTGAAATAGTGGCTTGCTGAGGTGAGATTGCTACATCAATTACGCCGCCTTGTACCAGGTCTACATAAGCGCCACGTTGGATCAGCACCATCACTTTTTTAGCGCCCATGCGTTTTGCCAACATTGCAGACATGATGTTGGTTTCATCTTCGTTGGTCAGCGCGATGAAGACGTCGACTTGGTCGATGTTCTCTTCCGAGAGAAGCTCTTGGTCTGCCGCATCACCGCAGAACACGATGGTGTTTTCTAGTTGCTCAGAGAGCTTTTCTGCACGCTGGTAGTTACGCTCAATCAGCTTCACGCTGTAAGTTTGCTCTAGGCGTTTTGCCAAGCTTGCGCCGATGTTACCCCCGCCAACAATCATGATGCGGCGGTACGGTTTTTCTAGGCGCTGAAGCTCACTCATCACTGAGCGAATATGATTACTTGCTGCAACGAAGAACACTTCATCGTCGGCTTCAATAATCGTGGTGCCTTGTGGGCGAATCGGGCGACCCTGGCGGAAAATAGCTGCCACACGGGTATCAATGTGCGGCATGTGCTCACGCAAAGCAGACAACGCATTACCCACCAGCGGGCCACCATAGTAGGCTTTCACCGCCACTAGGCTGACTTTCTGTTCAGCAAAGCTCACCACTTGCAGCGCGCCCGGGTATTGGATCAGACGTTCGATGTAGCTCGTAACGAGTTCTTCTGGGGCGATAAGGTGATCGACAGGAATGGCGCCAGATTTAAACAGGGCTTCTTTTTCTGCCAAGTATTCTGGAGAGCGAATACGTGCAACGCGGTTTGGGGTGTTGAATAGAGTGAACGCGACCTGACAGGCGGCCATGTTGGTTTCATCAGTGTTGGTTACTGCGACGAGCATATCGGCGTCTTGCGCACCAGCTTCGTGCAGCACGTCGGGGTGGCTCGCATGGCCATTGACCACACGCAGGTCGTATTTGTCCTGCAATTCACGCAGTCGATCGGCATTGTTATCGACGATGGTGATGTCGTTGTTTTCACCCACTAGGTTTTCTGCCAGTGTGCCGCCAACCTGACCTGCACCAAGAATAATGATCTTCATACTCTTTTCTCGTTATCTGAAAAAGGCGATTGAAATCACTCCAATCGCCCTATTTAGCATGCTGTTACGCGTGTGTTTTAGTTAGCACTGCGTAGTAGAAACCATCCATATCTTCTTCGCCTGGTAGAATTTGACGACCAGGCTGGTCGGGATCAGAATCCAGCAGTTGCGCATCCGCGGTACGTGCTAAAAACGCTTTTACTTGCTCCACGTTTTCTTGCGGTGTGATTGAACAAGTCGCGTAAACCATTGTGCCGCCGGGTTTCAGTTGCGTCCACATGGCATCAAAAATTTCACTCTGTAGCTCTGCTAATGCGGCGATGTCGTCTGCACGACGTAGCCATTTGATGTCTGGGTGACGACGAATCACGCCAGTCGCAGAACATGGGGCATCCAGCAAAATGCGATCAAATTGCTCGCCTTGCCACCATTCTTGTGGATTACGCGCATCACCGCAAACCACTTTTGCCTGAAGGTTGAGACGCTTCAGGTTTTCATGCACACGTTTCAGGCGTGTGTCGTCGCAGTCAATCGCAACCACATCACTGCCCGACGTGCGCTCTAGAATATGCGCCGTCTTGCCACCTGGCGCAGCACAGCAATCTAAAATCAGTTCGCCGTCTTGTGGTTTTAGGTAG
Organism: Vibrio sp. 2092; assembly: GCF_033339635.1. Taxonomy (NCBI): domain Bacteria; kingdom Pseudomonadati; phylum Pseudomonadota; class Gammaproteobacteria; order Vibrionales; family Vibrionaceae; genus Vibrio; species Vibrio sp. 2092. The sequence goes on along the minus strand of NZ_JAWOUY010000023.1, from coordinate 11,076 downwards.
TTGATCGAAAGCTGCGCCGCCGCATCTTGTACCGAAACCCAACCTTTCTCAAAACCAGGCAGCTTCATCACATCACATGGTGCGGCCAATTTTATGGCGTCCATTGCTTCTGAGTGTGGCGTGCTATCAATGTTTTCATTTTTGAGCAGCGCAAGGTATTCATTTCGAGTGTGGTGTTGGTGATTTACACGGAGCCACATTGGTGCTTTTTGGTTGTTTGCTTCAACAATGCTTTCCCATTGCTGTGGGTAGGCCTCTTGCAGCAGTTTTAGTAACCAGCTTGGGTGACCGTACTTGCCAGCGTTGTTGCTGACGGCCATTTGGTCGAGTTCTTCTTGGTTGCGCTGGTAGTTACGCAATACAGCGTTAATCAAACCACGCAGACGAGGACCTTTCAGCTCTTTAGTGCCTTCAACCGTTTCACCGACAGCTGCGTGCGCAGGAATGCGCATGAAGCTCAGTTGGTAAATACCAACCAGAATTAGGTGATGGAATACACGTTGTTTGCCTTTGAGCGGCTTATCCATCAATTGGTTTGCGATCATTTCTAGGCGAGGTAGGTAACGTAGCGCACCGTAACAGATCTCTTGTAGCAGAGCATGGTCACGAGGTCGTACCGTTTGTTGAGCCGCTGGAAGAGCGCTTGAAAGTGAGTGGCCCTTGTCGACGACAAGATACAGGACGTTAGCAGCCGCAGCGCGAACATTCATGATGAGTACCTTAAAGTAAAGGAGGGCATCTCTGCCCTCTAAAAGTTCGTATAATTGGGAGTAATAACCCCTAGTATGGCTTAAACCAGCAGAGTGCCAACTTCAAACCAAGCCGCACGCGAATTCAGAATATCCTGAACTGACATGGCTTTTTTGCCAGGAACTTGCAGTTGCTCTAGCACCAGTACGCCGTTGCCTGTCGCAACATAAATACCGGTTTTATCTGCTTGTACGATGGTGCCGGCTGGCTTGTCACTGGTTTGCTCTGCCACACGGCTTTGCCATACTTTGATGCTGTTTTCTGCCGCCTCAAAGTGGCTCATTGGCCATGGGTTAAATGCACGAACGCAGCGCTCAATGTGCGCCGCATCGTCGTTCCAGTTGATGCGTGCTTCTTCTTTACTGAGCTTTTTCGCATAGTTCGCTAACTCATCGTCTTGCTTCACTGGCACTGCTTTACCCGCAGCAATGTCTACTAGGCAGTCAATCAGGGCTTCTGGACCAAGCTCAGCCAATTTTTCGTACATTGAAGCGCTGGTATCTGTCGCTTCGATTGGCAGCGTGGCAATCTTCAGCATATCACCAGTGTCGAGACCGATGTCCATCTGCATGATGGTCACGCCAGTTTCTGCATCGCCCGCCCAAATAGAGCGTTGGATTGGAGCCGCACCACGCCAACGAGGTAGGATAGAACCATGTACGTTGATACAACCCAGTTTAGGGGTATCAAGAACCGCTTGTGGCAGCAGCATACCGTACGCCACGACAACCATGAGGTCGGCGTTCAGATCGGCAAGTTCTTGTTTCGCTTCGTCGGACTTAAAGCTTTCAGGTTGGTAAACCGGGATATTGTGTTCTAGCGCCAGTTGTTTTACCGGTGGCGCAGCCAATTTTTTGCCACGACCCGCTGGACGATCTGGGTTTGTGTAAACCGCGATGACTTCATGCTCCGAAGACAACAACGCAGCCAAGTGACGGGCGGCGAAATCCGGAGTACCTGCAAAGACAATTCGTAAAGACTGACTCAAGGTAGACTTCCTTCTAATTGGTATGGTTCGAGATTAAGCGTTTTGCTGCTTCTCGTTAAAGCGTTTGATTTTCGCTAGCTTGTCCTGAATGCGTTTGCGTTTCAGTGGTGATAGGTAATCCACGAATAGCTTACCTTGTAGGTGATCAAGCTCGTGTTGAACACAAATCGCTAGCAGGTCGTCGGCTTCAAAGGTGAACTCTTTGCCATCACGATCCAGTGCTTTAACGGTAACTTCTGCAGCGCGAGGCACAAGTGCGCGCGCACCTGGTACCGACAGACAGCCTTCTTCGATGCCATCTTCGCCACGCTTTTCCAGAATCTCAGGGTTGATTAGCACCATCGGCTCATCGCGAGTTTCTGAAATATCAATCACTACGATACGTTTGTGGATATCAACCTGCGTTGCAGCAAGGCCAATACCTTCTTCGTCGTACATGGTTTCAATCATGTCATCGACGATTTTTTGAATCTCAGGTGTCACCGCTTCAACAGGCTTTGCGACTGTGCGCAGGCGATCATCCGGGAATGTTAATACTTGTAATACAGACATATTCACTCGAAATATTGAACTGTGCCGAAACAGCACAAACCTTGTTGGCTCAATTCTAGACATTTTATAGCCTAAATGACAGCATCCTTGCACCAATTTCCATTCTGGTTCCTGCTTAATAGACCAAGGACGAGGGTCATGAATCGAATTTTCCGCAACGTTGCCAGTGTTACGTTGCCGTTACTTTTCTCTTTCAACGCTGTAGCAAATGTGGATGCGAACCCACTGACTGTTAAAGATGATGCGCCACAAACGTATGTAGTCGTGAAGGGCGATACGCTATGGGATATTTCGGCCATGTACTTAGATAGCCCGTGGTTGTGGCCTCGTTTATGGCAAGTAAACCCGGAAATCGATAACCCTCATTTAATTTATCCCGGAGACAAGCTGTCTTTGGTGTGGATTAACGGTCAGCCCGTGTTGAGCCTAAAACCGGTTAAGAAGCTGAGCCCGAAAGCTCGCATCACAGAAAAGAAAGCCGTACCAACGGTCGCGGAAGGTTTGGTGATGCCTTACCTTAAATCGGATCGGTTGCTAGATAAAGATTCGTTGAACAGAGCAGCAAAAGTGATGGGTAGCAGCAAGGGCAGTAAGTATCTGACTGCAGAAGATGTGCTGTATATCAATGGCAATCAGACCGCGACAGGTTGGGCTATTTACCGACCAGTAGCTACCTTTTCGCGTGACGATGTGTCGGAAGAGATTACCGCGCTGCGTTTGATTGCCAAAGGCGATCTCGTTGAAGCTTCGAGTGATTATTCAGGTTTGAAGCTTACATCGCAAATGCAAGAAATCCTACGTAACGATATCGCGTTGCCAAATCAATCGGTTGAGAATACTGACTTCACGACTACGTTCTATCCGCTGCCGTCGCCACAAGGCAGTTCTGCAAAGTTGCTAGGTAATATCGAAGGTATTCGCTTTAGTTCAACTAACCAAGTCGTGGTGATTGATAAAGGCACGTCAGATAATCTCAAGCAAGGCAGTGTGTTTGATTTAAAAGAAGACGCGCACCCAGTTTACAAAGACGGCGATGAGTTCAAGAAAGAGTTTGGCGTGCTTGATAAGAAAATCACTTTGCCTCAAAGCAAAGTTGGTGAGTTGCTGGTCATTCGTCCTTATGAGTACTTTAGCTTGGCACTGATCACTAACAGTACGAAACCCATTAACCAAGATATTTCGGTGGTGTCACCGTTGGCGGACGAATTAATCATCGATGAATCGACGAAATAACGATGATCTCGCTGCCTGGTTAAAACTGAGTTGTTTACCAGGCATTGGCGGCGTCAAAATGAATAAGCTACTGGCAAGAGACGCGCCACGTAACATCGTAAACTTCTCTCCTGAACAGCTACAACAACTTGGGTTAACAACTAAGCAAATTCAAGCTTGGGCTTCAACAGATAAAGAAGTCGATGCTTGTTTAAGCTGGCTTGAGGCTTCTACAAATCATCATATCCTGACACTGACTGACCCGCGTTATCCACCTCAACTCAAACAAATCGTTGCACCGCCACCTCTACTTTTTGTTCAAGGAAACCCTACTTGTCTCTCTCAGCCACAAATCGCGATGGTTGGCAGTCGAAATGCGAGTATTGATGGATTACAGCATGCACGTCAGTTTGCTGCAGAGTTTGTTCAGCACGATTTTATTGTCACCAGTGGTCTCGCTTTAGGCATTGATGGTCATGCGCATGATGGTGCGTTGCAAGCGGGTGGTAAGACGATTGCGGTGCTAGGATCTGGCTTAGAAAATATTTATCCGGCACGTCATCGTGGTTTAGCGCAACGTGTTATTGAACATGGGGCCTTGGTGTCTGAGTTTCGGCCTAATGCCAAGCCGCGTCCAGAAAACTTCCCGCGTCGTAATCGTATTATTAGTGGATTATCGCTTGGTGTACTGGTCGTCGAGGCGGCGAAAAAGAGCGGCTCGTTAATTACAGCTCGTTACGCGCTTGAGCAAGGTCGAGAAGTATTTGCGCTGCCAGCGTCAATCAATGCCCCCAATGCCTGCGGTGGAAACCAGTTGATACGTCATGGCGCTTGCCTCGTAGAAAAGACGAAAGATGTCTTAGATGAAATACAGTCCTTGCTTGATTGGTCTATTAATCAGAGTACCGATTTATTTTCTACGTTAAATGATGAAGAAGAATTGCCATTTCCTCAGCTGTTAGCTAACGTAGGAAGTGAAGCTACACCGGTTGATATTCTTGCAAACAGGACCAATATACCTGTCCAAGAAGTCATGATGCAGCTCTTAGAGTTAGAACTCTCTGGGCATGTCGTTGCGGTTTCAGGTGGCTATATTCGAAAGGGGAGGGGCTAGCTATGATGATGGATATACTGATGTATCTATTCGAAACCTACATCCATAGCGATGCAGAGTTACAGGTCGAACAAGACGAGTTGGAAGAAGAGTTGCTTCGTGCAGGCTTCCAACAAAAAGATATCTACAAAGCCCTTGTCTGGTTAGAAGAGCTTGCCGCATTGCAGCAAAGTGACACCTCTTCTGCAATCTCGACTTGCATGGCTTCGTCATCAACTCGTATCTACACAGCGAAAGAGATGCAGCGTTTAGATTTGGAATGCCGAGGTTTTCTATTGTTTCTCGAGCAAATCAATGTGTTAACCACAGAAACTCGCGAAATGGTGATTGACCGAGTGATGGGATTAGAAACGAGTGAGTTTGAGCTTGAAGATCTCAAATGGATCATTCTGATGGTGCTGTTTAATGTGCCTGGCAACGAAAACGCTTACACGCTAATGGAAGAGCTGTTGTACACCAAGGAACAAGGGATTCTTCACTAACCATCTGGGCAAGTTCGAGTTTAACTAGAATAAACGCGAGCTTGTCTTTTTGTGTGTTTTTCACGAAACGGTAAGTATGAGTAGTAAAATCGACAACACCCTTTTCTCTGCCCATGAACACGCTTTGGAGCACGAGCCGTGTCCAAAATGTGGTGGTGAGCTGACTCTCAAGCACGGAAAACATGGCCCATTCCTCGGCTGTAACCATTACCCAAGCTGTGATTACATTAAACCGCTACACAGCAATGATGGTCACATCGTGAAAGAGTTGGGTGTGCCTTGTCCTGAGTGTGGCAATGAGTTGGTTCTCCGCCAAGGGCGCTACGGTATGTTCGTCGGTTGTAGTAACTACCCGGCTTGTCATCATATTGAGTCGATTAATCAACCAGAGCCAGAGGCGCAGTCACAAGAGCAACACGCTTGCCCTGAATGTGGCAAAGGACATTTGGTTGAGCGTAAAACCCGATTTGGCAAAACATTCTACGCGTGTGATAACTACCCTAAATGCAAATTTGCTGTGAACCTTGCTCCGGTCAAGGGGCGATGCGAAGAGTGCGGTTTTACTCTGTTGGTGGAGAAGAAACTTGCCAGTGGTGTGAAATTGCAATGTGCTAATCGTAAGTGTCAGCACACCCAGCAAGGTTAAATGAATTGAAAAGGGTCGCATCGTGCGACCCTTTTCTGTTTTTTTGCTGCCAAACGTTAGTGTTGAGACTGTTTAGCGAACGCTTGCACGGCTGGGAAAGCTATTGGGTCTAAGATGTCTGCCAGGGCGCACAACCTACGGTGCAATTCTCCTGGGTAGTCGCCACACACGTTGATGTGTCCCATCTTGCGACCTGCACGTTTCTCCTTGCCATACCAATGAATGTGGCAACCATCCATTGATAACAATGCTTCTGGTAGTGTGTCTTCACCAAGAATATTGATCATTGAGGTTTCACGAACCAATTTCGTACTGCCTAATGGTAAGCCGCACACTGCGCGCAGATGGTTTTCAAACTGACACGTTTCTGCACCTTGCTGTGTCCAGTGACCAGAGTTGTGCACGCGTGGAGCAATCTCATTCACTAAAAGTGCCCCATCGACATCAAAGAACTCAAGCGCCAATACGCCAACGTAATCTAGGCTATCTGCGACTGCCGTGAACATTTGCTTTGCTTGTTCCTGTAACCCTGGCGCATCAATCGCAGTAGAAAGACTCAATACACCGTTGGTGTGAACATTCTCTGCCAGAGGGTACACTTCCACACTGCCATCTTTGCTTCGAGCACCAACCAGTGATACTTCGCGGTTAAAAGGAACAAACTCTTCAGCAACAATCGCTTGAGTTGGTGTTGCCGCGATGCACTCTGCCATCTCAGTCCAAATGTCGTCGACTTGAGAAGCTTCTTTTAAGCGCCATTGGCCTTTACCATCGTAACCACCTAATGCACTTTTCAGAACCATTGGCATACCAACGTGTTCAATTGCGCGCTCAAAGTCTTCACGAGTTTCAATGACGTAGTATTTCGCGTTGCGCACGCCAGCATCATCAAGCAGTGCCTTTTCAATACGGCGATCACCACCTGCTTTGATGGCTTGCGTACTTGGTAGGAACTTGCCGCTCGCTTCGCAAACCTTGAGCACGTCATGTGGAATATGCTCGAACTCGGCAGTAATCACATCAACTTGCGTAATCGCATTTTCCAAACCATGGCCAAGTACCTGTTGAGTTAAAGGGTGAACGACATCACCGCTGCTGACATCGTAAGCTGAAATTTGAATATTCAGTGGCGCACCAGCCAGAGACATCATACGAGCCAACTGACCCGCACCAAGAACCAGTACATGCATCTGATTAATCCTCTGCAGGGTTTGGATTTGCGAGAACTGTTTCCGTTTGCTCATTACGGAATGCTTCTACCTTCGCCATGATGTTTTCATCATGAGTGCCTAGGATTTGCGCTGCTAGGATACCGGCGTTTGCTGCGCCCGCTTCGCCAATCGCCAATGTACCAACCGCAATTCCCTTTGGCATCTGTACAATAGAAAGCAGTGAATCCATACCTTTCAGTGCACGAGACTGAACGGGAACCCCAAGCACTGGCAAACTAGTAAACGCCGCCGCCATACCTGGTAGGTGGGCTGCACCACCTGCGCCTGCGATGATAACTTTGATGCCGCGTTCTTTTGCGCCACTAGCGTAGTCAGCCAGTAATTGAGGAGTTCGGTGTGCTGACACGACTTTTGTTTCGTAAGGCACGCCAAATTGGTCTAGCATGTCCGCTGCTAGTTTCATGGTTGGCCAATCGGATTTAGAACCCATGATGATACCGACTTTCATCTCAAACTCCTTTAAGCTACAAAAATTAGGTGAGCTATAAATTTGTGCGCATTATACGGGGATTTTTATCTCAAGCAAACGTTTGCGTCTTGTTGTTGGCGCTATTGATACATTTTATAAAAAAATTGCTTTAGTGTCTGAGAATGAATATTTGTACACTTAGTGAAAACAACACAGTCAAACAAATAGGAAGTAATCCGGTGGATAACTTTGAACAAGTGCTCAATGCACTCAAGCAAGGCGAAGTGATTGCCTATCCAACAGAAGGGGTTTTTGGTGTCGGATGTGATCCAGATAACCCAGAAGCAATTCAAAAGCTATTAGAGCTCAAGCAGCGTCCGGTAGAAAAAGGGCTGATTCTAATCGCGGCAAGTTATGATCAGCTCTTGCCTTATATTGATGAATCTCAGTTGACTGAAGAACAATTACAGACTGTTCATGCCACTTGGCCAGGCCCATACACTTGGATCATGCCAGCGAGCGATAAAGTATCCAACTGGGTTTCAGGGCAGTTTGATTCAATTGCGGTTCGTGTGACTGATCATCCTTTGGTGCAAAAAATGTGTAATGCATTCGGAAAGCCGTTAACCTCTACCAGCGCGAATCTTTCCGGCTTACCACCGTGTATGACCACGGAAGAAGTCGAAGAGCAGTTGGGTGATAAGCTGGTCGCCATTCTTCGTGGCGAGACCAGCGGTCGTGATAAACCCAGCGAGATTCGTGACGCCAAAACTTCACAAATATTAAGACAGGGTTAACCCTGCTAGCCAGCCATCATTAGGTTTCACGTAATAGGTAATAACGTATGTCAGCGATCGATAAGCACGCCGTAAAGCAGTTCTTGATGTCACTTCAGGACTCCATTTGTCAGCAGTTAGAACAAGAAGATGGAAAGGCCGTCTTTGTCGAAGATGCATGGCAACGTGAAAAAGGAGAGCGTCTGGGGGGCGGTGGTCGCTCACGTGTTTTGCGTGATGGCCTTGTTTTCGAGCAGGGAGGCGTGAACTTCTCGCATGTGGAAGGGAAAGAAATGCCAGCATCTGCGACAGCGCATCGCCCAGAGCTAGCGGGTCGTCGTTTTGAAGCGATGGGTGTTTCTTTGGTTATTCACCCTAAAAACCCTTACGTACCGACTTCACACGCCAATGTCCGATTCTTTATTGCAGAAAAAGATGGCGAAGACCCAATTTGGTGGTTTGGTGGTGGTTTTGACCTAACGCCGTTCTATCCATTTGAAGAAGATTGCCAATCATGGCACGACACTGCAAAACTGCTTTGTGCGCCATTTGGTGACGATGTTTACCAAGAGCATAAAGCATGGTGTGACAAATACTTCTTCCTACCACATCGTAATGAAACTCGCGGTGTTGGCGGTTTGTTCTTTGATGATCTAAACCAGTGGGAATTTGATAAGTGTTTTGCTTACATCAAAGCAGTCGGTGAAGGCTATTGCCAGGCTTATTTGCCGATCGTTTCTCGTCGTAAAGAGATCGAGTATGGTGAGCGTGAGCGTGAATTCCAACTATATCGTCGCGGCCGTTACGTAGAGTTCAACTTAGTGTATGACCGTGGCACCTTATTTGGTTTACAAAGTGGTGGGCGTACTGAGTCGATTCTGATGTCAATGCCGCCGCTCGCTCGCTGGGAGTACTGCTACGAGCCAGAAGCGGGATCGCCAGAAGCTGAACTTTACGAGCGATACCTAACGCCACGAGAGTGGTAAGCACGGAATCTCCTTTTCTATATAGATAGATAGTGATAGGGTCATCTGTAATCAGGTGGCCCTGTTTTCTCTATATCTAAGTAAGGAACAAAGGTAAGGAAATGACCCAGCAAATCGATCGCTATGCCGTGTTTGGTAATCCTATCGGACACAGTAAGTCGCCATTCATTCACACCTTGTTTGCTCGTCAAACTAATCAATCTTTGGTGTACACCGCAGAAAGTGCACCTGTTGATGGTTTTATTGACGCGGCGAAGGTGTTTTTTGCTGAAGGTGGCAAGGGGTGCAACATCACTATGCCATTTAAAGAAGATGCTTATCAATTTGCTAGTCGATTGACAGAACGGGCTCAGTTAGCAGGCGCGGTAAATACCCTCAAGAAGTTAGACGATGGTGAAATCATCGGTGACAACACTGATGGTGCAGGTTTAGTGCAAGATCTGCTTCAGCATCAGGTTGTATTGGAAGGCGCGCGAATCCTAATTATTGGCGCTGGTGGTGCAGCTCGTGGTGTTATTAAGCCACTACTTGATCAAAAGCCGACCTCTTTAACCATTACCAACCGTACCTTTAGTAAAGCACAGGAGCTTGCAGAGCTGTTTGTCTCTCACGGTCCTATCCTCGCCAAAGAGATAGCAAGTATTGATGAAGAGTATGATGTCATCATTAACTCCACATCCGCTTCTCTTAGTGGTGAACTGCCGACTATTTCATCCTCCATCTTTGCCGCTAACAGTACAAGCTATGACATGATTTATGGCAAAGGGGTGACGAGCTTTAACTTATGGGCAAAAGAGAATGGTGCCGCTCATGCGTATGACGGTCTTGGAATGTTAGTTGGGCAGGCTGCGGAAAGCTTTATGCTCTGGCGTGGCTTACGTCCTGGTGCCAAACAAATTCTCAGAGAACTAAGAAAGAACCTTGAAGGTCAATAAGCGATGAATCAATCCATCTTATTCCCAGATATTCAATCATGGGATGAAGTATCACAATCGGTAAACTTTTCGGCGCAACAATCAGGCGCACTAATAGAGTGCTTTGTGACGAAACAAAAGTTAGAAAAGCTCAGTGGTTCACTGATTGAAACTGAGCAAGCGGCAATTAAAGTGTTTACTGATTACCGATTCGACCTAGAAGAAATGGCTGAAGAGCTAATAGAAGATGAAGCCTTCAACGAAGAAGGCCATATCATTATCGATTAGCTGACGATTCCTGGCTACTCTTTGATGTCTTCTACTTCGTTAATGTAGTCGTCTTTGTTCTGCACATAGTTGTTGGCAGACTTTTGCAAGAAAGCTCGTTCTTTTTCTGATAGAGGGCGAGCTTGTTTTACTGGGCTTCCAACATATAAGTAGCCACTTTCTAATACTTTCCCAGGTGGCACTAAACTGCCTGCTCCGATCATCACCTCTGACTCAATTACAACAGCATCTAAAACAATAGCTCCCATACCAACCAAAACACGATCGTGGATCTCACAACCGTGCAGCATCACTTTGTGGCCAATCGTAACGTCATTACCAATAATCAATGGGTAGCCGTTTGGGTTTTCGGCGTTCTTATGGGTGACATGCAAAACACTGCCATCTTGAATATTCGTTCGATCACCAATGTGAATGTGGTTTACATCGCCTCGCGCTGCTACCAATGGCCAAATGCTAGAATCATCGCCAATTCGGATATCACCGACTAAAACAGAGGTTGGGTCAACGTAAACACGTTCACCAAGTTCAGGCTTTATACCTTTGTAGCTTCTCATTGAGCTCATCTTTTTTCCTTATTCAGGGCGATTACAGGGTGTATGGAGGTAGAATAGTAGTGAAAACTCGCCTTTTAGAATAAAAAACACCCAAACGATAAAAAAATCAAAAAAAACGAGAAAAAGGGCTTGCCAATGTGATCGCAATCTCTATAATGCCACCTCGCTGA
>NZ_JAWOUY010000022.1:82771-94095 GCF_033339635.1 Vibrio sp. 2092 | reverse complement strand
TTCTTTTAGTTGTTGATTTCATAACACTCTCCAATTTTGGGGGTGGAAAGTGTCAACCTTATTTAGGACGGCACAAAATAACCAAAAGAAAAGCCTGACTCATGTCAGGCTTTTTTACTTATTAGGGCAATATGCTTCTTAATGAGCACCTAGTCGATGCGCAACTCTTTTAACATCGACTCAGGCAAAGCAAGTTCATCATTTTTGTTCACCGAAACACCAGCATCCAAAATGTTCTTTGCGATCTGTTGTGCTTCTTTTAAAGAGTGCATTGCTGCCGTGCCGCATTGGTATTCGTTAAGTTCAGGGATCTTATTCTGACTTTCTACCTTCAGCACATCTTCCATTGCTGCAATCCAAGCATCTGCGACTTGCTGCTCTGATGGTGTGCCAATCAGGCTCATGTAAAAACCTGTGCGGCAACCCATAGGCGAAATATCGATGATCTCAACAGAATCATCGTTTAGGTGATTACGCATAAAGCCTGCATAAAGGTGCTCTAGGGTGTGAATACCTTTTTCAGAAAGAATGTCTTTGTTTGGCGCAGTAAAGCGTAAGTCGAAAACAGTAATCGTATCCCCTTTTGGGGTCTGCATGGTTTTCGCCACTCGTACAGCGGGTGCATTCATACGAGTGTGGTCCACGGTAAAACTATCGAGTAAAGGCATTACATCTCTCCTGATTGTAACTCCAGTACCTTTCGGTAATGGATAAATGTCATTCATCCCTACAGCACATGAACTGACTGTGGGCTAAAAGAACCAGCTGCTGTTGTCTTCTAATTCCTGACGACATTGCTTCAGCTGCCAGCCATAAGTTTTCGCTGTTTGTTCAACACGTCGAGCGACTTTGATTAAACTAGGCTTTCGATTATAAGTACCTCGCTTATACCCACCTCGCCCTTCATGATAAGCCAGATACTGGTTATAGGGATCCCATAATGAAATCCCTAGCTGACGCCGTGTTTCATGAGTATACCAACCGACAAACATCATAGAATCATCGAAGTTGGTACGAGAGCCACCCTGACCTGTGGCATCTTGGAAGTCTTCCCAAGCAGGGTCTTGAGCTTGAGCGTAACCATACGCACTGCTGACTCGTCCCCAAGGAATAAACCCTAGCAAATAATCTTTAGGTGGTTTTGCATCGTGCCGAAAGCTGCTTTCTTGTTTAATGATGGCCATAGCGACATGAATAGGGGTCCCCCATTCATCTTCCATATCTTTGGCATCATCGTACCAACCGGATTTCTCTCGGAATATCTCGCATAAGTTATTCTGCTGCTTTGGCGGTGCCGTAGCACAACCTGCAAGTAACACGCTTCCAAGTACCGCTACTACTGACGACTTAATGTTCAACCGCACCAATCCTTAGTTAGTCATTACTGCTTCAGGTAAGCAAAGTAATCTTCCAAAAAATCATCAAAAGAAAGCGTGTCACTCTGCTCTGCTTGCTTTTGTTTTTCCACGGACGACGCTACTTCCGTTTCCATCGTATCTTGTGAGTAGTACTGATAACCGTGAGCTAGGTTTTCATCACGGTACTTCATACCAAGAGTACAACCGACTTTACCTAGCCCACCCAGCTCTTTCGTTAGCTCTAATAGTTGACCAGAGATCGTTAGTTCTGGGTTATCAATCCATGTCTCGAGTTGATTACACACATCTTGGTATGCACTGCCACCAGCGGTCATATCCATTTGCTGTGCTATTTGACGTAACTCGACGAAAACTCGGTGTGCCCAATCTTGTAGAGATAGACGCTCACCTTGGCAACCAATTTGCAGCATTAGACCTTTTTCACGGCCTGAAACAATGACTTTATTCCAGTTATCGCGCCAACACTCTAATTCACAGTTATCCATAGGGTCTGAGTCTGACAAGGCCGCCCAGGTAAGGAAGAGATCCAAGAATCGTACTTGCTCTTCATTTAAGCCCACTGCGCTGAATGGGTTAACATCTAGAGAACGAACTTCAATGTATTCGACACCACCGCGTCGTAACGCATCTGAAGGCTTCTCACCACTTTTCGATACACGTTTTGGACGAATCGGAGCGTACAGTTCATTCTCAATTTGTAAGATATTGGAATTAAGCTGGCGGTATTCACCATCCACTTTTACCCCAATTTTCGCAAACTCTTCTGATGGGTGGCGAATCGCATCACTCAAACCATCGAGGTATTGGTCAATGCTGTTAAAACCAATTTTCAGCACACTTTGAGCACTATTGGTATAGCCAAGATCGCTCAAACGCAAAGACGTCGACTTCGGCAAATATAATGTCCCGCCAATCTTCTCGAATGGCAGATCGGTTTCACGACCTTGAATAAAAGAGCCACATAACGCTGGTGATGCACCAAAGAAGTAGGGAATCATCCAGCCAAAGCGGTAGTAATTACGGATCAACGCAAAGTACGCATCAGACTTAGCATCTTGGCGGGCTTGTTCATCTTGCTCGCCATAGAGCGCATCCCAAAATGTTTCAGGAAACGAGAAGTTAAAATGGACACCTGAAATAATTTGCATCAGGCTGCCATAGCGACGCTTTAGGCCTTCTCGGTACAGCGTTTTCATTTTCGCTGCATTCGAAGAGCCATACTGGGCTAACTGAATATCATCCTCTGAGCCTACGTAGCAAGGCATTGATAGTGGCCACATTTTCTCTTCACCCATTTTGGTTTGAGTGAAATGATGGATATCTTTCAGCTGTGCCATCAGTTCTGGAATTTCATGTGACACAGGCGTAATGAACTCTAACAATGATTCCGAAAAATCCGTTGTGACCCATTGATTTGTGAACGCAGAGCCTAACCCTTCAGGATGAGGAGTTGTAGCTAGATGTCCATCCTGACGATAGCGCAAAGTTTCTCGCTCAACACCGCGTCCAAACTGCTTAAATACTTCGGGGTTTGATGCAACTTTTTTTAGTCGCGCAGCAAAATCAGTCAAAATGAGGTTCGCTTATATTGGGAGCAGGACACTTGTCACATAACACAAGTGTAAGCTAAGTTATTGATAGTTAATGCATCTAGATAAATAACCCACGAAAAGTTGCTTATCTAGATGAATAGCGGAGAAACGTTTCTCCGCTATTAAATGTGTACTCTATCGAATGATTTCAAGCTCTTCTACGTCTTTCCCCAACTTTTCTAATTGAGGACGCAACGATTTAGCATCACCAACGACGATAATTTGATAGTCATTTGGATCAAACCATTTCTGAGCCAGCGCATTCAACGTCTGCTTATCGACTTTTTCTACGATAGCGTTTCTTTGCTGCAAGTAATCATGATCGAGGTTGTACTTAAGAATATCACTGATGAGCTCCGCTTTTTGTGTTGGCGTTTCATATTTCAGTGCATCTTTTTGACCGACCGCTTGACGCATAAATTTCATCTCTTCATCAGTAATACCTGACTGCGAGTATTCATTTAGCTCATTTTCCATCTCAATGATCGAAGCAACCGTTGCATCCGCTCGTACTTGCGCGGTGAAAACCACCGAGCCTGTTTCTGGATTACCAGAGAAGTAGCCGTAAGCACCGTATGTGTAACCCTTGTCTTCACGTAGATTTTGGTTAATGCGGCTATTGAAGTTCCCAGCTAAGTTGAAGTTTGCCAGTTGGCTTAGGTAAAAATCGCCCGTTGCGTCGTAAGGCATACCTTGACGAACCATCATGACCACACTTTGCGGCGCTCCTGGTTTATCAACAAGATGGATCTTTTGCTCACCTAATGCAGCAATGCTTTGCGGTGCATACAATGGCGCAGCTTCATCTTGCCAGTTTTTCCAGAACGTCAGTTGCTGCTCAATTTCCTGTTTATTGATGTCACCAACAACGACGATTTGCGCACTTTGTGGCGTGTAATGCTTCGAGTAGAATTCACGGACATCATCCAACGTTAATGCACTGACACCTGCTTGCGTGCCGTCTTTTGGTCGAGCAAAAACCGAATCCCCATAGAGCACCTGACGACTCGCTTGTGACGCCATCCAACTTGGATTTTGGTGCTCATATACCAGGCCTTCTAGCGCTTGCATTTTTACACGCTCGAAATCATCTTGATTAAATGCAGGAGACAGCAACATCTCTTCGACAATTTTTAACGTCGGCTCTAAGTTCTTTTCTAGAGCAGAAACACTGATGTTTGTTGTATAACCTGTGGCATTAACAGAGATAACACTACCCAGTTTATCAAGCTCAGCTTGAATCTCTTCGACACTGCGTTTCGTTGTACCTTCTTGCAACATCGCAGCGGTCAATTGGGCAAGACCTTCTTTACCCTTTTCAACAAAACGTGTCCCTGCAGGCAGACTAAATTGCATCATCACCGTCGGCGTTTCATCGCTAACTGCACCAAGCAGCTCTGAGCCATTCTTGAAATGTAACTCGTACAGCTCTGGCATCGTCGCTTTCACTGGTTCTCCTACTGGCGGTTGCACTGAGCGATCGAAGTTATCGGTCGCACGACGATACGCCAATTGGTCATCGGAAATCTTCTCATATTCTGGCAGCGTGCGCTTTGGCGTCACAAAGGTCGCAGGTTTTACGACAAGGTCTGTTTTTCCTTTTGGGACCACGCTTAGGGTCACTTTGTTCTTACCTTGGATAAAGTCCGTATACGCTTTTTCTACCGAAGTCGGCGTAACTGCACGGATTTGCTCAAGCTGTTGCTCAAGACGATCAGGATCGCCGAAAAATGTCTCGTTGGAAGCCAACTGAGTCACTTTACCTTTAACGCTTTCTAGCGCAAAAATAGCATCCGCTTCCGCTTTACCCTTCAACTGCTCAAGGCGATCCTCTGTCACGCCTTTTTCCGCAAACTGATTTAGTGATTGTAAAAGCTCATCGTACAGTTTTGATAGGTCGCCTTTATCTCCAGAATCACCCATTGCGTAAACGTAAAAGTTACACGCCAGTTCAGCACAATCATGGAATGAACCAGCATCGACCGCTTTTTGAGTCTTCACTAGGTCTTGATAGAGCACGCTGTTGGTACCGCCCCCCAATACTTCTGATAACGTGTCGAGAGACGCTTGGCTTTCTTCGCCGTTGTAGGTTGTTGGCCACGCGATCATCACCATAGGTTGTTGAATACGATCTTCTAGAGTGATGTATTTGTCTTCTTGCAGTTTTGCAGGTTGTTTCGGCGCATTTTCAACCTCAGGACCACGAGGAATCGAACCGAAGTACTTATTTACCCACTCTAGAGTTTGTTCAACGTCTAAGTCACCACCGATCGTGATAGTCGCATTGTTTGGGCCATACCAACGCAAGAAAAACGCTTTGAGGTCGTTCACATCAACACGATCAAGATCTTCAACATAACCAATGGTTTGCCACGAATACGGATGACCTTCAGGATATAGCGCTTCGGACATGCGCTCCCAAATCAAGCCATAAGGACGATTATCGTAACGCTGAGCTCGCTCATTTTTTACAGTAGAACGCTGAATTTCAAATTTGCGTTGAGAAACCGCATCCAACAAAAAGCCCATACGGTCAGACTCTAACCACAGCATTTTCTCGAGCTGGTTAGCAGGGACAGTTTCAAAGTAGTTAGTACGATCGCGGTTTGTTGTACCATTTAACGTGCCGCCAGCCTCTGTGATGATTCTGAAGTGCTCTTGGTCACCAACGTTCTCTGAACCTTGGAACATCATGTGCTCAAAGAAATGCGCAAAACCAGACTTACCCACTTCTTCACGAGCTGAACCAACATGGTAAGTCACATCCACATGGACCAATGGGTCAGAATCTTCAGGAGCTAAGATCACCGTTAAACCATTATCGAGTTTATACTTTTGGTATGGAATCTTAACTTTGCCTTCTTCAGCTTTCGATGACTCAACGAAAGTTACCCCTTTCGGCAGTGATGAAACTGGCGTATTTGATGCACAGCCCGTGATCACCAACAGTGAACACGCGCCAACCCAAAACATCTTCATGTACTTTCCTTAAAATAATCCGAGATAGATGGCCGCAAGTAAGCTATACCTAGCAGCCTTTCCTAAAAATATTAAAATCACGCAAGGCAGAAACTTCATTCTTAGCCACCCTGCGGCTAAACACAGCGGGTCTCCAATTACAGGTAACCAGCTAAAAAATAATCCCCAATAGCCATACTTAGAGAGCCACTTTAATGCGGTATGACCGTGCTTTTCCTCTTGTGCTTTGTTGGGAATCCACAAGCCAAGCCAATAATTTGTTAAGCCACCAAGCGTATTACCGATAGTAGCGACCATAACAATTGAAGAAACGGAGTATTGATTTAATGAGAGAGTGGCAACTAAGCCCGCCTCAGAACCACCAGGCAACAACGTGGCACTGAGAAAACCGGTCATGAAAAGCACCCATAATGCTGAATCTGAAAACCAAAGCGCTAAACTTTCAAAACTCGTGTTAAATGCTTCTAGCATGTCATATCAAGCAACACCTTGCCTCTGGTTCTTCCTGATTCGACCTGCTGGTGAGCACCAATGACATCACTCATAGGATAAACCTGTTGAATTTCAGTCTTCAGTAAGCCAACGCCGACCATATACAACAAGGTATCTAACTGCGCAGGGTCTGGTTCAACCAACATGCCACTAGCCTCAAAGCCTAGGAGTTTGGCTTTTTCACAAATCAGCTCAGCTGTGATGGTTGGAACGGTGATGACTCTCGCATTGTCTTTCAGGCATTTAAGCGCATCTAACGCAGCATCTCCGCCTACTAAATCAATCAAAACATCAACATCTTCAACACGTTCTGACACTGGTGCAAATTGATAGTTCACTGCATGAGCACCGAGCGTCGCAAGGTAATCTAAATTTCGTTCACTGCAGGTTGTAAAGACTTCCGCTTTCGTCGCGATCGCAATTTGTACCGCGAGGTGTCCAACACCACCGGCTCCAGCGAGGATAAGTACGCGATCGTTTTCATTCACATTAGCCTTACTGAGAGCTTGTGCCGCAGTTTGTCCCGCCAACGGTAATGCAGCAGCTGCCTCTAAAGTGACAGAGCTAGGAACATGACTTAACTCAGTTTCTGGAACACATATGTATTGGCTGTAACCACCGCCTCGAACTGGGAAACCAATAAATCCAGCCACCTCATCACCTTCATTAAAACGTGATGCCCCCTCTCCACAAGACATCACTTTTCCTGAGATGTCGTAACCTGGCACCCAAGGTAAATTATCCTTATTCTGCGCTGCCGCCCAACCGAGCCCAGCTCGAGTTTTGACATCAATAGGATTTATGCCTGAAAAAGCGACTTTTACTAAGACTTCACCAAGCTGTGGTGATGGTGTAGAAGCATGTTGAATCGCGAGTACGTTGGCATCACCAAACTCAGTGATAACGATCTGTTTGTGTTCCATAAACCATTCCCTGCAAGAAAACAAAAAGGGATGCGAAAGCATCCCTTTGACTATAAACCATTTTGTTAACCTAAGTTAATCGTGATTTTGTAAATTGGTTGATCATTCCATTTTCAATAATGTCTAACCAACAAGTGCTAACAATATACCAGCCGCAACGGCTGAACCCAGCACACCAGCAACGTTTGGTCCCATCGCATGCATTAACAAGAAGTTTTGCGGGTTAGCTTGTAAACCAACTTTGTTTACGACTCGCGCGGCCATTGGTACCGCAGAAACGCCAGCCGCACCAATAAGTGGGTTGATGTCTTCTTTCGAGAACTTGTTAAGCAGTTTCGCCATCATGACGCCCGCACCAGTACCGATACTAAATGCAACTGCGCCTAACCCCAAGATACCTAACGTTTCTAGGTTCAAGAACTGCTCAGCTTGCAGCTTAGAACCAACACCAAGACCTAAAAAAATAGTCACTATGTTGATCAATTCATTTTGAGCAGTTTTCGATAAACGATCGACCACCCCAGCTTCACGCATCAAGTTACCCAAACAGAACATACCAACCAATGGCGTAGCTGAAGGTAAGAACAGAATCGTCATCAGTAATACAGCAAGCGGGAAGATGACTTTCTCCCATTTACCAACATGACGAAGCTGAGCCATCTTGATTTGACGCTCTTCCTTGGTTGTAAGTGCTTTCATGATTGGTGGCTGGATGATCGGCACCAATGCCATATAGCTGTATGCCGCGACTGCAATCGCACCTAACAGATCTGGAGAGAGCTTACTCGCCAAGAAAATCGCTGTTGGCCCATCAGCACCACCGATGATCGCGATAGACGAAGCATCTGCCATGGAGAACTCCATGCCAGGTACATAGTTGAGTAAAATAGCGCCAAACAGTGTTGCAAAAATACCAAACTGCGCAGCCGCACCTAACCACAACGTTTTTGGGTTTGCGATCAAAGCACCAAAGTCGGTCATCGCGCCCACACCCATGAAGATCAATAGCGGGAACACACCCGATTCAATCCCAATGTAGTAAACGTAGTAGAGCAAGCCACCAGGCTCAGTAAAGCCAGCATTTGGAATATTCGCCAAAATAGCACCGAAACCAATCGGCAATAACAGTAAAGGTTCAAATCCTTTTTTAATTGCCAAAAACAGCAAAGTACAACCAACCAGCATCATACAGATTTGGCCGAACTCGAAGTTAGCGATCCCTGTTTCTGCCCAAAGGGTTAACAATCCGTCCATGATACTCCCTTACGCCAGGCTCAACAGAGGCGCACCTACTGTGACAGCATCGCCTTCTTTAACGTTCAGCTCTTGAACCACACCACCACGCGCCGCTCGTACTTCAGTTTCCATTTTCATCGCTTCAAGGATGAGCAATACATCGCCTTCAGCTACCTCAGCACCAGGCTGAACATTCACTTTGAAGATGTTACCTGCAAGAGGAGCAGGCACCGCTTCAGCTGAAGCATTAGAAGGTGTGCTAGGTGTAGCCGATTTTGCCGGTGCATTAGAAGGAGCAACAGATGTCAGTTCACCTTTAGGACCAACTTCCACCTCATACACCTGCCCGTCAACACGTACACTATAAGTTTCTACACCGCCAGTTTCTGGTTGAGCCACAGGTACAGCAGGCTTTGCAGCTTCTAGCGTTGGTGCAGGCTCAAATGCTTCTGGGTTTTCACGATTCTTAAGGAACTTAAGCCCAACTTGAGGGAAAAGTGCATAAGTGAGTACGTCATCAACACGCTCACTTGCTAGCTTAATGCCTTCTGATTTCGCTTTCTCCATCAGATCAACCGTAAGCGTCTCCATTTCAGGCTCAAGTAAATCGGCAGGACGACAGGTAATTGGCTCTTTACCATCAAGCACTTTCGCTTGCAGTTCTGCATTTAACTCGGCTGGCGCTTGACCGTACTCACCTTTCAATAGACCAGCGGTTTCCTTGGTAATACTCTTATAGCGCTCGCCAGTAAGAACGTTAATCACCGCTTGCGTACCGACGATCTGTGAAGTTGGAGTCACCAATGGAATGAAACCAAGATCTTCACGTACACGAGGTATCTCTTCTAATACTTCATCAATGCGATCCGCAGCGCCCTGCTCTTTCAACTGGCCTTCCATATTGGTCAGCATACCACCAGGCACTTGAGCAATCAGGATGCGTGAATCGACTCCTTTTAACTGGCCTTCCCACTTCGCATACTTCTTACGTACCTCACGGAAATATGCGGCGATAGGTTCCAGTTGCTCGAGTTTCAAATTGGTATCTCGCTCGGTGCCTTCTAGCATAGCGACTACCGTTTCAGTCGGTGTATGACCGTAAGTACAACTCATTGAAGAAATCGCAGTATCGAGAATATCAATACCGGCTTCTACTGCTTTTACCGCTGTTGCTGTAGACAGCCCCGTAGTGGCATGACAATGAAGTGCCAATGGCACATCACAAGACGCTTTGATACGCGTGATAAGCTCTTCCGCTTCATAAGGCTTAAGTAAGCCAGACATATCTTTAATACACAGCGAGTGACAACCTAAATCCTCTAGGCGTTTTGCCAAGTCAACCCAAGTGTCTGCGTTATGCACTGGGCTCGTTGTGTAAGACAACGTACCTTGAGCATGCGCACCAACATCAACCGTTGCTTTAACGGCTTTCTGGAAGTTTCGCACGTCATTCATTGCATCAAAAATACGGAATACATCCATGCCGTTAGCATGCGCGCGTTCAACAAACTTCTCTACTACGTCGTCGGCATAATGGCGGTATCCTAAAAGGTTTTGACCACGCAGTAGCATTTGCATTGGTGTATTAGGCATCGCTTTTTTTAGTTCACGTAAACGCTCCCAAGGGTCTTCCCCTAAGAATCGAATACAAGAATCAAATGTTGCACCACCCCAAGTCTCTAGAGACCAGTAACCAACCTTATCCAACTCAGCTGCGATAGGCAGCATATCCTCAATACGCATACGCGTAGCAAATAGTGATTGATGGGCATCACGAAGGACCACATCAGTAATAGCTAGTGGTTTAGACATGCTCTTAAACTCCTTTTTAATCCTAGTTCGGCTACTTCGCGAATGAGGCGCGATGTTTATGAATCGCAGCCGAGATCGCCGCCACTACTTGTGGACTAACAGCTGAAGAGGTTGATTGAATATTAGTGTTTGTTTTTGGTGCTGCGATCGGCTCTGGTACTTCTTCTGGTACCAATTTCGACATTAACCGAACGAGATAAACAAGAATAGTGAGGAAAATAAATACGACCGCCATCCCCGTTAGCATCAGGGTGGCCGCATCTACTAGCAGGCTTCCTATATTAGTCATGTTGCTTCCTTTCTTTGTCATCCTGACAACGTGCAGGACTTTAATAGTGTCAAATCCCGACCCATGGATTATCTCGATTGGTTAAATTTTGTCAATTTTGTTTAAGGAAGGTTTGTAGTAATCCTGATAAATGATTATTTATTCACTACCCAGATCACAGTTCATGACAAAATAATCACTTCAAATCGCTATCACCTTACGAACAGAGTAAAGGAGGACATAAATAAAAACTGCGATTTAGATTTCAAAATCAAATCGGGACTCACGCAGTAAAAACCAACAAAAACAAAAAGATGAACAAAATTAACAATCAATAAACAAATGACAAACAAAGTGACTACATGAGAGTAATTGAAATGAAAAATGGAAGTCAGTGTATAGGAGGGATAATCAGGATGATTCACACGATGCGACAGAAGCTTGATAGCAAATTGCTTAGATACGCACATATTCGCTTTTAAAAAGAGGAACATAGGCTCTAGTGATCCTACGCCATATTCCAGATGTCTAGATACAAAAAAGCCTCGCAATTGCGAGGCTTTTTCAATAAGTGGCGCGTCCTGGAGGATTCGAACCTCCGACCGCCTGGTTCGTAGCCAGGTACTCTATCCAGCTGAGCTAA
>NZ_JAWOUY010000022.1:0-82671 GCF_033339635.1 Vibrio sp. 2092 | reverse complement strand
GCGTCCTGGAGGATTCGAACCTCCGACCGCCTGGTTCGTAGCCAGGTACTCTATCCAGCTGAGCTAAGGACGCGCAGATCTTCTTGCTAAGAAGTTGTGAAGTAAATCACATTCATTTCTTACGAAACAAAAAAAAGGCCATTCGGGCCAGTCAATGAATGGCGGTGAAGGAGGGATTCGAACCCTCGATACGGGATAAACCGTATACTCCCTTAGCAGGGGAGCGCCTTCAGCCTCTCGGCCACCTCACCGTTTTCATTGTTATATCTCAAAAGAGATATGGCGCGTCCTGGAGGATTCGAACCTCCGACCGCCTGGTTCGTAGCCAGGTACTCTATCCAGCTGAGCTAAGGACGCACTTTTTTGTTGATAAATCAACGCTGCAAGAATGGCGGTGAAGGAGGGATTCGAACCCTCGATACGGGATAAACCGTATACTCCCTTAGCAGGGGAGCGCCTTCAGCCTCTCGGCCACCTCACCGTCTTGCGGAGGCACATATTACGTTTTACCGAAAATATGTCAAACACTTTCTTTGAAAAAATCCACGAAACTAGCTTAACCGTTGCTGATTTAATCAAAGTGACTATTAAACGAACTTTATCACTCTATTATGATGAAAAAAAGAGAGTCTTCTCTGAAAAAAAGACATTTATTTTCAAATAACTTTCTGAAGTTCGAATCAACATTATTGATGAATTCACAGCCATACTCAACACAATAGTTTCTGCAAATTTTCAAAAACAGTAAAAACTAAAAAGGCCAACCCTTCGGTTAGCCTTTTTCATTCAAACTAAGCTCTGTAAACAGGAGCGACTTAGTAGTTACCTGAAGCAACGTTGCCATTGCCTTTTTCAGCTTGAATGCGCATGTAGATTTCTTCACGGTGAACTGAAACCTCTTTCGGAGCGTTAACGCCGATACGCACTTGGTTACCTTTAACACCTAGTACAGTTACAGTCACTTCATCACCAATCATCAGTGTTTCGCCTACGCGGCGAGTCAAAATTAGCATTCTTTGCTCCTTGAGTAATCTCTAAATTTTCTTGCTACAAAGCTATTATCCAACAAAAGTTATATTTTCGTAAACTACCTTGTTAGCGAAAATCAGCCTAAAAAGGCATGTTTTTGTTGAATGTTTAATGCTTCACTAGACGTAATGTAAGCATCATGCAGAATGTTTGCTGCTGTATCCACACATTCGGGTGCTAAAACTAGCATCATAGTGAGTGCATTCGTTGCGCTGAAATTGATCTCAATATCTCGCTTTGCCAACAAATCGCATGCGTGCTCTACCATTCCATTGGCCTCAAGCCCCACTGCGGTCAACAGGCTTACCACTTCACTATTACGGATTTTGTCGCTGAACACCAGATCGAACTTGGCACATGCATCTTGTTTTATCATGATACCTGCCCGTTCTGTTTCCTCGATCACATTCCAAATGTCGATACCCAACATCTGACATTGTTTTGTAGCACTAGATAAATGTTCTTTATCGACTTCGATTATGGCAAGGTCACGTTGGATGGCTATACCAGAGACGGCTTGATTGCCTAACTCCCCCTTTACCAGACTGCCTTCATTAACATCAAATGTCGAAAGCACGCGCAGTGGCACATTATTCTTCCATGCAAATTGCACTGAAGGTAAATGTAATACTTTCGCGCCTCGGCTTGCCATCGCTTCCATGGAAGGAAAATCGATAACCGCCAATTTTCGCGCGTTTTTCACTACACGTGGGTCACAAGTATAAATACCATCAACGTCGGTAAAGATTTGACACTCATCCGCGCGCAATGCGCCTGCCAGTGCCACTGCGCTCGTATCTGAGCCACCTCGACCTAATGTGGTGATATCCCCGTTCTCATTCACACCTTGAAAGCCTGCAACAATCACTATTTGGTCTTGCTCCAGCAATCCCAGAATTGTCTTAGTATCAATGTGTTTAATCGTTGCGTCATTGTGTTGATTATCCGTCACAATATTCGCCTGTGCTCCGGTAAGCGAGCGTGCAGCATGACCCAATTTATTGAGTGTCATTGCTAACAGTGCCATTGACACTTGCTCACCAGCAGAGAGCAAAACATCAAGTTCTCGAGCTGTAGGCACGCTATCTATCTGTTTAGCGAGGTCCATCAGTCTGTTTGTTTCGCCTGACATTGCAGACACGACAACAACAACTTGATTGCCATCATTTTTCGCCTTAATGATGTGTTCAGCAACTTGGTGGATTCTTTCAATTGAACCCACGGAGGTTCCGCCAAACTTTTGCACGATAAGGGGCTTTTTCACCAGTCTTCACCTTCCCAAGACCGAAGTCTCTTTAGAACTGCTTACATCTTCAGTATTTCCTTTTAGAAAAATTATATAAGCAGTAGTTACAACAAAAACCAAATAGCCTAAATGACTCGGTTAACTTTTGGTCAATTAAACCACTTGGCTGCTAAAAAAAATTACGCTCAATCAAAGAAACTTGATTGAGCGTAATTTTAGTAGTTAAAAGCTTATAAGCGCTCTTCTAACCAAGGCTGAACTGTTTTAATTGCCTCTGGTAGTGCGGCTACATCAGTACCACCAGCTTGAGCCATGTCAGGACGACCACCGCCCTTACCACCGACTTGCTCAGCAATCATCTTAACTAGATCACCAGCTTTTACTTTACCAGTTAGATCTTTAGTCACACCAGCAATCAGACCAACCTTATCACCTGTTACGTTGGCAAGCAGTACGACACCAGACCCCATTTGGTTCTTGATGTCATCAACCATAGTACGTAGGTTCTTGCTGTCAGCGCCTTCAAGAGCTGCGACTAGAACTTTTGTACCATTGACTTCAACCGCTTTGCCCATGATGTTAGCGCTTTCTGCTGCCGCCATCTTATCTTTTAGCTTCTGCACTTCTTTCTCTAGCGCTTTTGCTTTCTGTGCAGATTCTGCGAGTTTCTCTTCGTACTTCGCGTTTTGAGCTTCAATAGCGTCTAATGCAGCCTCGCCTGTTACCGCCTCAATACGTCGAATACCTGCAGCAATGCCGCTTTCTGAAGTGATTTTGAATAGGCCAATATCACCTGTGCTTGATGCGTGAATACCACCGCAAAGCTCTGTCGAGAAGTCACCCATAGACAGTACGCGTACTTCGTCATCGTACTTCTCACCAAACAGTGCCATTGCGCCTTTCTTCTTAGCAGACTCAATGTCCATCACGTTGGTTTCAATCGTGTGGTTGCGACGAATTTGCGAGTTAACTAGACGCTCAACTTCTTTCAGTTCTGCTGCAGTTACGGCTTCTAGGTGTGAGAAGTCGAAACGTAGGTTGTCTGCCTTCACTAATGAGCCTTTCTGCGTTACGTGCTCACCTAAAACTTGGCGTAGTGCTGCGTGTAGCAAGTGCGTTGCTGAGTGGTTTAGAGAGATAGCTGCGCGACGCTCTGCGTCAACGATAGTTGCTACTTCATCACCTTTCGCTAGAACGCCTTCTGCCATTACACCGTGGTGCGCGATTGCGTTACCTAGTTTTTGAGTGTCCTCAACGCGGAATACACCAGACTCAGTACGGATTTCACCAGCGTCACCACACTGACCGCCTGACTCTGCGTAGAATGGTGTTTCACCAAGTACGATGATTGCTTTGTCGCCCGCAGATAGCGAATCTACTTCGTTGCCTTCAACGAACATCGCTGCTACAGAACTAGAGCCTTTAGTACCTGTGTAACCACAGAATTCTGTTTGCGTATCAACTTTGATTGCTGCGTTGTAGTCAGTACCGAAGTTACCCGCTTCACGCGCACGTTGACGCTGCTCTTCCATCGCTTTCTCAAAACCTTCTTCGTCGATTGCGAACTCACGCTCACGTGCAACGTCGTTAGTTAAGTCTGCTGGGAAGCCGTAAGTGTCGTAAAGTTTAAATACGGTTTCGCCGTCCAGTACTTTACCGTCTAGATCATCTAATGCTTCGTTTAGAATCGCCATACCGCGCTCAAGTGTACGACCAAAGTTTTCTTCTTCGATACGCAGTACTTTTTCAACCACAGCTTGTTGACGCTTCAGCTCTTCACCAGCCGTACCCATGATGTCTGCCAATACGCCAACCAACTTGTGGAAGAATGCACCTTGTGCGCCCAGCTTGTTACCGTGACGAACTGCGCGACGGATGATACGGCGTAATACGTAACCACGACCTTCGTTTGAAGGCATAACGCCATCCACGATCAGGAATGAACATGAACGGATGTGGTCAGCGATAACGCGTAGTGATTGGTTTGATAGGTCTTCGTAACCGATAACTTCTGCTGCTGCTTTGATAAGAGCTTGGAATACATCGATTTCGTAATTTGAGTGAACGCCCTGCATGATTGCAGAGATACGCTCGATACCCATACCAGTATCTACCGATGGTTTTGGTAGCGGTTCCATAGTGCCGTCTGCGTGACGGTTGAACTGCATGAATACGTTGTTCCAGATCTCGATGAAACGGTCACCATCTTCTTCAGGCGTGCCAGGACGGCCACCCCAGATGTGCTCACCGTGATCGTAGAAGATTTCAGTACATGGACCACAAGGGCCAGTGTCGCCCATTTGCCAGAAGTTATCAGACTCGTACGGCTTGCCGCCTTCTTTATCACCAATGCGAACAATACGATCAGCGGGTACGCCAACTTTCTTGTTCCAGATGTCAAACGCTTCGTCATCGGTTTCGTAAACAGTTACCAATAAACGATCCGCTGGCAGTTTAAGAACTTCGGTTAGGAATTCCCAAGCAAAGGAGATCGCATCTTCTTTGAAGTAATCGCCAAAGCTGAAGTTGCCTAACATTTCAAAGAATGTGTGGTGACGAGCAGTAAAGCCAACATTTTCTAGGTCGTTATGTTTACCACCAGCACGTACGCAACGCTGAGCCGTAGTCGCTCTAGTGTAGGCTCGTTTTTCTAAGCCTAAGAAACAATCTTTAAATTGGTTCATACCTGCGTTTGTGAACAGCAGGGTTGGGTCGTTATGTGGAACTAACGATGAACTTTCTACGATTTGGTGTCCTTTGCTCTCAAAGAACTTGAGGAACGCGTTACGAACCTCATCAGTGCTCATGTACATGCAGCTCTTCCTGAAAATAGTCGAGTTAGAATTTTGCCGTATTGTAGATCATGCAAACAGCTGAGACTAGTTTTCTTGAGGAAAAGAGGGAGTAGGAGAAAAAATTTGAAGCAAAACAAAAATCAGTGCGGACGACTGACCGTTAATCTTCGTCCTCAAAGCTCAGCGCGTAGCTGATTTGGTCAAAACTGTAGCCGCGATACTGCAGAAAACGAACTTGTTTTGCGTACTCTTTTTGGTCTTTGGCTTTAATACCTTTGAATTTCTTTTCTGCCGCCTGTTTAGCCAGTTCAAACCAATCTTGCGGCTCTTCAGCCATAGCTTGCTCAATCACCGATTCCGCAACACGCTTCTGGTTTAACTCTTGACGAATTCGACGCTCTCCATGTCCTTTGTATACATGCTGTCTAATTTGACTCTTCGCGTAACGTAAATCATCTAAATAGTTATGGTCTAGGCAAAAATTAATTGCGATGTCGATGTCTGATTCTTCATAGCCCTTCATCGATAATTTTTGGTAAAGCTCATACTGACCATGATCGCGACGGCTAAGCAATTGTATAGCAGCCTCTTTGCTCGATAATGTTGGCGCCTGGCGTTTTTGGTACATGATGATCCTAAAAGTATTTTTGCTGTACAGGCTCTCAATGGCCTTTGTGATAATTCGATTTTTGATTTCAATAGATACAACAAAGCCCCGCATTGCAGGGCTTTGTCATTTATTAATCTATGAGAGATTAAAACTCTTCAGCTTGCTCTGGCGCTTCACCAGCTTCAGGCGCTTCCGCAAGTGCTGGCGCTAGCAACATTTCACGCAGTTTTGTATCGATAGTTTTAGCCACTTCAGGGTGCTCACGCAGGTAGTTACATGCATTCGCTTTACCTTGACCAATCTTATCGCCATTGTAGCTATACCAAGCACCGGCTTTTTCAACTAACTTGTGCTTCACACCTAGATCGACAAGTTCACCTTCGCGGTTAAAGCCTTGGCCGTACATGATTTGTGTGTTTGCTTCTTTAAATGGTGCTGCAATCTTATTCTTAACAACTTTGATGCGCGTTTCGTTACCTACGACTTCGTCACCTTCTTTGATTGCGCCAGTACGACGGATATCTAGACGAACAGAAGCGTAGAACTTAAGTGCGTTACCACCTGTTGTTGTTTCTGGGTTACCAAACATCACACCAATCTTCATACGGATTTGGTTGATGAAGATACACATACAGTTAGACTGCTTTAGGTTACCCGTTAGCTTACGCATTGCTTGAGAAAGCATACGTGCTTGCAGACCCATGTGGCTATCGCCCATTTCGCCTTCGATTTCTGCTTTCGGTGTTAGTGCTGCGACAGAGTCGACAACCATAACATCGATAGCACCAGAACGTGCAAGTGCGTCACAGATCTCTAGCGCTTGCTCACCTGTGTCTGGCTGAGAAACTAGCAATGCATCGATATCAACGCCAAGTTTCTTCGCGTATACAGGATCTAGAGCGTGCTCTGCATCGATAAACGCACACGTTTTGCCTTCACGTTGCGCAGCAGCAATAAGCTCAAGCGTTAATGTTGTTTTACCTGAAGATTCTGGGCCGTAGATTTCTACGATACGACCCATTGGTAGACCACCAGCACCCAAAGCGATATCAAGAGAAAGAGAACCCGTTGAGATGGTTTCTACGTCCATTGCGCGGTTATCACCAAGGCGCATGATAGAGCCTTTACCGAATTGCTTTTCAATTTGACCTAGCGCAGCGGCGAGCGCTTTCTGTTTGTTCTCGTCCATTACTTTCTCCGATTTATTCATCTTCTTTGGGCGACGAATAGTAATTCATTTTTCTTAAGCAGAAGAACTGCTCAGCAATGAAAGTTATTATACTGTTGATTCATACAGTGTCCATACCTGTATGAAAAAAATTTGGCTGACCTAAAGTCATGATTTGCTCTAGCCCTTATCAATGCTGGGCTAAAACAAGTTAAGAAATTCTAGAGCAGATGTTGATACAATTGAGTCAGCGCGTGCTCGACCGCTTTTTTGCGAACTTCTGCACGGTCACCAGAGAAATGCATGGTTTCGACTTGCTGCCAACTTTGGTTATCAGCAAAAGCAAAGCAGACCATGCCGACTGGTTTCTCTTCACTGCCACCACCCGGCCCTGCAATACCACTGATGGACACACCGATGGTGGCATTGGAGTTTTTAATTGCACCCTGCACCATTTCAATCACAACTGGCTCACTCACTGCACCATGCGCTTCTAACGTTGAAGCTTGCACACCAAGCATCTCCATTTTCGCTTCATTACTGTAGGTGACGAACGCACGGTCAAGCCAAGCTGAACTACCAGCAATGTCAGTAATGGCGGTTGCAACACCACCACCTGTGCATGATTCTGCGGTTGTTAAAACATGCCCGTGTTTAGCCAATAATGCGCCTAAATCGGCACTCAATTTTGTTGTTTTTTCCATAGCCAAAATGCCCTTTGTCTCTTTTTACTTGATAGGGATTCACGTATCCTAAGCCGCTACGGAAATAAACAAAAGAACTTACCTGTGAAAGCTGAACAAAAACACACTCCGATGATGCAGCAATACCTCAAGCTAAAAGCTGAGAACCCAGAGATTTTGCTGTTCTACCGCATGGGCGATTTCTACGAACTCTTTTACGATGATGCCAAGCGAGCTTCTCAGCTTCTTGATATTTCATTGACCAAACGTGGTGCGTCTGCAGGTGAACCTATCCCAATGGCGGGTGTGCCATTTCACGCCGTAGAGGGCTACCTGGCAAAACTTGTTCAGCTTGGTGAGTCTGTGGCGATCTGTGAACAGATTGGCGATCCGGCCACCAGCAAGGGACCGGTAGAACGTAAAGTTGTGCGTATCGTGACACCAGGTACTGTGACGGATGAAGCGCTGCTTTCTGAGCGTGTCGATAACTTAATCGCAGCAATTTACCATCACAACGGTAAGTTCGGTTATGCGACGCTGGATGTCACCTCTGGTCGCTTCCAACTGACAGAACCAGAAACTGAAGAAGCGATGACAGCCGAGCTTCAACGCACTGCACCACGTGAGCTACTGTTCCCAGAAGATTTTGAACCTGTACATTTAATGGCGGGCCGCAATGGTAACCGTCGTCGCCCAGTCTGGGAGTTTGAGCTTGATACGGCTAAGCAACAACTCAATCAACAATTTGGCACAAAAGATCTGGTTGGTTTTGGTGTAGAACATGCGTCCTTAGGGTTATGTGCTGCTGGTTGTTTGATCCAGTACGTAAAAGATACTCAACGTACGGCTTTACCTCATATTCGCTCTTTAACGTTTGATCATCAGGATCAATCCGTCATCCTTGATGCTGCTACCCGACGTAATCTGGAAATTACTCAAAATCTAGCAGGCGGAACCGATAACACGCTCGCTGCAGTACTCGACCATTGTGCAACTCCGATGGGCAGCCGAATGCTGAAGCGTTGGTTGCATCAGCCTATGCGTTGCATTGAAACGTTAAACAATCGCCTTGATGCGATTGGTGAGATTAAAGAACAAGCTCTGTTTGCCGATCTTCAACCAACGTTAAAGCAAATTGGTGATATTGAACGTATCTTAGCGCGCCTTGCATTACGCTCTGCTCGCCCTCGCGATATGGCTAGACTTCGCAATGCCATGCAACAGCTACCAGAGCTAGAATCTGTCACCGCTTCTTTGACCCATCCGTACCTAACGAAATTGGCGAAGTATGCAGCTCCGATTGACGAAGTATGTGACCTGTTAGAGCGCGCGATTAAAGAAAATCCGCCGGTTGTTATTCGTGATGGTGGCGTCATCGCTGAAGGCTACAATGCGGAGCTCGATGAATGGCGAAAATTGGCAGACGGTGCAACAGAATATCTTGAGCAGCTTGAGCGAGATGAGCGTGAACGACACGGTATCGATACGCTTAAAGTAGGCTATAACAACGTTCATGGCTTCTTTATCCAAGTGAGCCGTGGCCAGAGCCATTTGGTTCCACCGCATTATGTACGTCGCCAAACACTCAAAAACGCTGAACGCTACATCATCCCAGAGCTTAAGGAACACGAAGACAAAGTACTTAACTCGAAATCTAAAGCGTTAGCACTTGAGAAACAGTTGTGGGAAGAACTGTTTGATCTATTGATGCCAAACCTTGAGAAGCTGCAAAACCTAGCTTCTGCTCTGTCTCAACTGGATGTATTACAAAACCTAGCAGAGCGTGCAGATTCGTTAGATTACTGCCGCCCAACGCTTGTGAAAGACGCAGGAATTCACATTCAAGCTGGTCGTCATCCAGTCGTAGAACAAGTAACAACAGAGCCGTTCATCGCGAACCCAATTGAGCTGAACCCAGCCCGTAAGATGTTGATCATTACCGGTCCAAACATGGGTGGTAAATCAACCTACATGCGTCAAACTGCGCTGATTGCATTGATGGCACATATCGGCTCTTATGTACCGGCAGAATCCGCACAGATTGGTTCTTTAGATCGTATATTTACTCGTATTGGTGCGTCAGATGATCTTGCATCTGGCCGCTCGACCTTCATGGTAGAAATGACCGAAACAGCCAATATTCTTCACAACGCAACTAAGAATAGTTTGGTGCTAATGGATGAAATCGGACGCGGTACTAGTACTTACGACGGTCTGTCTTTAGCTTGGGCAAGTGCGGAATGGCTCGCAACACAAATTGGTGCGATGACCCTATTTGCAACCCACTACTTCGAATTAACAGAGTTACCAAGCCAGCTGCCAAACTTAGCGAACGTTCACTTGGATGCCGTAGAACATGGAGATAGCATTGCCTTTATGCACGCAGTTCAAGAAGGTGCGGCAAGTAAGTCTTACGGTCTGGCTGTTGCGGGCTTAGCAGGCGTACCAAAAACGGTCATCAAAAATGCGCGTAACAAGCTATCTCAGCTAGAGCAACTGGGGCAAAACAGTGACACACCACGTCCAAGTGCAGTAGATGTGGCTAACCAGTTGAGCCTGATTCCAGAGCCTAGCGAGGTCGAACAAGCTCTGTCAGGTATTGACCCTGACGACTTAACGCCACGCCAAGCTCTTGAAGAGCTGTATCGCTTGAAGAAGATGCTGTAAACAGACTCACACCGACGAGCAAAAAAGAAAAAAGGCTATGGGGAACCATAGCCTTTTGTGTATCTAGTGAAATACGGATTATTTAATCGTCTTCTACGTTAAACAAGTTTTCCATATTCAAACCTTGTTTGATTAGGACTTCACGAAGACGACGTAAACCTTCCACTTGTATTTGACGTACTCGCTCACGTGTCAGACCAATCTCTCGACCAACTTCTTCCAGCGTCGAAGGCTCATAGCCTAGTAGGCCGAAGCGTCGTGCAAGCACTTCTTTCTGTTTCGGATTCAACTCTTCTAACCAATGAATCAACGATGATTTGATGTCGTCATCTTGAGTCGAAACTTCTGGATCAGAGTTGTTTGCATCAGGAATAATATCCAGCAGCGCTTTCTCACCGTCACCACCGATTGGCGTGTCGACAGAGCTAATACGCTCATTAAGGCGTAACATTTTGCTTACGTCTTCGACTGGAATATCTAATTGAGCAGCAATTTCTTCTGCGGTCGGTTCGTGATCGAGCTTTTGAGAAAGTTCACGCGCAGTACGCAGATAAATGTTCAGCTCTTTCACTACATGGATAGGTAGACGGATCGTGCGAGTTTGGTTCATCAACGCTCGCTCTATCGTTTGTCGGATCCACCACGTTGCGTAAGTAGAGAAACGGAAACCACGTTCTGGGTCGAATTTTTCGACCGCTCGGATCAAGCCGAGGTTACCTTCTTCAATCAGATCAAGTAGTGCTAGACCACGGTTACTGTATCGACGAGAAATCTTAACAACCAAACGTAGGTTACTTTCGATCATACGTTTGCGTGCCGCTTCGTCGCCACGTAGGGCGCGTCTTGCGTAAAGCACTTCTTCTTCGGCAGTAAGTAAAGGTGAGAAGCCAATTTCGCCCAAATACAACTGAGTTGCATCTAAGCTTTTACTGCTCGCGTCAAATTCTTCACGCGCAGTCGCTTTGCTTTCTGTGGATGATGATCTTTCGAGTTCGTTATCAATGGTCTTCACTGACGCATTATCAAATGCAAACTCTTCAACTTTGGTTACTGTGTTGCTGATACTCATAACGCCTCCCCCTGGCGAGTTAGCAAGACATGACAACTCAATATGTCGCTAAATGATGTCGCAAGTTGTTTTTCAAAGTTTTAAGGCAAATAGCGTTTTGGATTCACTGATTTACCTTGATAGCGAATTTCAAAGTGTAGTTTGACCGACTTTGCACCTGAACTACCCATGGTGGCGATTTTTTGTCCGCTTTTTACGCTTTGTCCTTCTGTGACCAGCAGTTTGTCATTATGTGCGTATGCGCTTAAATAATTGTCGTTATGCTTTACTATAATTAAGTTGCCATAACCTCGTAGCGCATTGCCTGAATAAACGACTGTGCCGGCTGCGGTTGAAACGATAGGTTGACCACGCTGTCCTGCGATGTCGATACCTTTATTTCCCTGTTCTCCCGCCGAAAAGTTCTTGATTACTCTCCCTTTTGTTGGCCACAACCACTTTGAGACTTTATCACTCTTTGCTGTGGTAGTTGGCGCTTTTTGCTTCACTTTTTGGTTATCTTTTGAACCAACATACTCCTTTGTTTTCGATTGTTCAACCTTCTTTGGAGGCTGTTTTTGTACGACTTTAGGCTTAGTCTCTGTAGGTTTTTGACTAGAGTTTTTACTCGAAGGTTTAGGTTTAGAGGCTGTTGATGTTTTCGTCACTGGAGCTGGGGGGGGCGTAACAACAGGAGCCACAACGGGTTCAACTTTTTGACCATATTTAGGGGCGACATATTTCGGAGCCCAAAGTTTTAGCCTCTGTCCTGGGTAGATAGTGTAAGGCTGAGTTAACTCATTGTAACGAACAAGATCATTTACATCTTTATCTGTGACATAAGCTATGAAGTAAAGCGTATCGCCTTTTTTTACCTCATAATAACTCCCTCTGTAACTCCCTCTTTCAAGGCTTGAATAGTCTTTTTTTAGGCTAGAGACAGGTGCAGGGGAATGCGCTGCACAACCAACTAGTCCTGCAGCAAACACAAAGCTAATACCAATATGACGTAGTAACTTATTCACCTATCCCCAACCCTTAAGCTAAATCACCCGCAACCAGAGGTACGAACCGAACCATTTCTACAACGGTAGAGAGATATTCGTCTCCCTTACGCTCTATTTTTAATAACTGTTGCTCCGTATCTCCAACAGGAATGACCATTTTGCCGCCATCTCTTAATTGTGAGAGAAGAGCTTGGGGAATCACTTCAGCGGCAGCGGTAACAATGATAGCATCGAAAGGACCTCTCGCTTCCCAGCCCTGCCACCCATCAGCATGCTTAGTTGAAACATTGTAAATATCCAATTGCTTCAGGCGACGCTTTGCTTCCCATTGCAACGATTTAATTCGCTCAACGGAGTATACATGATCAACAATTTGCGCCAGTACCGCGGTTTGATAACCCGATCCCGTTCCGATTTCCAGAACACGACTCGCCGGCTCTAGCTCAAGCAACTCGGTCATACGCGCAACGATATAAGGCTGAGAAATAGTTTGTCCCTGACCAATTGGTAACGCATTGTTATCATAGGCTTGGTGCATCATCGCTTGAGAAACAAAGCTTTCTCGTGGCAAGCGTTGGATAGCATCCAGAACTCTTTGGTCTTTGATGCCACTGGAGATAAGAAACGCTATCAACCTGTCAGCATGTGGGTTACTCATTACTTCTCTTCCTTTAACCAACTATCCATAGCACGCAGCGACTCGTGAGCGGTGAGATCAACTTGCAGAGGCGTCATTGAAACTCGGCCATGCTCAATTGCATAAAAGTCCGTGCCCTCTCCTGCATCTTGCTCCTTTCCTGGTGGCCCTAACCAATAAATGTCATGGCCTCTCGGATCTTTCTGCTTGATCATATTCTCTGCGTGATGACGTGCACCTAAACGCGTAACTTCAATTTCACCTAAATTCTCTGATGGTAAGTCAGGCACGTTTACGTTCAGTAGACGATTCGTTGGAATCGGCGACGCTAAATGCTGTTGTACAATTTGACGTGCAATTTTAGCGGCGGATTCGAAATGTCGCTTACCCACTAGAGAAAAAGCCACCGACTGAACGCCAAGGAAATGACCTTCCATGGCGGCTGCTACTGTTCCAGAATAAAGAACATCATCACCCAAATTAGCGCCATGGTTGATTCCTGACAGAACAAGATCAGGCAAATCATCTTTCATTAGCTCATTCAGCGCGAAATGCACACAATCCGTGGGCGTGCCTTGCACTGAGTAGATATTTGGGGCAATTTCAGTCACGCGTAATGGTTGTTCTAATGTGAGTGAATTCGAAGCACCTGAACGATTTCGATCAGGTGCGACAATGGTCACTTCGGCGATATCTCTCAACTCATCAGCGAGGGCATGAATCCCTTGAGCATGAACACCATCATCATTGCTGATTAAGACCCTTAAGGGCTTCGGGTTTCGTGAATCCTGTTCCATTAGTATTCTCTTTCTACTTCAACCTCATTAACTAACTCACGAACAATAGAGGTCGCAAAAGATCCCGCATCCAGTGAGAAAGTCAACGTAATGTTGTTACCTTCAACCGTCCAAGCTAAATCTTTTGGCTTCAGCGCAATATCGCGACGGTCGTGGCGCATGCGATTACCACGAATCAGCGCCATGAGGTCAGGCTCTTCGTCTAAAAACGGTTGCTCTAATGCCAGAGCCTCGGCTTGAGTAGGCAGTGCATTATCGCCAGCAAGCGCAGCGGTAATTGCCGCTTCACCTCGCGCAAATTGCACTTGCAGAGCAGCTATGTTGTTTGCATCAATCAACTGAGTGCCAGAATTCGTCTGTGCAATGTCACCATCAATGAACTTATCAAACACACCATTCTCTAGACGAGCTGAAACGATGCGGTTGAAAATCCACGAACGAGCCGCTGATAAATACATGCTGCGCTTGTTTTGATTGCGGGTACGAACGTTTTCGCGTCCCCATCGACGTGCTTCTTCAAGGTTGTTACCATCGTTACCAAAACGCTGACTACCAAAGTAGTTTGGCACGCCAACTTGTTTCACTTTTTCAAGACGTTGCTCTACATCCGCTATATCTGTCACTTCAGACAAAGTAACCACGAACTCGTTCCCTACTAGGTCACCAGGACGCAGTTTTTTATTGTGACGATCTGTTGCAAGGATTTCGATACTTGGGTATTGAGCCAAAAACGCTGAAAAATCTGGCGTTTCACCTTTTGGTAAATGGACACTTAACCACTGTTCCGTCACCGCATGACGGTCTTTAAGACCCGCCCAGCTAACGTCTTTCGACTTAACACCACAGGCTTTTGCTAACTCGTTAGCAACGAAGCTGGTGTTCTCGCCCGTTTTACGGATACGAACCATTAGGTGCTCGCCTTCGCCCGTAAAGGCAAAACCTAAATCTTCGCGAACCTGAAAGTGCTCTGGCTGCGCTTTGATTTTTGCCGATGCAACTGGCTTACCCGTTAGGTAAGCCAATGAAGATAAAATGTCTGACATGATGTGTTTCCGCTGATATCACAGCTTAGAAGAGCAAATTGCTAGTTATTGCTTAAACAGAAGTACAACGGCTTCCGTTGCAATACCTTCTTTGCGTCCGGTAAAACCGAGACGTTCTGTCGTCGTCGCTTTTACGTTGATGTTACTAATGTCGGTTTCTAGATCTTCGGCAATTGCCGCACACATTGCGTCAATGTGTGGTGCCATTTTAGGCGCTTGTGCCATGATGGTTACATCAGCATTGCCAAGGCGGTAGCCTTGCTCTTTGACTCGACGGTAAACGTCTTTCAGTAGTTCACGACTGTTTGCGCCTTTCCATTTATCATCCGTATCTGGGAAATGACGACCAATATCGCCGGCAGCAATCGCGCCCAGCAGAGCATCCGTTAACGCATGCAAGGCTACATCGCCGTCTGAGTGTGCAATCAAACCTTGCTCATAAGGGATTGCTACACCACCAATAATGACTGGGCCTTCACCACCGAATTTATGTACATCGAAACCATGACCAATTCGAATCATTTTCTATCCTTTCTTTATTCGCCGCGCTCACGGCTTAGATAAAACTCGGCTAACGCAAGATCTTCTGGCTGAGTGATTTTTATATTGTTCGCATTCCCTTGAACTAAGGCTGGCTTCTCGCCTAGCCATTCCAAAGCCGAGGCTTCATCGGTAATGGTTACACCCTGTTCTAATGCGTCAGCCAGTGCTTGAGTAAGCTGCTGAGTTTTAAACATTTGTGGAGTAAGTGCATGCCACAATGCTTCTCTATCTACCGTATGATCGATATCTTGTACTGCGTTTGCTCGCTTCATTGTATCTCTCACAGGAGATGCGAGAATGCCACCCGTTGAGTGGGCGCAGCAAACATCAATCAAACGGTCAATGTCGGATGTTAATACACATGGCCTTGCAGCGTCGTGAACTAATACCCACTCGCTTTCCAGATGCTCATTGACATAGTTTAGCCCTGATAACACAGAGTCTGCTCTTTCTTTACCACCAGCTACACGAATCACATCTGGGCGCTTAGCAATGGACAATTCTGGGTAATATGGGTCGCCGTCAGTAATGGCAACGACAACCTTAGAAATATTTGGGTGAGAAAGCAGTTTCTCTACGGTATGTTCCAGTACCGCCTTACCTTCGATCAATAAATATTGCTTAGGGCGATCTGCCTTCATTCTGCTACCCACACCAGCAGCAGGCACAATTGCGATATGCGATGAGTTCATATCCAACATTTTAATGGTTTTCCTCACCTATAATGCGGTAAAAAGTCTCGCCATCTTTAACTAAACCGAGCTCATGACGCGCACGTTCTTCAATCGCATCAAGAC
Source organism: Vibrio sp. 2092 (assembly GCF_033339635.1). NCBI lineage: Bacteria > Pseudomonadati > Pseudomonadota > Gammaproteobacteria > Vibrionales > Vibrionaceae > Vibrio > Vibrio sp. 2092. The sequence continues at coordinate 66,601 of NZ_JAWOUY010000022.1, read as the reverse complement.
CTTGCCTTAAGTCATCAATCTCAGCGAACATTTCATTGTTGCGAGCTTGTAGCTTGCTGTTCACTTGTTGCTGAACTTCAATTTCATCTTTTACTGTGTAGTAGTCAGACACTCCGTTTTTACCAAACCATAGAGTGTATTGAAGCAAGCCAAACAGTAGCGTAAGGGCTATAACAAAGATTCGCATATCGCTGCTAACATTCTGTACCGGAAGGAATTAGATAAGGTGACATATATAGCATAAATGCGAGGTTGCCTCTAGGGGAGAAAGGGAGACTCACACGCTCCTTACAAGAAATAAGCAGCAAAATGAAACAAGCTCATAGGAAGCGCTCCTTACCCATGACCAAAGTAAGAGCCAAAAATACAAACCTATAAATACAAAAAACCGCCGTAGCGATGGTTTCAAAAAGCTATTTAGCGAAACTTTACTCAATAAGAATTAAGCTTGATCTTTAACTTCTTTGAGACCGCTTACTTGAAACATGGAGGAGTGCGCTCACTTAGCGCTTCCGTTGTATAAAAAAACGCCCCGCAAGTGTGAGGCGTTTTCAAAAGCTTTAAGTTAAGCCGTTAACTCAGTTAAGAATTAAGCTTGATCTTTAACTTCTTTAAGACCGCTTCCTTGAAACATGGAGGAGCGCGCTCACTTAGCGCTTCCGTTATATAAAAAAACACCCCGCCAAAGCAGGGTGTTTTAAAAGCTTTAAGTTAAGCTGCTAATTTAGTGAAGAATTAAGCTTGACCTTTAACTTCTTTAAGACCGTTGAAAGGAGCGCGCTCACCTAGTGCTTCCTCGATACGGATTAGCTGGTTGTACTTAGCAACACGGTCAGAACGGCTCATAGAACCAGTTTTGATTTGACCTGCTGCTGTACCTACCGCTAGGTCAGCGATAGTTGCATCTTCAGTTTCGCCAGAACGGTGAGAGATTACTGCTGTGTAACCTGCGTCTTTAGCCATCTTGATTGCAGCTAGAGTCTCAGTTAGAGAACCGATTTGGTTGAACTTGATAAGGATAGAGTTAGCTACGCCTTTCTCGATACCTTCAGCAAGGATCTTAGTGTTAGTAACGAATAGATCGTCACCTACTAGTTGAAGCTTGTCACCTAGTAGTTCAGTTTGGTGCTTGAAGCCATCCCAATCAGACTCGTCTAGACCGTCTTCGATAGAAACGATTGGGAATTGGTTAGCTAGCTCAGCTAGGTAGTGGTTGAACTCTTCAGAAGTGAAAGTTTTACCTTCGCCTTTCATGTTGTAGATGCCAGCTTCTTTGTCGAAGAACTCAGATGCAGCACAGTCCATAGCTAGAGTAACGTCTTTACCTAGTTCGTAACCAGCAGCTGCAACAGCTTCTGCGATAACTTCTAGAGCTTCAGCGTTAGATTTAAGGTTAGGAGCGAAACCACCTTCATCACCAACTGCAGTGCTGTAGCCTTTAGACTTAAGAACTTTAGCTAGGTTGTGGAATACTTCTGCACCGATACGTAGACCTTCTTTAAGAGTCTTAGCGCCAACAGGTTGGATCATGAACTCTTGGATGTCAACGTTGTTGTCTGCGTGCTCACCACCGTTGATGATGTTCATCATTGGTAGAGGCATAGAGAACTGACCTGCAGTGCCGTTTAGCTCAGCGATGTGCTCGTATAGAGGCATGCCTTTCGCAGCAGCAGCAGCTTTAGCGTTTGCTAGAGAAACAGCTAGGATAGCGTTAGCACCGAATTTAGATTTGTTTTCAGTGCCGTCTAGTTCGATCATTACTGCGTCGATTGCAGCTTGGTCTTTAGCGTCTTTGCCAACTAGAGCTTCAGCGATTGGGCCGTTTACAGCTTCAACTGCTTTAAGAACACCTTTACCTAGGAAACGTGCTTTGTCACCGTCACGTAGCTCAAGAGCTTCGCGAGAACCAGTAGATGCGCCAGATGGAGCTGCCGCCATACCTACGAAACCGCCTTCTAGGTGTACTTCAGCTTCTACAGTTGGGTTACCACGTGAGTCGATGATTTCACGACCTAGAACTTTAACGATCTTAGACATTAATGTTTCCTCTCGTTTCAAATATAAATGTCAATCTTAAAGGGCAGCAGCACAACCTTCGCCGCCGCCCGTATCCTTTTACTTCTCGAATTCGCCGCGTGCGTTTTGGCCCGCAGCCTTAACAAAACCTGCAAACAATGGATGTCCATCGCGAGGAGTCGAGGTGAATTCTGGGTGGAACTGAGCCGCTACAAACCATGGGTGAGCTGGGTTCTCAATCATTTCCACTAACTTCTTGTCCGCAGATAGACCTGATACTTTTAGGCCTGCTTTTTCGATTTGCGGACGAAGCACGTTATTCACTTCGTAACGGTGACGGTGACGTTCATGGATCGTCGCGCTACCGTACAGTTCACGAGCTTTAGTCCCTTTCTCTAGGTGACATAGCTGTGAACCAAGACGCATCGTACCGCCTAAGTCAGACTTTTCAGTACGCTCTTCTACGCTACCTGATTCGTCTACCCACTCTGTGATCAAACCTACCACAGGGTACTTCGTCTCTTTGTTAAATTCTGTTGAATGTGCACCTTCCATACCCGCAACGTTACGCGCGTATTCGATTAGTGCAACTTGCATACCCAAACAAATACCTAGGTAAGGCACGTTATTTTCACGTGCATATTGAGCCGCACGGATCTTGCCTTCAATACCACGATCGCCGAAGCCACCTGGTACTAGGATTGCGTCCAAACCTTCTAGAAGTTCAACGCCTTTTGTTTCGATATCTTGTGAGTCTACATACTTAATTGTGACGCTTAGGCGGTTTTTCAAGCCAGCGTGTTTAAGCGCTTCGTTCACAGATTTGTATGCATCTGGTAATTCAATGTATTTACCAACCATACCGATGGTTACTTCACCAGTAGGATTTGCTTCTTCGTAGATAACCTGTTCCCATTCAGAAAGGTCTGCTTCAGGAGCAGTAATACCAAAGCGAGCACACACAAGGTCATCTAGCCCTTGAGATTTAATCAACTGAGGGATCTTGTAGATAGAGTCTACATCCTTCATTGAAATTACTGCTTTTTCTGGAACATTACAGAACAGTGCGATTTTTTTACGCTCATTCGCAGGAATAACGCGATCGCTACGGCAAACTAGGATGTCTGGCTGAATACCGATAGATAGAAGTTCTTTTACAGAGTGTTGCGTCGGCTTAGTTTTCACTTCGCCCGCTGCCGCTAGGTAAGGAACAAGTGTTAGGTGCATGAACATTGCGCGCTCACGGCCTAGCTCAACAGCTAGCTGACGAATCGCTTCCATAAATGGTAGTGATTCGATATCACCAACAGTACCGCCAACTTCAACGATAGCCACATCATGGCCTTCAGAACCTGCAATAACGCGATCTTTGATTGCGTTAGTGATATGAGGGATAACTTGAATAGTTGCGCCTAGGTAGTCACCACGACGTTCTTTACGAAGTACGTCGGCATAAACACGACCTGCAGTGAAGTTGTTACGCTTGGTCATCTTGGTACGGATGAAACGCTCGTAGTGACCAAGGTCAAGGTCAGTCTCTGCGCCATCTTCTGTAACGAACACTTCACCGTGCTGAGTAGGGCTCATTGTGCCCGGGTCAACGTTGATGTAAGGGTCAAGCTTCATCATAGTCACTTTAAGACCACGAGCTTCTAGAATAGCCGCAAGAGATGCTGCTGCAATACCTTTACCTAGAGAGGATACAACCCCGCCAGTAACAAAAATGTAATTTGTCGTCATGTTTAACCTGAAATTGGTTGAATGAGGGAAATGGAGTGCTTCTGGACGGGAGATAAATATACCAGAAGCTCCTTACCGCCACAACGTGAAATCTATCACACCGTAATTTTTTATTTTTTGCTTCAAATCAAAGTGAGCAAAGACAAACCAAAGTCCGTTTTCGTGTAACCAAACAAGCGGACCTTATATTATGTATTCTGCCAGTTTACCTCTGCCTCGATTCTTCTTGTTTTACTTCATCCCAAAAATGGTCAAGTTCTGATAAAGAACAATCTGTAAGTACTTTGCCTGACTGCTGGACCTTGCCTTCAACTTGTTTAAAACGTCGCGCAAACTTTACGTTTGCTTTTCCTAGCGCGACTTCTGGGTTTTTATCAAGGTGGCGAGCCAAATTGACAGTCGCAAATAGCAAATCACCGAGCTCCAACTCAACTTTCTCTTCATCGGGCTGAACTTGCAGTGCCTCTTCCATGACTTCGTCAATTTCTTCTCGTACTTTATCGACAACCGGGCCAAGTGAATCCCAATCAAACCCAAATTTTGCACATTTTTTCTGAATTTTTGTAGCACGAGAAAGAGCCGGTAAAGAGTTTGGTATTGAGTCTAGGATACTTTCTTCCGCTTTGCCTACTAGGGCTTTTTCTTTTGCTTTTTCCGCTTCCCAGTTCGCGTTAATTTCCTCGTCAGATTCAAACTCAACATCTGAAAAAACATGCGGGTGGCGACGAGTCAGTTTTTCGTTCACGGTTTCGACGACATCCGAAAAGTCGAACAGCTCTTGCTCTTTCGCTAGCTGACTGTAAAAAATCACCTGAAACAACAAATCCCCTAGCTCTTCTTTTAGATTGGGCCAATCTCGATTTTGAATCGCGTCCACCACCTCGTAGGTTTCTTCTATTGTATGCGGAACGATGGTGTCAAAGGTTTGTTTTAAGTCCCAAGGGCAACCGTTTTCTGGGTCACGCAACTTCGCCATGATTTGTTCTAATTGTTCAATTGGATGACTCATTTTTTGTTCCTTTAAACCTTTCTACTAAAGAAAAAGGTGAGCGGCCAAAACCACTCACCTTCTACATTATATTTTCTCAGCAGCTTTCACTAAGTAATTGTTACTTTGACAAGGCAACAAGTTTTCGCGACTCCTGAGCATAGCTCGCCTATGTGATGAGCCTGGGCCGGCACTCCGGAGTGAGCGCAGGCAACAACGCTATCAGCTTCAAGTATGACGAGAATTTTAGCCGAGGCGTTTCACCGTCATCACATCCTTAATCTGCTCAACACGCTTCGAAACACGAGAAAGCACCTCAATATTGGTGACTTCTAGGTCAAAGTCCATGATGGCAAGTTGACGTCTGTAATCGACTCGGTTCTTCATACTGGTCACTTTGATCTTTTCGTTGGCGAACAGTGTCGTAATGTCTTTGAGTAGACCACCTCGCTCCATCGCTTCAACACGGACGGTGAGGATGTATGACCCGACGAAGCCGCTGCCCCAGACAGTATCAATGATACGCTCTGGCGCATGATGGCGCAGTTCTTCTAACTGTTCACAGTCACTACGGTGTACTGAAATGCCGCGACCTTGCGTGATGTAACCACAGATATCATCACCTGGAATCGGCTGACAGCAACGCGCTAGGTGCGTCATTAGATTATCGACACCTTCTACAACGACGGCGTCTTTTTTCGGTCGGCTTTGCGCTGGTGATTTGTGCTCTGCTTCTTGCAGTTTTTCCAGTGCTTGCTGGTCTTCTTCCTCTGCCGTTGGCTTGTTAACTAACGCGTTGATATGGTTAATGATTTGGTTGATGCGCAAATCACCGCTACCTACCCCAACATACAATTCATCTGGTGTTTTGACGTTAAACCGCTTGAGGGCGTAATGCTCTGCATCTTTTAACGTTGCGCCAATTTTGGCTAACTCATGCTCAAGGATTTCACGACCTGCTTCAAGGTTCTTCTCACGGCTTTGTTTTCGGAACCAAGCGTTAATTTTGGCACGCGCACGACCAGAATGAACGAAGCCTAATGATGGGTTTAACCAGTCACGTGATGGGTTAGGTTCTTTCTGAGTGATAATCTCGACTTGGTCACCCATATGTAATTTATGCGTGAACGGCACAATACGACCTCCGACTTTGGCACCGATACAACGGTGTCCCACTTCGGAGTGAATGTGATAGGCAAAATCTAGCGGCGTTGCCCCCATTGGCAAATCGACAACATCACCACGTGGTGTAAAGGCATAAACACGGTCATCAAAGACTTGGCTACGCAGCTCATCGAGCATTTCGCCAGAGTCAGACATTTCTTCTTGCCAATCCAGTAGCTTACGCAGCCACGTGATCTTCTCATCATAACCGCTTCGGCTGCTTGCCCCTTCTTTATATTTCCAGTGCGCTGCAACCCCCAGTTCCGACTCTTCATGCATTTGCTTGGTACGAATCTGGATCTCGATGGTTTTGCCTTCTGGCCCTAGAATTACTGTATGGATCGATTGATAACCGTTTGGTTTAGGGTTAGCAACGTAGTCATCAAACTCGCTCGGTAGATGCTTGTATTTGGTGTGAACTACGCCTAAAGCCGCGTAACAATCTTGCAGTTTGTCTGCGATGATACGCACTGCTCGCACATCAAACAGCTCATCAAAGGCCAAACTCTTTTTCTGCATTTTTCGCCAAATGCTGTAGATGTGCTTAGGTCGACCACTCACTTCGGCATTGATGCCCGACACTTCCATTTCGTGCGTGAGGTCTTCAACAAAGTCTTTGATGTACTGTTCACGAACGATGCGTCTCTCAGAAAGCTGTTTGGCAATTTGTTTGTAAGTTTCCGGTTGTTGGTAGCGGAAAGCGTAATCTTCAATTTCCCATTTCAGCTGACCGATGCCTAATCGGTTTGCTAGCGGCGCATAGATGTTGGCACACTCTTTTGCCGCCGCACGTCGAACTTCATCTGGCGCTTTTTTAACTTCAATAAGGTTACAAATTCGTTCCGCGAGCTTGATAACTACGCAGCGGAAGTCATCCACCATGGCAAGCAGCATACGGCGTACGTTATCTACCTGAGATGACGCTGCACTGCCTTCCATGTTGACGTTGAGTTGGCCAATAGCAGCCATTTCTTCAACGCCGTCGATTAATTTTATGATTTCTTTGCTGTATTTCTCTTCCAGAATTTCTCTGTTAAAAGCACCACTTGAAACCAAAGGAAACAGTTGAGCAGCCACTAAAGTGGCTTGATCCATAGACAAGGTGATCAAAATTTCGATCATTTCTCGTCCACGCCACAACAACAGCTCCGCTTGCTCGTTATCAGCTAATACCGTCTGGCAATCTCGATATACTTCGATTAAGCGTGAGGCTGTGTTTTTCTCTTGTCCTAGGCTAGCCACCCAGTTTTCGAGTTCAAACTGTTCATCTTGGTTTAAATGCGCGCTTCTTACCGCAACCATCTCATCATCCTAATTATTATATTCGTGTGGTTTGACTAACACCGTCCAGGTTAGTTCTTTTTACCGCGCGTACACGCTGGCTTTATGACCACCCACCACAAATAAGGGGTCAAAGTCCTAAAGTTAGGACTTTTCAAACAATGCCATCGATTCTAGATGACTGGTATGAGGGAACATATCCAGCATACCTAATTTCGTTAATTTATAGCCTTGCTCTATCAAGCTTTGACTATCCCTAGCAAGGGTAGCAGGATTACAAGAAACATAAACTACACGCTGTGCGCCAAGCTCAGAAACTTGATCGATGATCCCACTCGCTCCCGCGCGTGCCGGGTCTAATAATACTTTATCAAACCGCTCTGCGGCCCAGGCTTGGCCTTCAAAATCTTGCTCAAGGTTAGCGTGATAAAATTGCGCGTTATTGATTTGGTTCAAAGATGCATTGTTTGTGGCTTTTTCTACCATCTCTGCAACACCCTCTACTCCAACCACGTACTTAGCTAATTTCGCAACTGGTAAACTAAAGTTGCCTAAACCACAGAACAAATCTAACACTCGGTCACTCTTTTGTGGGTCTAACCACTCAACCGCTTGTTTGACCATTTGTTGGTTTACACCTTGGTTTACTTGAATAAAGTTATTTGGTGCAAAAGGGATTTTCACTCCAACTTCTTGATAAAAAGGCATATCGCCTTCGATAAGGTCTAATTGTTCTGTCGATGGCATTAAGTACAACGATGCGCCATGACGTTTTGCCAACTCCGTTAGAGATTGAGTTTCACTCGTTGTCAGAGCGCTCAAGTGGCGCAGCGTAATACACGGCCCATTATCACCAAGTACCAGCTCTACATGACCCAATTGTTCAGGCTTTTTGAACGCTTTTAGCGCTGAGTAAATCTCTGGCAGCAAAACATTCAGTTCCGGTGCCAGCACTGGGCAATCGGTCACTTGCGCAATTTGCTTACTCTGCTTTTTACGGAAACCAAAATGTAGCTGACGTGTTTTTTTATCAACAAACAAGCTCACTCTCGCACGGCGACGGTAGGCCTGCGAATATCCCAATAACGGGGCATCTAGTTCAATGTCACTGCCTGAAAATTTTCGCATTAGCTGACGCAACGTTTGCTGTTTGTACGTCAATTGTTGGCCATAATCTAGATGCTGCAAATCACAGCCACCGCACTCATGATAATGTGGGCAAAATGGCTCCACACGAGCTTCACTCGGCTTAAGGATTTTAATCAACTTACCGCGAGCGTATTTGCTCTTTTCTTCCACCAATTGAGTGACCACCTCCTCACCCGGCAGTGCTCCATCAATAAACAATGGCTTCTTTTTGAGGTAAGCAATGCCTGCGCCGTGGTGATCTAAACGCTCTACTTGCACTGCTTGGTGCCGAGTATTGAGTTGGGTTTTCTTTTTCGGTTGAAAGATGCGTGCCATGCTCTATGCCTGATTTATGTGTAATTGCTCTTCGGCTTCACTATTCTTGATTGCAGCCGTTGTGTGATTCGAGTGACTTGATTATGCTTACCGTTTATTCGGTGACGTCACTTCTTTGCTCAAGGCTTTATCGTGCGCTTGAGAAATAATGCGTTATTTTCCCATATCCAGACTCCGATGTAATTAGATAACATGACCAGATATGGCTTACGAGCACGTGTAATTACACTAACTCTCGCTCCCACTCTCATTATTGGTTTATTACTGAGCGGCTTTTTCTCATTTAACCGCTACCAAGACCTTGAGAAACAAGTTATCACCACTGGTAACAGCATTATTGAGCCGCTGGCGATTGCCAGTGAAACTCATCTACTATCAGAAAGCCGAGAGGCGGTACGTCGCTTGATAAGCTACGCGCACCGCAAAAACTCCAAACTGGTTCGTAGTATCGCGGTATTTGATGAACATCATGAGCTCTTTGTAACCTCTAACTTTCATCCTAATTTTGAAGCCTTGATGTTTCCCAAAGATAAACCGATCCCGCAACTGGGTAATTCGGAAATCTACGAAAACTCACTGATATTGCGTGTCCCCATTTTGTCAGAAGGTCACTACTTAGCGGAGTTGTCGAACGAAAGCCAAGGCACAAAAGCGATTGGTTACATCGCCGTCGAGTTAGATCTCTCCTCCTTGAGGCTGCAACAGTATCAAGAAGTCTTCTCTGCGTTTTTAGTTCTGGTTCTCGGTCTTGGCTTAGCAAGTGTGTTTGCTTCACGTCTAATGCACGATGTGACCCAACCTATCACCCACATGAAGAATGTCGTTGACCGCATTCGCCGTGGTCATCTGGATGTGCGTATCGAAGGCAAAATGCACGGTGAGTTAGACCAGCTAAAAAATGGCATCAACGCCATGGCGGTATCGTTATCAGAATATCACGTAGAGATGCAGCACAGTATAGACCAAGCCACGTCCGACTTACGTGAAACGCTTGAGCAGCTAGAAATTCAGAACGTTGAGCTGGATATCGCGAAGAAACGCGCGCAAGAAGCGGCCAGGGTTAAGTCAGAGTTCTTGGCGAACATGTCGCACGAGCTGCGTACTCCGCTCAATGGGGTGATTGGCTTTACTCGTCAAATGCTTAAAACGCAGCTTTCTAACAGCCAAACGGATTACCTACAGACGATTGAGAAATCGGCGAACAACTTGCTGAATATCATCAATGACATTCTCGACTTCTCGAAACTTGAAGCGGGTAAGCTGGCGCTGGAAAACATTCCTTTTGATTTCCGAGAAAGTTTAGAAGAGGTAATTAACCTACAAGCCACAAGTGCACATGAGAAAGGGTTAGAAATCACCCTAAAAGTGGACCCTAAAATTCCACCAGGTTTAGTTGGGGATCCACTACGTATCCAGCAAATTTTGACGAACTTAGTAGGTAACTCAATCAAGTTTACCGAGCGAGGCAACATTGATGTTAGCGTAGAAATGCGCTCTCAATCAGGAGACTCCGTCGAACTGCAATTCATGGTGCGTGATACCGGCATTGGTATCTCTGAGCGTCAGCAAGCGCAGTTGTTCCAAGCCTTTAGCCAAGCAGATGCAAGTATTTCACGTCGTTACGGCGGTACTGGCCTTGGTCTGGTCATCACTCAGAAACTGGTGAGCCAGATGGGCGGCGAAATCAGTTTAACCAGCCGTCTACACCAAGGTTCAACCTTCTGGTTTACGGTGCGCTTGCACTCAACCGAGATGCCAATGAGCGAACTGATTGAAGTGGAACTTCTGACTGGGAAGCAGTTACTGCTGATTGAACCAAACATGCAAGCCGCATCCGTAACCCAACAGATTCTAAGTCAGGAGGGTATTTTAGTAACCTACCGCTCTTCGCTACCAAACAACGAAGAACAATATGATTATGTATTGTTGAATTTAGCGGCCAACCAGACTCACGATGCGGAAGTTATTACACCTTGGATAGAACAAGCGAAACGTATGGCTCCGAGTGTTCTCCTAGGGACACCGAGTACCGAATTGGCGCTTGCGGACCAAATAATGACAGAGCATCACGTCCAGTGCCTGACGAAGCCATTGTCTCGCCGTAAGTTGCTACAAAGCCTGATTAGCGAACATGTAGAATCGCCACCGGTATTAAGCGCTCCAATTACGCCAAGCGAAGGGGACCGTTTACCTCTCACTGTACTAGCAGTGGATGACAACCCTGCAAACTTGAAGCTGATCTCTGCACTGCTCCGCGAACGAGTAGAAACCGTCACCGCCTGTAGCAATGGCCAGCAAGCGGTGAACCTGGCGACAGAGAAAAAGTACGATTTAATCTTCATGGATATTCAAATGCCACAAATGGATGGGGTGACCGCTTGTAAGTACATTAAAGAGTTGGAGCTAAATAAAGACACGCCAGTGATTGCGGTAACGGCGCATGCCATGGCAGGGGAACGAGACCGCTTGCTCTCGGCAGGAATGGATGACTACTTGACCAAACCTATTGAAGAGCATGTGCTACAACAGGTTTTGGTTCACTGGAACCCAAATGCTTGTACAGAGAGCATTGGCAAAGTCGCCCCTTCATACGTTGATGAACCTGAAGGAAGCGCACCACAATCCGTTTCTTCGCCTCAGCAGGATGTGATTATTGATTGGCAAGCAGCCTTGAAACAGAGCGCGAATAAAGAGGATCTCGCCAAAGATATGCTGCGCATGTTGATTGAGTTCATCCCTGAAGTAGAAGCAGTCGTTGACCAAGCTCTGGAGCAAGAAGATATCTCTCGTGACGACCTAATTCATGTCATCCATAAACTGCACGGCAGTAGTTCATATTGTGGCGTTCCAAGGCTGAAATCACTCTGTGCGACGCTTGAGCAAGCACTGCGCTCAGGGGTCAGTCTTGAGGAGGTTGAGCCTGAAATGTTCGAGCTGCAAGATGAAATGATTAAAGTCACAACGACTGCAAAATTATACCTTGAACAGTAATCTGCTCGAGAGACAAGAAAGCCAGAGCATCTGCTCTGGCTTTTTAGTATTTTGTTTAAGACTTACAAGCTAGGATTCAAAAATGACCGTCGCCACAGCGTAATGACGCTCATCGGAAATGGACAGGTGAATGTGGTTAACGCCCATCGCATCCGCTATTTGCTTTGCTGTGCCCGTCAATGCGAGCACTGGTTTTCCAAGCGCATCGTTCGAGATGGAAAAATCGTGAAACGTGACCCCTTTTGCTATCCCTGTTCCCAATGCTTTTGAGGCCGCTTCTTTGACTGCAAAGCGCTTAGCAAGATAACGACCTTGCAGCTTAAGCTGTGAGAATTTGGCCATTTCTTCTTCTGAAAGAATCCGCTGAGCAAAAGGTTCACCACTACGAGCTAACGCTTTTTCAATACGCTCAATTTCTGCAATGTCGGTCCCTAACCCTATAATCGCCATCTAGATAGCCCTATGACTGGCGAGCCTCAATCATCAGTGCTTTCATGTCAGCAACCGCTTTATTTAAACCATCAAATACTGCGCGACCAATGATTGAGTGACCAATGTTGAGTTCGTAAATTTCTGGTAATGCAGCAATTGGTGCGACATTGTGATAAGTCAGGCCATGCCCGGCATTAACAATAATACCTAGGTCATGTGCATAACTCGCACCAGCAGCAATCTTCTTCAGTTCAGCTTGTTGTTCGTCTTCTGTCGTCGCATCTGCATAATGGCCAGTATGTAGCTCAATAAACGGAGCACCACACTTTTTCGCAGCTTCAATCTGTTGACGGTCAGCATCAATAAAGAGCGAAACTTTAATGCCGGCATCTGTCAGCTTTTTCGTCGCAGCTTTAATTTTTTCAAGCTGTCCTACTACATCTAAGCCACCTTCCGTCGTCAGTTCTTCACGCTTTTCAGGCACTAGACACACAAACTCTGGTTTAGTTTGCAGCGCAATCTCAACCATTTCGTCCGTCACTGCCATCTCTAGATTCATACGCGTTTGAATGGTTTCACGCAGAATACGTACATCACGATCCAAAATATGGCGACGGTCTTCACGTAAGTGGATAGTGATACCGTCCGCGCCTGCACGCTCTGCAATTTCAGCAGCGTGAACAGGATCTGGGTATTTTGTACCACGTGCATTACGTAGAGTGGCAATATGGTCGATATTGACGCCTAAATAAATTGAGCTCATTTTCCGTTACTCCGTGCTCTGGGGGTCTGAATGAAAAATTCACGACTTTTTAAAGGTTTGCCGCCAAGATACGGCTTTAAGGCTATACGTGTAAAGCGTTTTGCCGCTTTTAGCTGCTCTTTAGTGACGAACCGCCGCTCACTGATAGCAATCAGTTCATTCCCTAAAAACGTGAGGTTATCGCGCCTAACCGAAGCAATAAACCCTTTCTGTTCCCGGTAACGATAGGTCATTTCTGGGTCGACGGGCTCGCCGGTACCTGCACAATGCAAAAAATCCACGCCATACCCCATAGCAGACAGCAAGGCTAACTCAAAACGACGCAGTGCAGGCTCAGGGTTCTCGTTGTGCGCCAACTCGGTTAACGCATGCAAATAATCATGAAATAGTGCTGGCATCGGCACTTCAGCCATCAAAATACGGCCAATCAGTTCATTGACGTACATGGCTGAGTAGAGATTAATGCCCGTTAACGGCAAACCTAGACTTATCGGCTCGGCTTGACGCAAAGTTTTCATTGAGCCTTTCCCCGACCATTTAAGTAATAGCGGGGTAAAAGGTTGCAATGCGCCTTTTAAGTTCGAACGCTTACTGCGCGCGCCTTTGGCCATTAAAGTCATTCGGCCATATTCCTCACTAAATACATCAAGGATTAAGCTCGATTCACTGTAAGGGCGTCGGTGCAATACAAAACAGCGCTGTAAACCTTCGGAAGACAGATTACTCATCTAAGTCATTGTGCCTAAAAAGTGTGAAATAAAAAATAAGGAGCCGAGCGGCTCCTTATTTTAATCGATACTGATTTTTCATCGATGTTGGAGCGAAGCACCTTCGCAGCCAAGATTATAAATCGTCTATATAACCCAACGATCGCAACGCTCGTTCGTCGTCTGCCCAGCCAGATTTCACTTTTACCCAGGTTTCTAGGTAAACCTTACGACCGAACAATTCTTCCATATCTAAACGCGCTTCGCGACCAATGGTCTTAATCTTCTCGCCGCCTTTGCCAATCACCATTTTCTTCTGGCCATTACGCTCAACAAGAATCAAGGCATTGATGTGGAAACCGTCGGTTTCTGGGTTGTAATCAAAACGTTCAATCTCAACCGTTACTGAGTATGGCAGCTCTTCACCAGTAAAGCGCATCAGCTTTTCACGCACAATCTCAGACGCCATAAAACGCTGAGAACGGTCAGTCACGTATTCTTCTGGGAAGTGATGCGTTGCTTTAGGTAAGTGATTACGCACGTGCTTACGCAGTACGTCAATGTTCTTACCTTGCTTGGCAGAGATTGGCACAACATCCACGAAGTCCATCTTCTTCGACATCTCCGCCATGTGTAGCATCACGTCGTTACGATCTTGTACGTTGTCGACTTTGTTTACACAAAGCACAACTGGGAAGTTCGATTTTTGAAGTTTGGTCAGCACCATCTCATCGTCTTTAGTCCAATGCGTACCATCGACTAAGAAGAACACAAGGTTTACATCACTCAATGACGAGTTAGCTGCACGGTTCATCAAACGGTTGATCGCACGCTTTTCTTCAATGTGAAGTCCAGGCGTGTCGACGTAAATCGCTTGGTAATCGCCGTCCGTATCCACACCCATAATACGGTGGCGTGTCGTTTGCGGCTTACGAGAGGTGATCGAAATCTTCTGACCCAAAATCTTGTTCAAAAGTGTCGACTTACCTACGTTTGGACGACCAACAATAGCAATAAAGCCACAGTGTTGGTTTTCTGGCGAGCTTGGCTCACCTTGTGATGCGAAAAACGCATCGATATCGAATTCGTTATCAGCCATTTGTTAATTGCTCAAGTGCTGTTTCAGCAGCCGCTTGTTCTGCCTTGCGGCGGCTGGTGCCTTTACCGATTACAGGCTTATCCACACCTGCTACTTCACACTCAACCGTAAACTCTTGGTTGTGCGCTTCACCTTTAATATTAGTCACTGTGTACACAGGCAGCGGTTTTCTTCTGCCTTGTAGGAACTCTTGTAGGCGAGTTTTCGGATCTTTTTGTGAGACGCCAGGTTTAATGGCTTCAAGGCGTGAGTTGTACCAACTCAGTACAATGCCTCGCACAACTTCAAGATCGCTGTCTAGGTAAATTGCGCCAATAATGGCTTCAACCGCATCGGCTAAAATAGAGTCTCGGCGGAAACCGCCACTCTTCAATTCACCTGGACCTAATTTTAAATAATCTCCTAGATCGAATTCACGACCCAGTTCCGCCAATGTATGTCCACGAACCAAAGTAGCACGCATACGGCTCATGTCACCCTCGTTCACTTTCGGGAAACGATGGTACAGATCATCAGCGATGACAAAACTTAAAATTGAATCGCCCAGAAACTCAAGACGTTCATTATGCTTACTGTTGGCGCTGCGGTGAGTCAGCGCCAAGTTGATAAGCCCGGCATCTTGAAACTGGTAGCCGAGCTTTCTCTCTAGTTTATCAATTGGAGAATTCATACTCTCTCGATATAAAATGGTTAGTGAATACCACCGATGCGGTTAAAACGCACACCAGTTGGAATCCATGAAGGTAGAACGCTATCTGCGCCACGATCAAACTCGAAGCTGATCCAAATGGCGACAGCTTTGCCGACTAAGTTTGCTTCAGGAACGAAGCCCCAGTAACGGCTGTCAGCACTGTTGTCACGGTTATCACCCATCACAAAGTACTGACCTTGTGGTACAACCCACTCTGTCGTGCCGCTGCGTGGGAAATATTGCTCCACGCGGTTACGCACAAGAGGGTTAACCAAAATATTGTGCTCAACGTTACCCAATTTCTCATCCAGTTGGATCATTGGAATACCGTTCGAGCTAAACTGACTTTCTTCAACGTTGCTCAGTTTAACTGGCTTACACGCCGATTCGCCTTGGCTTTGCACGCAAAGCTGCTTATCACCTGAATAACGCACGATATCACCAGGTAAACCAACTACACGCTTAATGTAGTCCACACTTGGTTGTGGTGGGTATTTGAATACCACGATATCACCACGCTCAGGCTTACCAGTTTCCACTAGCTGAGTACGCCATACTGGGTCTTTTAGACCGTACGCGTACTTCTCAACTAAAATGAAATCGCCAACCAGCAAGGTAGGCATCATTGAGCCTGATGGGATTTGAAATGGTTCGTAGATAAAAGAACGTAATACTAAAACGAACGCGATCACAGGAAAAATAGAGACGCTATTTTCAACCCACCAAGGCTGACGCTCAACTTTTTGCAAGGTCACTGCATCCAAACCATTAGACGTCTGAGCTTGAATCTCAGCCAGTTTTTCCTGACGCTTTTTCGCGAAAACCAGCTTTTCCAATAGCCAAACCACGCCAGTTACCAAAGTCGCAATAACCAACATCAGTGAGAATGTATTCGCCATTAAATTCCCTTATCTAAAAATACGAAAGTGAAAGAGCCGAAACCCTTTCACTTATTTTAATATCTAACGTCTTAAGACCGACAAGTGTGAGACAAAGTTCAACTTTAGTCTTTACCTACGTGAAGGATGGCTAGGAACGCTTCTTGAGGCAGCTCAACGTTACCGATCTGCTTCATGCGTTTCTTACCTTCTTTCTGTTTCTTCAGAAGTTTCTTCTTACGACTTACGTCACCGCCGTAACATTTCGCAATAACGTTCTTACGCAACTGTTTTACCGTTGAACGAGCGATAATGTGGTTACCAATTGCCGCTTGGATTGCGATATCAAACATTTGGCGAGGGATGAATTCTTTCATCTTCTCTACCAACTGACGACCGCGAGTCTGAGACTGATCTTTGTGTGTGATCATCGCCAATGCATCAACAGTGTCACCGTTAAGAAGAACGTCTACACGTACCATGTTCGAAGCTTCAAAACGCTGGAAGTTGTAATCCAAAGATGCGTAACCGCGTGATGTTGATTTCAGACGGTCGAAGAAATCCAGTACCACTTCGGCCATTGGAATATCGTAAGTCACAGCGACTTGGTTACCGTGGTAAACCATATCAACTTGACTGCCTCGCTTTTCAACACACAGGGTGATTACGTTACCTAGGTACTCTGAAGGCACAAGGATATTACAACGCGCAATCGGTTCACGAATTTCTTCAATGTCATTGATCGCTGGTAGTTTTGCTGGGCTATCAACATACAGCAGATCGCCATCCGTCTTCTCAACTTCGTAAACTACCGTTGGTGCTGTGGTGATAAGATCCAAGTCGTATTCACGCTCTAGACGCTCTTGGATGATTTCCATGTGCAACATGCCAAGGAAACCACAACGGAAACCAAAGCCAAGTGCCGCAGAGTTTTCTGGCTCGTAGAATAGCGATGCGTCGTTAAGGCTTAGTTTGCCTAGTGCGTCACGGAAGTTCTCGTAATCGTCAGAAGATACTGGGAACAGACCTGCGTAAACCTGAGGTTTAACTTTCTTAAAGCCTGGTAGCGGTTTATCACAACCATTCTTCGCTAGAGTCAGCGTATCACCAACAGGGGCACCAAGAATGTCTTTGATACCACAAACAACCCAACCTACTTCACCAGTACGAAGGGTATCGGTATCCACTTGTTTTGGCGTAAAGATACCAAGGCGGTCCACACCCCAAACTTGGCCCGTACTCATCACTTTGATCTTATCGTTCTTCTTCAGTTCGCCGTTTTTAATACGCACTAGAGAAACAACGCCAAGGTAGTTATCAAACCATGAGTCAATGATCAGCGCTTGTAGTGGCGCATCTGGATCACCTTCCGGTGCTGGAATCGCTGACACAATGTTCTCTAGAACGTCGTCAACACCGATGCCTGTCTTCGCAGAACAGCGAGTTGCTTCCATTGCATCGATACCAACGATTTCTTCAATTTCTTCCGCTACACGCTCAGGATCAGCTGCAGGTAGGTCAATCTTGTTTAAGATTGGCACAACCTCTAGATCCATTTCGATCGCGGTGTAACAGTTAGCCAGTGTTTGAGCCTCAACACCTTGACCCGCATCCACAACCAATAGCGCACCTTCACAAGCCGCTAGAGAACGTGATACTTCATATGCAAAGTCAACGTGCCCCGGAGTATCGATGAAGTTCAGCTGATACGTCTCACCGTCTTTAGCGGTGTAGTTTAGCGTCACACTCTGAGATTTGATGGTGATGCCACGCTCACGTTCAAGATCCATAGAATCCAGAACCTGTGCGGCCATTTCACGATCGGTTAACCCGCCACAAACTTGGATTAGACGGTCTGATAGGGTCGACTTACCATGGTCGATGTGGGCGATAATCGAAAAGTTACGAATGTGCTTCATAGATTTAGGGTGACTAACTCTTTACAAATAGGGACAGTAAGAAACGCCATCTACTGACGGCATTTCAATCAAGTTGGCAGATTCTACCGAATTTCGTTAACGGGCGCACGTAATTTAAAGTACATACCCAAATAACCTTTAGTGGAGGGGGACAGCACTTACTGGATTGGCTCTCCAAGTACCCGAACGAGGGTAACTTGGCGCTTGGATTCATCTTCTAACGGACGAGAAACACGTTTTGCGATCCACATTCCACCAGCGGCAAACAATACCGATGCCAATATGATGATGCCTTCCCCGCCGGCTGTCAGCGGCGCTAATAGGAAGTGACCAAACATCGCACCGATAATCAAACCAAACAATGGCAGTAAATAAACCGCCATTGCTGATTTTATTAGGCTCGACTCAGGAAAACCAATCTCGACGACTTGACCTATTTTCACCGATTTATCCGTGCGCAGGTGCCAAGATAAACTCTTGTTACCAATGGCTTTAGTAACAACGCCCGTTCCACAGCTTTTCTGTGAAGAGCAACTACTGCAACTGGTCTGCTGTTCGCAACTTAAATCAATTTCGTATTGCTTGCCGCGACGATGCACGTCTGTCACGGTAGCCAACGCGGTCATCATTGTTATTTACTCTTTGTTACATTAAATGTGACTGATTGGGCGATACGCTGTGCTGTGGTCGGTGGAATGTCTCCTACAACAGAGATTTCATGTTGACCGCTCACAAAACTGTGTAGCGTTCTTCTGCCTTGGCGAACCAACTGCCCTTTTAACGAATGCTCATCCTTGTTTGCTACGTAAACAGAGAAGCTAAACAGACCATCAGAATACAGCTGGCTCTCCACCATTTGGTTAGTAACGGCCATACGATAGCGGTTGAGCTCGTTCGGCTCGAAACCCTCAGGGATCCAACCAACCTGCCAATTACTGGTCCCAATATCGCCTTTTGGCATGGTGAGAACAGCAGGTAATTGAACATCTTGCAGGCCACTCATTAACTCTGCGATTTTTGGGTTTACCGTGTAAGAAATAGTGCGATATTGTTCAAGCATTTCACCATCGCGGTCCACAAGGTCGGCACGCAACGGCAATTTACTCTTTTCATCGATCCATAGTACGTATGAATAGCGCAGACCGTCTTTAGGAACAATACGCAGCACTTGTGTTGCCACACCAGCTTCACGAGCTCTACCCACTTTTACATAGTCGTAATACAAGTTTAGCTCATCGATATTGGTGTTGAGCATAGGCATAGTCGGAGCGACCATTTTACCTGACTCAATGGTGAACGGCTCTAAACCCGTTTCGATATAACTTACTTCAGTTCCGCGACGAATCACTTCACGCACAGGGCCACTTAAGTAGACAAGATGAGCATATTGATCGTCACCATGCGTGGCATGACGATACAGCAACGGCTCAATGCTGTTCTTTTTGATAAGGATATAAGAGAGTTCGTAACTTAAATTCTTACTCGCCTCGCTCATTTGATGCAATAAAGCCTCCGCTGGCTTGTCACCAGCAAAGGCTTGAGAAGACATCATACTGAACAGAGCGCAAGCGCTGATCAGAAATTTTTTCATTCAATATCCGGATTCAGATTTGCATCTTGTTGAGATGCATCACTGTTAATTCGTAACTGCAATTCGTAGTCTCGCAGCATAGCATGAACACGCTTGCGCTGCTCTTGCATATTTGCCTCGCCTACAGAACGTTCTACAGACTCACGAGTCAAACTCACTGGTTCTGCGCTGCCAGCAAACGGAACCGTCTGCAATACAGGTAATTGATCTGTTTGCGGCGACATTGAATCGCTACCACCGTACTGCTGTACACCTAAAATAACAACAAGCGATACACATGCAGCAACAGCAACTTGACCAAACTGCGTCAACCAACCTGGCAACTGACGTTTTGCTTTTTGCGGTTCTGGTTGCGACTCTTTTGGCGTATCCGCAATTGAGATAACATTTGCACTGTGCGAATCAAACGCACGGTGTGCAGGTTCATCTTCTAACGCTAACGCCACGCTTTCAGCAATATTCCACTCAGGTTTTGCTGGCGCTTCGCCTCGCATCACATCACCAATCAGGTGATAGTTCTGCCAAGCATCACGGCTCTCTTGGTCTTGCTCTAACTCTTGAATTAAAGCCTTATCGACCAATTCTCCATCCATGAGAGCTGAAAGTTTTTCTTTGTCAGCCATTATTTTCACCATAGTTATTACTTGTACTAGCGTTGCAAAAGAGGTCTGATTTTCTTTTCCACCGCCTCACGAGCACGGAAGATACGCGATCGTACCGTTCCTACCGGGCAATCCATCACTTCTGCAATTTCTTCATAACTCAAGCCATCGAGCTCTCGTAATGTCATTGCGGTTTTTAAATCTTCAGGTAAAGCTTCGATTGCACTGAACACCACCCGTTGCAATTCTTTGGACAACGTTAAGTTCTCAGGGTTCGATATTTCTTTAAGTGCACTACCTGTTTCGTAAAATTCAGCATCTTCAGCATCGACATCTGTCGCTGGAGGTCTACGCCCTTGAGCAACAATGTGATTTTTCGCAGTATTCACTGCAATGCGATACAGCCACGTATAAAACGCACTTTCCCCACGAAAGCTAGGGATAGCTCGGTAAGCTTTAATAAACGCTTCTTGTGCTACATCTGGTACATCGCCAGGATTACTAACGTATCTGGAAATAAGATTACATACCTTATTCTGGTACTTTGTTACCAACAGGTTGAATGCTTGCTTATCGCCATTCTGAACTCGCTCAATCAATACTTGATCGGTCAGCTGCTCGTTCATTCGAGCGGATACTCCTATTTGTTATGCCCCTACTCTTCTCAGATATGGGTACTAATTATGCAAAACGTAGTATTGACACCACTGCTTACTTGAGCACTATTGTGACCCTAACGTGAATGAGAAAGTTCCATGGTTTCTCAAGTTTTTTGTCATTGTTTTTCACAATGTGATGTCTGTACCCAAATGACCACCGCTGCCTGACTTTAGTCTAAGTTTGACAAGCGAGCATCTTGGAGGGAAATGGGTATAATGAATGATCTCTGTCCCAGATTGTGCTGGGTCGGGCATGGAAAAGCAATGGCATTGACAAACTATTACTTTTCATTTGCATGGCTAATGGCTATCTGAACACCGCGTTACAAATTATAACTTAGGAAGCATGCTCATGCTCTGCATGAAAAAGAAGAGTGGCTCAGTCACCGCCGTAACACGGACGTCGATAGGTCTCCCAACTTAGCCCTTAGCGACAGATGTCGCGATAATGGAATGCACATGGTGTGCAAATAATACACAAGGTAACTTTGTTACCTTAGCTTGGGATTATAAAAGTTATATGAACACAAATCGTGAACATGAGTGTGATGTATTAGTGGTAGGGAGTGGCGCGGCAGGTTTGTCGTTGGCTTTGCGCGTTGCTAACCACTGTAAGGTGATGGTGCTGAGTAAAGGACCACGCAGCGAAGGGGCAACCTACTATGCTCAAGGCGGTATCGCTGCCGTATTTGATGAGTCAGACACCATTGATTCACACGTTGAAGACACGCAAATCGCCGGGGATGGTATTTGCGATGAGGAGACCGTAAGGTTCATTGCTGAGCATTCAAAAGAGTGTGTACAGTGGTTGATTGACGGTGGTGTCCCATTTGATCGTGAAGAAGATGACTCTGACGATGAACCTCGCTACCACTTAACTCGTGAAGGTGGTCATAGCCGTCGTCGTATTCTTCACGCGGCAGATGCGACAGGTATGGCGATGCAAACCTCCCTGCAAGATAACGCTCATAACCATCCAAACATTCATGTTCTCGAACGTCACAATGCTCTGGACTTAATCACCGAAGACAAAATTGGCGGTGATAAAAACAAAGTTATCGGTGCTTATATTTGGAACCGCAACGAAGAGCATGTCGAAACCGTGCGAGCCAAATTTGTGGTTCTCGCTACAGGTGGTGCTTCAAAGGTTTATCAATACACCTCTAACCCAGATGTGTCGTCTGGTGATGGTATTGCGATTGCTTGGCGTGCAGGGTGTCGTGTGGCGAATATGGAATTTAACCAGTTCCACCCTACGTGTTTATATCACCCAGAAGCACGTAACTTCTTGCTGACTGAAGCGTTGCGTGGCGAAGGTGCTTACCTGCGTCGTCCAGATGGCTCTCGCTTTATGCCGGATTTCGATGAACGTAAAGAGCTTGCTCCGCGTGACGTCGTGGCTCGTGCTATCGACTTCGAAATGAAGCGTTTAGGTGCCGACTGTATGTATCTCGACATCAGCCATAAGCCTGCTGACTTTATTACGAAACACTTCCCAACCATTTATTCACGTTTGATGGACTTGGGCATTGACATGACTAAAGAGCCAATCCCAATCGTACCTGCTGCACACTACACTTGTGGCGGTGTCATGGTGGATAGAAATGGCTGCACCGATCTGAAAAATTTGTATGCGATTGGTGAAGTTAGCTACACCGGGCTGCATGGTGCTAACCGCATGGCATCAAACTCACTTCTCGAATGCGTGGTTTATGCTTGGTCTGCGGCAAAAGATATTCTAAAACATCACACTAACGTTGAGCTACCTTCACAGGTGCCATGTTGGGATGAAAGCAAAGTAACCAATAGTGATGAAGAAGTGATCATTCAGCACAACTGGCACGAGCTTCGTCTGTTTATGTGGGACTACATGGGCATTGTGCGAACTGACAAGCGTTTAGAGCGCGCCTTACGCCGTATCCAACTGTTGCAACAAGAAACACACGAGTACTACAGCAATTTCCGAGTGTCGAACAACTTATTAGAACTGCGTAACCTTTTACAAGTAGCAGAGTTGATGGTTCGTTGTGCGATGCAGCGTAAAGAGAGTCGAGGTTTGCACTACACGCTTGACTATCCGAACCAACTGGAAAACAGCGGCCCAACGATTTTGGTTCCAGCTAAACAGCTTTAACTTTACCAAGTAAACTATTACATCAGCAGGGAGCATTAGCTCCCTGTTTCATTTCCCATTGGCGTAATACCAAAGATAGTTGACGATACTGCTCATCGTCACAGCTATCACGCCAAATCGTAACAACACGGCCAGATTGCAATTGGAATGTTATCTTGAATGGTGATGCCGATGTATCGACTCGCTGTAAATGACCCTTTTCGGACTCAATATCTTCCGAGCATTCGCCACACTCAAGGGCATCAAACCTAACCGAGCCATCGCAGTGCACATACCAATGCCCATGACTTGTAGGTTGAACAAGGCCTTGGCTTGAGAGAGCCTTAACAATCAGTAATAACAAATAAGTCGATAATACGAGCGGAATGCTAGAGAGGATAACAGCCCAAGTCATCAATAAGAAAAGTACAACATTGAAGACTCGGGCAGTCAGAGAGGGAGAAGCAGTAAAATTAACGAACTTTGCTGAGGTTATGGGCGACAATTTTATCAACCATTGCTGCATGACCTAAATTTTCGCTACGGCCATGCCCCATTACCCAAGTAAACAGATCAGGATCATCGCATTCAAGTAAAGAAACAAAGTCACGCTGCTCTTGTTCACTCAGAGTATCAAAGCACTCTTCAAAAAACGGCATAATTACTACGTCAAGCTCAAGCATGCCTCGACGACAAGCCCATTTAATACGCGCTTTTTCTTCCGGAGTGTACATTCACTATTCCTTCATAGATGTCTTGTTGTTAGTGCGGAGTGTAACAAGGGATGTGCTACGTCACTAGTGTGCGGGTCACAATACGATAGTGAAAGCAGACAAATGTTGATTCGTAAATCGCTCCCCTAGTATCTCAAGGTTATTTGGGTATAACATAGCGGAAAAATATCTTCAAAAGGCATTGTAATTATGGAATGGCAAACTCGTTTTTCAGCATTACCTCTCTCAACTCAAGACGCACTTCCAGAGTTATCTATCTCACTGCTGGATAACTTCGGCATGATCACCATGATCGGTGATGATAAAAAATCATACTTACAAGGTCAGGTTACCTGCGATGTTGTTTCTTTAGAACAAGACCAATCAACACTGGGCGCACATTGTGATGCGAAAGGCAAAGTGTGGAGCGTGTTCCGGCTTTTCCATCATCATGATGGCTACGGCATGATCCAACCAAAATCGGCGATTGACGTAGAACTTAGTGAAATAAAGAAATACGCCATTTTCTCTAAAGTAACGATTGAAGCTTCTGATGACGTTATCTTAGGTGTTGCTGGCGTCAAAGCCGACGAATTCATTTCAACAATGAGCAAGACAACTGGCAGCGTTCGCCCAGTTGACGGTGGCACAGCCGTGCAAGTTGCACAAGAGCGCTGGTTACTGATATTAAGTGCGCCAGAAGCACAGCAAATCGTTGAAACTACCGACGCTGTCTTTACGACAAATGAGCTTTGGAATCGTTTCGATATTGAGGCAGGTTTACCATTTGTCTCTGCATCCGCGCAGAATGCTCACATTCCACAAGCACTTAACGTGCAAGCTTTAGGAGGCATAAGCTTCACAAAGGGCTGCTACACGGGACAAGAAACGGTAGCACGAGCGAAGTATCGCGGTACCAATAAACGTGCGATGTATATCGTAAAAGGTGCAACTTCTGCTCCATTCAGTGACGAACCAATTGAGCTCGAACGCAGCGTAGGTGAAAACTGGCGTTCAGTAGGTGCTTTATTAAATCACTACCAGTTCAGTGACAATCACGCGATTGGCCTGATCGTACTGCCTAATAATCTCGATGAAGACACTCGTCTTCGTTTAGTTGCGCAACCAGAATGTGAATGGACAATCGAATCACTGCCTTACAGTCTTGATGATGAGTAATACAATCAATACTCCTTTGATGCAATTTCTCACAGACCAACACGTTCCGTTTCGTCTGTTACCGCATCAAAGACCAGCAACCACCATTGAGGATGTCGCGCACCAACGCGGCATTCGCCCTTCTCAAATGGTGAAAGCAATCTTGCTACGAGACATGGGTAATCAATATGCACTCGCCTGTGCACCAGGTGATCGTAGCGTTGATCCCAAAAAAGTGCGCTCGTTACTGAAATGTCGCCGGATGACTTGTGTTGATCAAGCCGATGTTGAGTCCATCACTGGTTACAAAGTTGGTACTGTCACTCCTCTGTTACTCAAACGTCATATGCCAATCGTGTTCGACCCCAGCTTACTAGAAGAACAGGAAGTCACGATCAGCAGTGGCGATCGAATGGCTGGGCTGGCGCTTTCTATTCAAGATCTTATCCAATTGTGCCAGCCGACCGTAGCTGAGATCTGTCGTTAATCGTCTAAAAACAATGTAATGACACGTAGTGTTTCTATCACTGCGTGATCTCGCTCATATCTACAAAAATAGACATGAGAATTTTTAATCACATATAAAACATAAATAGTCACAAAGATAAAACTCGTATATGCTGAATTTGTTGGTTAAGTTTCAAACAAGCACTTAACCAATATAAAGTGAGTCAGCTAGCTGAGTGACAGCATTCATGCAGTTAGTTATCCACTTTTGTGTAATGCATCTGTGACTATTCGCCCGCTGAAGCGGGCTTTTTTTTACGTGGAACTTTTTCTCTTTCATTTCCTCTAATCGTTAGAACGTAAAGTGTGTTACGCGAAGCACGACCTTAATAGAAACAACTAGCAAACAACCGTTTTCGTTCTATTCTTAATTCTGTAACAAAACTATTGCTTAATGCGTCACGTAAAAAGGAGTGTATTGGGTAAGGGTTCCTTTAGAGAGGTTATTTTTGGGGTAATCCTCACGCTATTTAAGAGATGACACTGTCAAATTGTCTAAGACAACACAATTCTCTGACGCAACACCCTACATCTGTATTTAATACTATTGCTGTCACAATAATTTTCGCGTCCAGAACGTAGAATACCTAGGCTAGGTTAGATAAAAGGAAAGTAAATATGAGACTGTTTAAGCGCTATACACCAAGTATGATTGCTAAACATATAAGTCGTCTTTTTAAAGGAAGAATTTATATTTACGGGGTCGGTAGATTCGAGTTTGATAACGGTAAGTTAATACTGCCGGAGAAAGCAGAGCAACGCCATTTCCGAGCGGTCAAAGAGATCAATCAAGAAATAATGAAACTCCGATGCGCATATGCTTAGCAAAATGTTGATAAAACAAAGGCTGGATTAACCAGCCTTTTGTGTATTTGAAGTTCGCTTTGCACTTACTGACGCGCCAGATCCGGCAAGTGTCCCTTTAAACCAAGCGCGCGCTTCATGATCTCATCTTTCGCTCCCGGCAGTTGCCCCGCTAAACTCAAGCCAATGCCACGAACAAGCTTCTTAGCAGGGTTCTCGCCAGAGAACAAATCTCGAAACCCTTGCATAGTAGCGATCATCTTTGCCGCTTCCGCTTTTCGCCAACGCTCGTAGCTTCTTAGGTTGCGTTTACTACCGATATCTTGTCCCTGCTTCCAAAGTGCTAACACCTCTTGAGCAAGACTGGCCGCATCTAATAAACCCAAATTCACACCCTGCCCCGCTAATGGGTGAATGGTATGGGCCGCATCACCAACCAGCGCGACTCGCTCGACGACAAAATCTCGCGCATAGCGCATTTTCAAAGGAAACGCAGCACGCTCTCCCACTACTTCACATAGACCAAGTCGAGCATCAAACTCACTCGTCAACGCTTTATTGAAATCATGTTCACTCATCGCCACTAACTGCTCTGCTCGATTTGGCTCCGTGGACCAAACAATAGAGCACATATTTGGTTGCGACATTGGCAAAAATGCCAACGGTCCGTGAGGAGTAAATATCTGGCGCGCAATGCTGTTGTGTGGCATAGCAGTTTTGACATTCGCGACCAAAGCATGATGACCATAGTCCCAATGCGTTAATGGAATATCCATTTGATGGCGAAGCCACGAATTCGCCCCATCGGCTCCGACCACTAATTTAGCGGTCATGGCTTGGCCATTATCGAGCGTCAGCCAGCTTTCTTGCTCACCGACCGCGAGAGTCGCGCAACGTGCAGGCATAAACATAGTGACGTTATCGAGCTTTTGGACTTGTTCAAGCAGCGCAAGTTGAATCACACGATTCTCAACAATGTGCCCTAAATCAGGTTGTGCCATACTTTGTGCATTAAATTCAATACTGGCAAAGCTATCTTGTTCCCATACTTCCATGCCATGGTAAGGTGAAGCTCGGCGCTGTTCTATGCCCTGCCAAGCACCAAGTTTACGCAAAATCGTCTCACTAGAGCGGCTCAGCGCAGACACACGAACATCGGGCAATTCTTTCAACGAATCATCTGGCACTTTACCTTCAATAACGGCGACACGCAGATCACTGTCTTTGAACGCGGCAGCAAGTGCCAACCCAACCATCCCTCCGCCGATGATGGCGATATCTACACTTTGCATCATTGCTTTTTATTACCTAATTCAGTGCGGCCGTTCATCGTTTTACCAAGCCAAGTGTATGGCGTAGTAGCGGCTGCTTAAAAATAGAAAGGTTATCCATCGCTGCTAAGGCAGTATTTCGGCCAATTCGCATCGCGGGTAAATCATTTGAAAAAACATGCACCAAGGCACTGGTTAGCCAAATAGTTTCGCTTCGATCTGCTTCTCTACGTTGACTAAAGCGCATCAGGCCTTGATAAAGACCCACATCCTCACTTTGGTGCACAATTTCTTCTGCTAGTGAGACTACATCGCGAATACCGAGATTAAAGCCTTGTCCAGCTATCGGGTGCAGCGTTTGCGCCGCATTTCCAACAATCGCAAAGCGATGTGAAATATTTTGCTTTCGATGGCGAAGAAGCAATGGGTAACTTGCACGACGCCCCACTTTTTTCATCGCGCCTAAACGCCAACCAAAATCGTTCTGTAAATGCTGGAGAAATGCTTGATCAGATAACTCAAGAACGGCTTGGGCTTCTTCAGGGTGCAAACACCAAACTAAGGACATTCGATTGTCACTCATTGGCAATAAAGCAACAGGGCCATTTTCAGTAAAACGTTCAAAGGCTCTACCTTGATGAGGTTCTTGAGTCACAATATTGGCAATGACAGCCACTTGTTCAAAATCTTGCTCAGAAAGTTCTAGACCAATTTTCTGACAACAGGTCGAAACAGCACCATCTGCAGCCACCAGCAGTTTTGCTTCAAGTTGCTCACCACTTTTCAACGTCACATGGGTACAGTTTTGCTCGCGCTCGATATCGGTAACGGAGTCAGGACAAAACAGCGTAATTGATTCGCTGCTGTCTAATAATTCTTGATATACACGCCCAACATCGGCTAATTCTACAACATACCCTAGAGCTTCAACCCCAACCTCTTGCTTGGTAATCTCCGTCATCCCAGCATGAGAACGGTCAGAAACGTGGATATGTTCAATGGGTGTGACAAACGGTTCTACTGACGTCCAGAGCTGTAGTTGACGCAACAGATTGACAGTACCGTAAGACAATGCGATTGAGCGAGAGTCAAAACCAGGGTGCATATCTGATTGTGCTTTAAAAGGCTCAACGACGGCAATGCGGAGCTTTCCCTGAGACAAATGGTCAATCGCCAATGCTAACGTTGCACCAGCCATGGCACCACCAGCAATGACTACATCATATTGCTTCATACTAACCTCTGGACGGTCTACGATTAGTGAATAGTAGGTTTTTTGTCGCTGCTTTCAGGACGAACACCAAATTCAGCATGAATCGTTAGTACGCAAGCTTTGATGTGCTCAATCACTTGCTCTAGCAATTGCGCTTGTTCACCAAGATCGTCATCTTCATCGATGCCTAATTTGGCAATCTCTTCTAGGTCAGCCAGTGCTTCTTTAGCGTCATCAGATGCTTTATTAAGCGCAACGCCTGCTAGACCTAACCCAGAAATAAAGTGGTTTACAAAGTCGGACACACTGTCAGCTAATGCGAATAAGCCTTCTTCGCCCGGCTCATCTGGCAATAGTAAAGACAGCTCCATTGACGTGCCAGTAAGCTCATTAACAGTAACGTTGAATATGCTCTGAGCAAAAGTGAGTGCTGTCGAGGGCCACCCCATCCCATCATTGGTGTAGTCAAAAAGAATCGGCTGCCAAGTTTGATCATTGATCGCCAATCCACCACTTAACATGCCAACAAATAAGCCATGTAACTCCGCCGGTGTCACTGCTAGGCTTGCCGATTGCAGTTCAGCAGCAATAGATTGGTATTCAGGAAGGGTGATTTCACTCATAACTTGGCTCATTCTTACGTAATAATGTATTGGTATATCCTACCATCAAGGTTAGTGGTCTGAAACGGCTATCAAATTCAATTTTGGACAGCATTTGTTCAATTTGCCCAATTCCTGTGTGATCTCGTCATCATTTCTCTTTCTGTGATGGGAAATGCTTGAATCTTAATAGCGGTTTTCCTATAGTTTGCTCCTCGGTAGTTGTATGAAGCAACACCTTAGATAGCGCGAATATAGAGTTTATTCATCATGAGCAATCAAGCGATCGACGTTGAAATATTAGGCAAACTTACACGAGTGAATTGTCCGACAGGACAAGAAGAGTCTCTTGTTGCAGCGGCAAAAGATCTGGATCGCCGATTGAAAGAAATGAGCGAACGTACTAAGGTAACCAATGAAATCCAACTGCTGACCTTTGCTGCATTGAATATTTGCTATGAGTTGCACACCAAGTCATACGAATCCAATGGTCAACAGCAAGAAATTACTGAGCGAATGGAAAAGCTCACCGCGTCTTTAGAGAACGCACTAAGCAAAGTTACGCAAGGACAGCAGTAAATACAAAATTTACCCTGGGGTGTGCGTCAGCAGGATTTAAGTCCCTGAGCCGATAAGCAATACCTAAGGGTTAGTATTTGGTAACTATTGAGCAAGCTCGGCATGCACCGAGAAGCCTACGGTTGTCATTGCTGATCCGCCTTGAACCAGCTGGTTCAAGGGCCACAATCCTCAACGGCACCCTGGGGTATTCTCTCTATGTCAGACCTCTCTCGACAAGACTTCCGCAAACTGATTCGTGAAAAGCGCAACGCTCTGTGCAGTGATACGCAATACCAAGCGGGAATCGACCTGATTACTCAATTTTCCCAACTTCCTGAAATCGATCAGGCGCAACATATTGCCATCTACCTTTCTGCAGACGGTGAGCTTGATACTAAACCGCTCATTAAATGGTTATGGCAACAGGGAAAATCGGTTTATCTGCCCGTCATCCATCCCTTTTCTAAAGGTCAGTTACTGTTTCTTCAGTATATAAGTGATGAACAGCTCGTCTACAACAAGTACGGCATCTTAGAGCCCAAGCTCGATATCAGACACCTCAAACCCGTTCGCCAGCTTGATTTAATCTGCACACCTTTAGTTGGGTTCGACAGTATCGGACACCGCTTAGGCATGGGCGGGGGGTACTACGATCGTACTCTGTCACGTTGGTTTGTAACTGGAGAGGGTGCTAAACCTGTCGGTATCGCTCATGACTGCCAACATGTAGAACGCTTACCAATTGAAAGCTGGGACATTCCATTACCTAAGATCGTGACCCCAAGCCAAATATGGCAATGGGAAAGTGACAAGTAAGCCGCTATAATCACGCCCGCAAACGTTAACGAACATCTATTCAGGAGATTGGCATGACTCAAGATGAAATGAAAAAAGCGGCTGGTTGGGCAGCACTAAAATATGTTGAGAAAGGCAGCATTGTCGGTGTTGGTACTGGCTCTACCGTGAATCACTTCATCGATGCACTAGGCACTATCAAAGATGATATTAAAGGTGCAGTGTCTAGCTCTGTCGCTTCAACTGAGCGCCTTAAAGAGCTTGGTATTGAAGTATACGAGTGCAACGATGTAATGAAGCTGGATGTGTATGTTGATGGCGCAGATGAGATCAACCCAGCACGTGAAATGATCAAAGGCGGCGGCGCGGCTCTGACTCGTGAGAAAATTGTCGCAGCAATCTCTGATAAGTTCGTATGTATCGTTGACGGCACTAAAGCAGTTGACGTACTTGGCCAGTTCCCATTGCCTGTTGAAGTAATCCCAATGGCACGCTCTTACGTGGCTCGTGAATTGGTAAAACTAGGTGGTGATCCAGCTTACCGTGAAGGCGTTGTGACTGACAACGGCAACGTGATTCTGGATGTGCACAATATGCAAATTACCAACCCGAAAGAAATGGAAGACAAAATAAACGGCATCGCTGGTGTCGTGACTGTGGGTCTTTTCGCTCATCGTGGTGCAGACGTAGTGATCACTGGCACACCAGAAGGTGCAAAAATTGAAGAATAAATAACAGCCCAAAATGAACCTATCTGGTTCACTTTTCTGTTATTTCATTACATACGGTGCTGCAAGGCACCGTTTTTTATTCCTTTCTATAATAAAATTATCTCTTATTCCGTAATTTTCTTACCCAAAGCAATTTTTTTTTGTTACTTTATTGAACAGAAGACGCACAGGGAAACGTTTGTCTTCCTACAAAACTGTTAATTATCCCCTTTTTAATAGTTTTGCCCAATGTGCGCCACATTAGCCCACCTTTCCATTTTAAGGACGAGAAAAAATGGCCAAAGTTTCACTGGAAAAAGAAAAGATTAAGATCCTCTTGTTAGAGGGACTCCACCCTTCTTCAGTTGAAGTTCTTCAAGCAGCTGGTTATACCAACATTGAATACCATAAAGGTTCCCTTCCGGAAGAAGAACTAATTGAAGCAGTAAAAGACGTGCACTTCATTGGTATCCGCTCCCGTACGAACCTATCCGAAGAGGTAATCAATGCGGCGAACAAGCTGGTTGCAATTGGCTGTTTTTGTATTGGTACTAACCAAGTAAACCTAGATGCAGCAGCAAAACGCGGTATTCCTGTCTTTAATGCACCATTCTCTAACACTCGAAGCGTGGCAGAGCTTGTACTTGGGCAAATCCTTTTACTAGTGCGTGGTATTCCTGAAAAGAATGCACTTGCACATCGCGGTATTTGGAAGAAAAGTGCAGACAACTCTTACGAAGCTCGTGGTAAGTGCCTTGGCATTATCGGATACGGTCACATTGGTACGCAGCTTGGTATTATTGCCGAAAACTTAGGTATGCGCGTTTACTACTACGATATTGAGAACAAACTGTCCCTTGGTAATGCGACGCAAGTACATACCATGAGTGAACTATTGAACAAATGTGATGTGATTTCTTTGCACGTTCCCGAAACACCGGAAACGAAAAACATGATGGGTGAAGCTGAATTTGCTCGAATGAAACCAGGTTCCATCTTTATCAACGCGGCACGTGGCACCGTTGTGGATATTCCTGCACTTTGCCATAGCTTAGAAGCTGGTCACCTTGCC
The DNA here is from genome assembly GCF_033339635.1 of Vibrio sp. 2092. Taxonomy (NCBI): domain Bacteria; kingdom Pseudomonadati; phylum Pseudomonadota; class Gammaproteobacteria; order Vibrionales; family Vibrionaceae; genus Vibrio; species Vibrio sp. 2092. Next base: position 34,097 of record NZ_JAWOUY010000022.1, on the reverse strand, counting down.
GGCGCTGCAATTGATGTATTCCCAACTGAACCAAAAACAAATGCTGACCCGTTCGAGTCTCCTTTACAAAAATTCGATAACGTCATTCTCACTCCACACGTTGGTGGTTCAACGCAAGAAGCACAAGAGAATATCGGCTTAGAAGTGGCGGGCAAACTGGCTAAGTACTCTGATAACGGCTCGACACTTTCAAGCGTAAACTTCCCTGAAGTGTCATTGCCAGAACACAGTGGTGAGTGCTCTCGTCTGCTTCATATCCATAAGAACCGTCCTGGTATTCTAACTCAGATCAACACCATCTTTGCTGAAGAAGGCATTAACATTGCCGCGCAGTACCTACAAACAGCCGCTGAAATAGGCTACGTAGTGATCGACGTTGAAACTGAACGAGCAGAAGAAGCTCTAACAAAGCTCAAAAACATTGAAGGCACAATCCGTGCTCGTATCCTGCATTAAACTGTGAAATAGAAATGACAAAGGCAGGGGTTGTAACTCCCTGCCTTTTGCTTTTTACTGTTTGCTAAGCCTTACTTTAGCTTATAAATGACATCGACTTGATCGCGAATGATCATGGTTGAATCTTGGTAGCTATTCGCTCCTTCTTTACTATCCATCGCCATTGAACGCATTAACACAGGCTGAACGTGCATCTGTCTGTAATTGATCTGCCATACATCGCCCAACTTTTTCTCAAAACCAGTCGCTAATGACCCTGCTTTTTCTCTTGCGTCCTTAATCGCAGCCATTCGTGCCTTTTGCTGATACTCGGCTTGGTTGCTTACCTTAAGTTGAATATTATCAACCTGATTAATTCCCGCTTCTAACGCCATATCTAGGTATTGGTTAAGGTTTTTCAGATCCGTCACCGTGACATCAATACTGCGAGATGCTCGATACCCAACAAGTTCTGCTTTTCCTGATTTAGGGTAATGGTACTGAGGAGCAAGGTATAAATTCGAGCTAGTAATATTGTCTTTTGACAAGCCGGCATCCGATAAGCTTTTTAGAAACTCTTCAACGGTTTTATCTACGGACAATTTCGCTTGTTCGGCCGTCATTGTCGTATCGACTACTTTTACAGAAAACGTAGCCATATCAGGTGTGGCCGTCACTTCGCCATACCCCGTTGTCGTAACATGAGCAAACTCTGGCGTATTCGCCAAAACTGAAGCACTGGTAAGGCTGAGTGCTGAAGCCAGCAAAAATGAATACAATTTCATTCAATAAATCCATCCATACAAAATTAAGTACTTAATCTCAGATTCCAACATCACTATCATGGCTGAGAAAGCGTGTGGTTTCATAATAGAAACTTCCGCCGATTATCCAAGCACCCATAGTGACTTCTAACACAACTTTGACTATGTAACATTGGCGTAATTTTTAAACAAAACACACTTAAGTTAACGATATGCAGCTCTGACGAACTTATTGAGGTAGATGCTGCTGCGCATACCCCACTATCGCATGTGAGATTTCTTGTAGTACCCCAGTTTCTAACTGCCAGTGGTGCCAATAAATCCGATGGGACATTAAAAAACCTGGAGTCACATCAACCAACACACCTCTGTCTAATTCGTCGGTAATTTGCAAGCGGGGGATCAAGCAATAAGCTACACCAGCTAACGCCACTTTTAGAAACGCTTCAGAACTACTGATGTTGTGATGAATAACGCTGTCAGGATTGACGTTAAAGTGCTCGGTAAGAAATGTTTTATGTAGATCATCATATTGGTCATATGAAACGGCCGGTGCTTTTGCCAATGTCTGATTATTTACGCCTTTAGAAAAATAACGCTGATAGAACTCTGGGCTCGCGACACAAACATAATCGATGCGACCTAAATAGTCTGCTCTGCATCCGGGGATTGGCTGGGACTCCAAGCTGATCGCTCCTGTCACTTCGCCACTTTTGAGTTTTTCAATAGAGCGGTATTCACCATAGATAGTCAGTTTTAGTTCAACTTGACGCTGCTTCATAACATTTTGCAGCGCTGGCAGTAGCCATGTTGCAAGGCTATCTGCATTAGTCGCTAAAGAGAGTTGCACAGGTCGCGTACTGGTATCATTTTTTAGTTCGGGGAGAATTTCATGCTCTAGCAAGCGTACTCGCCGATAAAGACCCAACAATTTTTTACCAATTGGCGTTGGCTTAGGTGGCTGGCTTCGAATTAAAACAGGCTGCGCGAGAAACTTCTCTAACTGCTTGATACGTTGAGAAATGGCGGATTGAGAAACAAATAAATGCTCGGCAGCACGCTCAAAGCTACCCTGATAAACTATAGCGTCTAATGCCTCAATCCATTTGTAATCTAACCCTCGCATACCTTTCCTCTCACTCCTGATCAAACGCCTCCCGTTAAATTAGTCTATCTAATGTAAGATTAAAATCATTAATTATACTTATTTAGATAAACGCTTTATCTTTCCCTTTTCTGTAAATGTATTTGTTATTTTGAAGTGAGGTGAAGTGTGAGCTTGTGGGTTCTATTGCAAGGTTTTGGTTTAGGAGCATCAATGATCATTCCGATCGGCGCGCAAAATGCGTATGTTTTGAATCAAGGCATAAAGCGTAATCACCACCTAACAACCGCCACTATTTGTAGCGTGCTAGATATGATTTTCATCTCTCTAGGTATCTTTGGTGGTGGTGCAATTCTGTCTCAAAATGAAATCTTACTGACGTCGGTGACACTTGGTGGTATTGCTTTCTTGAGCTTCTATGGACTGCTCTCGCTAAAAAGTGCTTTTAAGCCAGAGAGTGAATCGGAATCAAAAGGGGAGATTGTAGCTCGAGGTCGTCGAACAGTTATTCTAGGTGCGCTAGCTGTCACTGTGCTTAATCCGCACTTATATTTAGATACAGTCGTTATTCTAGGTTCGATCGGTGGACAATTTGAAGGCCATGATCGCATTGCTTTTGCACTAGGTACGATTCTGGCTTCCTTTGTTTGGTTCTACACTTTATCGATAGGAGCAGCCAAACTAGGTCCAACACTCTCTAAACCAAAAGTGAAAAAAACCATCGACATTGCAATCGCAATGATGATGTTCACAATAGCGTATATCTTAGCGAGTGAGCTTATTGATAAGTATTGGTAATCACCAGGTAGTAAGGCAGCAAAGACATGGAGTCACTAAAACGTATTTATAACAACAATAGAGAGCGATTCAACGCGCTCTCTATTCCTTTTCGGGAATGGCAGCACGAAGCCATCTTAGACTTTGAGACAGATATACGCATTGCGAGAGAGCTTGGTTGGACGGGTACGCATACCAAAAGCCTCTTTTTAACACTCAAAGGACAAGGTTACGCGGTTTATCTGACAGATAAGGACTCGCGCCTCGATGCCAAGCAGATTAAAGCGATTACAGGTAAACGTCCCTCTATTTGTAATGACGATGAAATGGTCGAAGTGTTGGGTTGCGTACCCGGCGCGGTTTGCCCAATAGGCTTACCGGAATACATCACTATCATTGTTGATACCAATCTCTATCAACATCAAGAGTTGCTCTATACGCCTGGCTTACCTGAGTTCACATTTGGATTTGCAGGTAAACATCTAAAACGCCTCTTACTTGCTGGTCATCACACCCTTTACGAAGTATAAAAAAGCGAGGCCTATTGGCCTCGCTTTTGAATATCGACTGCTTTTGATTAAGCGTCGACTTTGTTCAGGTGAACATCCATTTGTGGGAATGGAATCTCGATACCATTTTCATCCAATGCTTCTTTAATACCTTGCATTGCATCAAAGTATACGCCCCAGTAATCTGCAGTTTTCACCCATGGACGAACCACAAAGTTAACTGAAGAGTCTGCTAACGTAAGTACACCAATTGTGATATCTGGGTCTTTCAAGATACGTGGATCTTTCTCTAGCGTCTCACGAATCACTTTCTTCGTTAGTTTAAGGTCTGCTTTGTATGAAACACCAATCACTAGGTCGACACGTCGTGTCGCATGGCGAGAGTAGTTAGTAATGGCACCGCCGATAACTGAAGAGTTAGGCACAACAACCATTTTGTTGTCTGGTGTTTTTAGAACTGTTTGGAAGATTTGAATTGCTTCAACACTACCCGCTACACCACCGATTTCTACGTAGTCGCCTGATTTGAATGGACGGAACGCAACAATAAGTACGCCTGCTGCAAAGTTTGATAGTGAACCTTGTAGTGCAAGACCAACAGCAAGACCTGCCGCACCAATCACAGCAACAACAGAAGCGGTTTGAACTCCTAATCGACCAAGAGCCGCGATCAGCACGATTACAAATAGCAAGTAACGAACAAGACCGTGAATAAATTCAACGACGGCCTTATCCATGTTTTTCTTTTCTAGTACTTTAGAAACACTACCAGCGACTGCCTTAACGATAAGATTACCGATAAACAGAATAAGCAGCGCAGAGATAATGTTCACACCGTACTGAACCAGTAGATCTGAATTGTTTGTCAGCCAAGTTTCAGCCTGAGTTAGACCATCCGTTAAAGTGGTATCGATACCCACCGATTCACCTGCCATAATTCTTATCCTCAAAAATAAAGAGATATAAATCCAATTGCCGTTAATTTATGAACCTTGTTTTTTAAAGGCTCTTTTCTAAAACAACATCCCTATTGCTCCACTGAACAGTGTCAGATTTTTGGCACAATATCCCAACTCTGACTTTTTTCAAAGTCAGAGTTTCGCAAAGATATGCAAAACAAGACTTTATCAGAGCTTTCTGACACTGACTTGTTACAGGTTACGCAATGCACTCTGATTTCGCCACTCTTAAGACTGATATTCCCATGTTTTCTTTAAAAAAACGTTAAAGGTGAGATATCTCACTAGCAAATACAACCTAACGCATAAAAATATCGGGAGAAAGCAGAGGGGAAGAAAATGATAGACATAAAAAAACCCGCTCAAAGAGCGGGTTTTTAAGTAACTTAATCAGTAACGATTATAGTACGTCAACTGCGTTAAGGTCAGCAAATGCTTGCTCTAGACGAGTAACCATTGAAGCTTGGCCTGCACGTAGCCATACGCGTGGATCGTAGTACTTCTTGTTTGGTGCATCTTCACCAGTTGGGTTACCGATCTGACCTTGTAGGTAATCGTGGTTTTCAGCTTCGAACTTACGGATACCATCCCAAGTAGCCCACTGTGTATCAGTATCGATGTTCATTTTGATTACACCGTAGCCGATAGATTCACGGATTTCTTCTAGAGAAGAACCTGAACCGCCGTGGAATACGAAGTTTAGAGAGTTCGCTGGAAGACCGAATTTCTCAGAAACGTGCGCTTGAGAATCACGTAGGATAGTTGGAGTTAGTACAACGTTACCTGGCTTGTATACGCCGTGTACGTTACCGAAAGATGCTGCGATAGTGAAACGGTGGCTGATTGCGCTTAGTTTCTCGTATGCGTATGCAACGTCTTCTGGAGAAGTGTATAGTTCAGACGCATCCATATCAGAGTTGTCAACGCCGTCTTCTTCACCACCAGTACAACCTAGTTCGATTTCTAGAGTCATGTTCATTTTAGCCATGCGCTCTAGGTACTTAGCAGAAATTTCGATGTTCTCTTCTAGAGACTCTTCAGAAAGGTCGATCATGTGAGAAGAGAATAGTGGCTTACCAGTTTGCGCGAAGTACTCTTCACCAGCGTCTAGTAGACCGTCGATCCAAGGAAGTAGTTTCTTAGCTGCGTGGTCAGTGTGTAGGATTACTGGAACACCGTAAGCTTCAGCTACAGCGTGAACGTATTTCGCACCAGCAACAGCACCTAGGATTTGAGCTTCTTGACCTTCAAGTTTTAGACCTTTACCAGCAAAGAAAGCAGCGCCACCGTTAGAGAACTGAACGATAACTGGAGCTTTAACTTTTGCAGCTGCTTCAAGTACTGCGTTTACAGAGTCAGTACCCACACAGTTTACTGCTGGAAGTGCAAAGCTGTTTTCTTTTGCAACTTCAAATACTTTCTGAACGTCATCGCCAGAGATAACACCTGGTTTTACGAAGTCGAAGATCTTAGACATGGATGTAATCCTATTTATCTGTCGTTTTTAAACAAAACTTGTTAAGTTGAAAATCTTGCAAACGTTTGCTCACAACTGAGGCTATTCTAGCAGAGTTCCTCACACGTTGCAGCAAACAAGAAAGCGGGAGAATCACTCCCCCGCTTTGCTTTAATTACTTAGCGCGTGCTTCTAGCATTTCTACTGCTGGAAGAACTTTACCTTCTACGAACTCAAGGAAAGCGCCGCCGCCAGTAGAGATGTAAGATACATCCGCTTTGATACCGAACTTGTCGATAGCTGCTAGCGTGTCACCACCGCCTGCAACAGAGAAGCCTTCAGAAGCTGCGATAGCTTCAGAGATACCTTTAGTACCTGCTTCGAAGTTCTTGAATTCGAATACGCCTACTGGACCATTCCATAGGATAGTCTTAGCGTTTTTAAGGATTTCAGCTAGTTCAGCTGTTGAATCTGGACCAAGGTCGAAGATCATGTCGTCGTCTTGTACTTCAGAAACGTGCTTAATTTCAGCTTCTGCGTTCTCGTCGAATGCTTTCGCACATGCAACGTCAGTTGCTACTGGAATTGCACACTCGTCCATTAGCTTCTTAGCTGTTTCAACTAGGTCTGCTTCGTATAGAGACTTACCAACGTTGTGGCCAGCAGCTGCGATGAATGTGTTAGCAATACCACCACCAACAACGAGTTGGTCAGCGATTTTAGATAGAGACTCAAGAACCGTTAGCTTAGTAGAAACTTTTGAACCACCTACGATAGCAACCATTGGACGAGCTGGCTTGTCCATTGCTTTGCCTAGCGCTTCTAGTTCGTTCGCTAGTAGAGGACCAGCACACGCTACGTCTGCGTGCATACCAACGCCGTGAGTAGATGCTTGAGCACGGTGAGCCGTACCGAATGCGTCCATTACGAATACGTCACATAGTGCTGCGTATTTCTTAGATAGCTCTTCGTCGTTTTTCTTTTCGCCTTTGTTGAAGCGAACGTTTTCAAGAACAACAAGTTCACCCGCATTTAGCTCTAGGCCATCTAGGTAGTCTTTTGCTAGCTTCACTTCGCAATCTAGTGCGTCGTTTAGGTAGTTAACCACTGGTTGTAGAGAGAACTCTTCAGCGTATTCACCTTCAGTTGGGCGACCTAGGTGAGACGTAACCATTACTTTAGCGCCTGCTTCTAGGCAGTGCTTAATAGTTGGAAGAGATGCGATGATACGTGCATCCGAAGTTACTTTACCGTCTTTTACTGGCACGTTTAGGTCAGCACGGATAAATACACGTTTACCTGCAAGATCCAGGTCAGTCATCTTGATTACAGACATGATGTGTCCTCTCAAATATTTAATAATTAAAGTTTTTGAAAACTCGGCAACCCTGCCAAGCCTGTTAATTCTTCAAACTGGTTATAGATATGGAGATATTATGGATTTATTTCAAGGCTTGAAATAAAAATTCTCCATCACTTCTTCGTTATTACTGTTCCACTTGCGAAGAAGCTTGCATTGCTAAGGCAGTATCCAGCATCCGGTTAGCAAAGCCCCATTCGTTGTCGCACCAAACGAGCATTTTTACGAGTTGCCCGTTACTCACTCTAGTCTGGCTTCCATCCACAATCGCACTATGGGGGTCGTGGTTAAAGTCGATGGAAACGAGTGGCGATTCAGTATAGTCAACAATGTTACGTAATGTACACTGAGATGCGTTAACAATGGTTTGATTTACGTCATTAACTTTCACATTTGTACTAATTGTGACACTTAAATCCATTGCAGTGACGTTAACCGTTGGAACACGAACAGAAATTGCTTCGAATTTGTTGGAAAATTTCGGGAAGATTCTTTCAATCCCCTTATGCAACTTAGTGTCCACCGGAATAATAGATTGGCTTGCAGCGCGGGTACGGCGTAAGTCGTTATGATACGCATCAATTACTTGTTGATCGTTCATGGACGAATGAATTGTGGTAATGGTGCCAGACTCTATGCCGAAGGCTTCGTCTAATACTTTAATGATGGGAACGATACAGTTGGTGGTGCAAGAGCCATTGGAGACAACACGGTGCTCGTCTTTCAGAGTTTCGTGGTTCACGCCATAGATAATCGTATTATCTAGGTCGTTTGCGCCCGGGTGCGAAAACAGTACTTTCTTCGCGCCAGCTTCTATATGCGCTTGCCCATCCGCTTGCGAACCAAATACGCCAGTGCAATCCAAGACGATATCAACTTCTAAATCACGCCAAGGAAGTAATTCGATTTCGGAGAGATGGAGAATGCGAATGGAATCATATTCACCGCTGTCATGATGAACATGCAAATGTTCTTGGTCATGGGAAATTTTTTTACCAAAGCGACCATGACTGGTGTCATATTGCAGTAGGTGTGCCATCGCCTCTGGCTGTGCTAGTTCGTTTACCGCCACAACCTTGATCTGCTGGTGTTTTCCGCTTTCATACACCGCTCGCAGAACATTACGACCTATACGTCCAAATCCATTGATCGCAACCTTTAGCATTTATCCTTCGCCCTACCAAAAATTTCGTGTCACAGATACTACCTGATCAGGCTGACAAACGCACCTGTTGAATCAAAGTAAAGCAGGATTAAAAAAGGTCGAGACTATGCTCGACCTTATTACAACGATAGATAATTAAAATGCGACGTCTAAACCTAACCAGTAGCGACGACCATCTTCAATATATCCGTATTCTTCGTAACTGATTTCCTCGTCCAGTAAGTTATAGATAGCGCCTTTAATACGAGTATTGTCGGTTAACTGGTATGTCACACCGGCGTCCACAAAGGTATAAGCTGGTTCTACAATACTGTTTCTTGATGGGCCAGTAACCGGATCCATTTCTTTACCTCGGTACGTGACTTTCGCCCAGCTCTCTAGATCTGTTGTCGTTTGCCAAGTCACATCCACATTAAACAGATGCTTTGGTAACTGCTGCAGCGGCATGCCTTTGTATTCACCTGTTTTTTGCTCTGAGTCGGTAAATGTGTAGCTCGAGCTAAGGTAAATGGTTTCCGTTAACGGCGATGCTAAGGTCGCTTCAATACCTTGTGTGACGGCTTCATCCACGTTAATACGGTACGTTGGATCTGCGCCCCATTGGTTTGGACCATCAGTACAGATAGTGTCTGGACAAACAACACGTGTGATCTTATCTTTGAATTCGTTATGGAACGCTGTCAAAGAGACATCTAAGCCAGAATCACCTTGATACAAGACGCTGATTTCTTTGTTTAGCGACGTTTCAGGGTCAAGATCTGGGTTACCGTAGATATTACCGCCACCACTGACTTGCGCCCAGCCAGGAGTAATTTCACGTAATTGTGGAGAACGGAAACCTGTTGCCACACCGCCTTTCACCGTCCAAGACGGGTCAACTCGCCATACACCGTAAACACGCGGACTAAAATGCGTGCCATAGTTTTCGTCATGATCTAGACGACCACCAAGCGTAACGCTAAACGGATCAGCGATTCTCCATTCATCTTCAATGAAAACAGCCCACTGCGTATTCGATGTTTCAGTCTTCGACGACGCTTTGTTGGAGGTGAAATCCTCAAGCTCTGCATGAGTAGCGTCCACACCCGTCGTCAACGTATGGTTTCCAATACCAGTCACCAAGCTCGATTTGAACGTGGTGTTGGTGATCGTCATCTCACGAGATTTGTTCTCGCTCTCTTCTCGCTGTAAGTAAGTATCTGAAATGCCAATCGAATCCCAATCACCGTTGTGGCTTACCGTTACGTAATTACGACGATATTCATTCAGTGAGTCTTCACACCCACCACGACACCCAGTAGTCGGCACTGAAAGGCCCACATTGCCACGACGACTTTGTGCCGACGTGCCGCCCTCTAATTGCACCGAGTGGCGATCATTAATCTGGTAAGTCAGTTTTGAAGAGATACTCTGCATATCTTTATCTTCATAACCGTATTCGATGTCATCTTCTTCTCTGGTTGTGTACTGACCATATACTTGGAGAGATAAATTTTCAGCCAACGGACCATTAACGAAAAAGTTCGCGCTCTGCTCTCCCCCTGAGCGGCTATTCTCTTGTAGTACCGTGCCCAGTTGAACATTACCCGTCCACTCTAGCGCATCTTTTCGTGTGATGACGTTAATCACACCACCAATCGCATCAGAACCGTAAAGCGTCGACATTGGGCCACGAATAACTTCGATTCGCTCAATCGCTTGAAGAGGAGGTAACCAACCTTGTTCGATACCAGGACCGTCACTATTTGGACGAGTTTCACGCGTGCTTTGACGTTTACCGTCGACCAGTATCAAAGTGTATTTAGAACCCATACCACGGATACTAATGTCGGTGGTATCACCACCACCTGTCACGACGACACCTGGCACACTTTTTAGTGCATCAGTCACATCGCGGTAATAACGAGAGTTCAACTCCTCACGTGAAATCACACTAATACTTGCAGGCGCGTCCGCTTGAGATTGCTCATAACTTGATGCAGTTACAACCACTGTTTCCATTTTAGAAACTGCATCATTGGCAAAAACATGAGGGACACTGACGAAGGCTAAAATACCAGTTGCGGTAATAACTGGCAGTCTAAGAGTAGACATCTACATCTCCATAATTGATAATGATTATTATTTTCGAAAGTGAATTATTCACAAATAGAATGAGATGCATAGTGAGAGTTATGGAACGGTTCTTTCCATTTATGGAACTCGTACATAACGCAGTAAGGAGTAAAAGAAATATGCACGACTTAGCATCAATTAGAGCCTTTGATGCGCTCAATCAGCATAAAAGTTTGACAGCCGCTGCTAAAGCCCTTAATCAGCCAAAATCAACGCTAAGTCGTCGCTTGGCACAATTAGAAGAAGACTTCGGTCAGGCTCTAACCGCTAGGCAAGGTAATCGATTAGTTCTGACAAGAGCTGGAGAAATCTTTGCCCACTACAGTCGCCAGATTCTTGAGTTAAGTGAAGAGAGTTATGATGCACTTCAAGGTTTAACGAACCAAGTTTCAGGGCCACTGCATATTGTTTGTCACACTGCCTTAGTTAGAAGCTGGCTCGGCGGCGTACTCAATCGTTTTCTTGCTGATAATCCCGATGTTAGAGTTCAACTTACCAGTGACTTTTCTGAGGCGCATCATGACCCAGATTTGTTCATCTGGCTCGGCGAACGTAAAGAGCTAGACTGGCGAAAAGAAGTGCTGGGGGTATTTCGCTATACGCCTTTTGCCTCTCCAAATTATCTAAAACAACATGGGCCTATACCGCACCCCAAAGAACTTGAAGCACATCCATGGATCGATTTTGGTTCAGTGCAAGAAAATGGATTGATGCTAGCACACCCTCAACACGGTGAGTTCTTTTTAGAACCCTTTGTTAGTCGCTTATACAGCGACAACATAGCAATGCAAATAGACAGTATCGCGAATGGTCATGGTATTGGACTGCTGCCGACTTGGACAGCATGCGGCTATGAGAAACATCACCCAGGGCGAATCGCACCTTGCTTAGAAGGTTGGCTTTCTGAGCCTATTTCCATTAACTGCTATACACCAGCAGGACGACCACCACTGCGCTTATCCGTACTTTTAGACTGCATTCGCCAAAGCATTCCACAAGGTTGGAAAACCTGACAAAAATAAAAAGGCCATCATAATGATGGCCTTTCTAACTTTAGCATCTAACAGTTGTCGTTTACGTTCGACTGTTTAGACGGTCCTGCAATTACGCTAGCAATTCTTTTGCTGTGTTCACTACGTTTTCAGTCGTGAAGCCAAACATCTCGAATAGCTGACCAGCAGGTGCAGATTCACCGAATGTTGTCATACCGATGATGCGACCGTCGAAGCCAACGTACTTGTACCAGAAATCAGCAATGCCCGCTTCAATAGCGATACGTGCCGTTACGTCTGATGGCAGTACAGCTTCACGGTAAGCGGCGTCTTGTTTGTCGAATGCATCTGTTGATGGCATTGAAACAACGCGTACTTTCTTGCCTTCTGAAGTTAGTTGCTCAGCGGCTTTCACTGCAAGCTCAACCTCAGAACCTGTTGCGATAAGGATTAGCTCAGGCTTACCTTCGCTATCTTTCAGGATGTAAGCACCTTTCGCGATGTCTGCGACTTGTTCAGCAGTACGCTCTTGTTGCGCTAGGTTTTGACGAGAGAAGATAAGTGCAGTTGGTGCATCTTTACGTTCAATCGCTAGTTTCCATGCAACTGCAGACTCAACTTGGTCACATGGGCGCCATGTGCTCATGTTTGGAGTTACACGTAGAGACGCCATTTGCTCAACAGGTTGGTGAGTTGGGCCATCTTCGCCAAGACCGATCGAATCATGCGTGTAAACTTGGATGTTCTGAATTTTCATCAGCGCAGCCATACGCATTGCGTTACGAGCGTATTCCATGAACATTAGGAATGTTGCGCCGTAAGGAACGAAACCACCGTGCAATGCGATACCGTTGATGATAGCAGTCATACCGAATTCGCGTACACCGTAGTGGATGTAGTTGCCAGAGAAGTCCTCCGTTTCTAGAGACTTAGAACCAGACCACATGGTCAGGTTAGAAGGCGCTAGGTCAGCAGAACCACCCATAAACTCAGGAAGCATTTGACCAAACGCTTCTAGTGCATTTTGCGATGCTTTACGTGATGCAATGTTCGCTGGGTTTGCTTGAAGATCAGCAATGATTTGGTTCGCTTTTTCTTCCCACTGTGCAGGAAGTTCGCCGTTTAGACGACGTTTAAGCTCTGCCGCTTCAGCAGGGTAAGCTGCAGCGTATGCTTCGAATTTTTCATTCCAAGCTGCTTCTTTCGCGGCGCCCGCTTCTTTTGCATCCCAATCAGCGTAAACATCTGCCGGGATCTCAAATGGGCCGTACTCCCAACCTAAGTATTCGCGAGCCGCTTGGATTTCATCGTGACCTAGTGGTGCACCGTGACAGTCGTGCGAACCAGACTTGTTAGGAGAACCGAAACCGATAATTGTTTTGGTACAGATAAGCGTAGGACGTGGGTCCGCTTTTGCTGCTTCAATTGCTGCGTTGATCGCGTCTGAGTCGTGACCATCGACTGCTGGGATTACATGCCAGCCGTACGCTTCAAAACGCTTAGGTGTATCGTCAGAGAACCAGCCTTCAACGTGACCGTCGATAGAAATGCCGTTGTCATCCCAGAACGCGATCAGTTTGCCTAGACCTAACGTCCCAGCAAGAGAGCATGCTTCATGCGAGATGCCTTCCATTAGACAGCCGTCACCCATGAACACATACGTAAAGTGGTCAACGATATCGTGACCTTCTTTGTTGAACTGTGCCGCTAGTGCTTTCTCTGCGATCGCCATACCAACAGCGTTAGTGATGCCTTGACCTAGAGGACCCGTTGTTGTCTCGATACCAGGCGCGTAGCCGTACTCTGGGTGACCTGGGGTTTTTGAGTGCAATTGACGGAAGTTTTTCAGATCGTCAATAGATAGCTCGTAACCGCTTAAGTGCAGTAGAGAGTAAATAAGCATTGACCCATGACCGTTTGACAGCACAAAGCGATCGCGGTCGGCCCACTCTGGGTTTGAAGGGTTATGGTTTAGGTGAGAGCGCCAAAGAACTTCAGCGATATCAGCCATACCCATTGGTGCGCCTGGGTGGCCTGAGTTAGCTTGTTGAACACCATCCATGCTTAGAGCACGAATTGCATTGGCAAGATGTTTACGAGACGACATGTCTGCTCCTGAGTACATTAAGCGAAACGAAAAGTAGGTCATAATTCTCTCAAAGCCCTGTTGGGTGTGCAAACGTTTTCCAGTCCAAAACCTCACAAATATTGCACCTTTCGCGCCAAATCGTTCGAAGTTCTTAAAATTATCAATAAATCAGGCAAACGTTTGGTTATAACAAAAACCAAAAAAGAGCTTGTAATTCGAGCAATCAAATTTAGAATAGACGTCTAGATGTAGATACACCTACAAAAATTAGTATTAATTTGCGCTGGAGAGTTTATCATTCCCCAGTTTTAAACCAGATATAGTGGAGCTAACATGGCTAAGCACCTGTTTACTTCTGAGTCAGTATCAGAAGGTCATCCAGATAAAATTGCAGACCAGATTTCTGATGCGGTTCTTGACGCGATTCTAGAGCAAGATCCAAAGGCTCGTGTTGCATGTGAGACTTACGTTAAAACCGGTATGGTAATGGTGGGTGGTGAAATCACGACTTCAGCATGGGTAGACATCGAAGAGTTAACTCGTGAAACCGTTCGTGAAATCGGCTACGTACATTCAGATATGGGCTTTGACGCAGATTCTTGTGCGGTACTAAACACAATCGGTAAACAGTCACCAGATATCAACCAAGGTGTTGATAAAGCTGACCCTAAAGAACAAGGTGCAGGCGACCAAGGCATCATGTTTGGTTACGCTTGTAACGAAACTGAAGTACTAATGCCAGCGCCAATTACTTACTCTCACCGTCTTGTTCAAAAGCAAGCAGAAGTTCGTAAAAACGGCACACTACCTTGGTTGCGCCCTGATGCAAAATCTCAGGTAACATTCCAATACGATCAAGGTAACATCGTTGGTATCGACGCGGTTGTTCTTTCAACTCAACACTGTGACTCAATCTCAACTTCAGACCTGCGTGAAGCGGTAATGGAAGAGATCATTAAGCCAGTGCTACCTTCTGAGTGGATCAACAAAGAAACAAACTTCTTCATTAACCCAACCGGTCGCTTCGTAATCGGTGGTCCTATGGGTGACTGTGGCCTAACTGGTCGTAAGATCATCGTAGATACCTACGGCGGCGCAGCTCGTCACGGTGGCGGTGCGTTTTCTGGTAAAGATCCATCAAAAGTTGACCGTAGTGCAGCATACGCAGCACGCTACGTAGCGAAAAACATCGTAGCGGCAGGCATGGCTGACCGTTGTGAGATCCAACTTTCTTACGCAATAGGTGTTGCTGATCCAACGTCTATCATGGTGGAAACGTTCGGTACTGAGAAAGTACCTCACGACATCATCATTGAAGCGGTTCGTCAATTCTTCGACCTACGTCCATACGGTCTACAAGAAATGCTTAACCTTCTTCAACCTATCTACAAGAAGACAGCGGCATACGGTCACTTCGGTCGTGAAGAATTCCCGTGGGAAGCGACAGACAAAGCTGCACTTCTACGCGATTTCGCTGGCATCAAATAATCAAGCCAAGCAAGAATCAATCAAGCCCTCGCCTATGGCGGGGGCTTTTTATTTTCAGCAACTTTTATCCAGCCATTTCGGCTCATACCGCCCTGCGCCACAAAGCAGTCCTGTTTCTCCCTCATTTTTATACCGAATAAATTTTAAGCAATTATTTGTAAATTATCCCATCTCCGCCAATAGTTAAAATATTGTTAACTCCAATTTAAATAGAGACGTCGGATGCTGGCGACTGTGGAAGCAACACTTAAGTAAAGACATGAGTCAGGCATCTTTATGGCCGATACCAAACTAAGCCAATGCTCAGATGTAAACTTGAAAAAGTCGCTTCAAGTTTGACTGAACAAAAACCGCTGTCAGTTGGTATAAGCGGATAATGTGGGAATAAATCAAGGAGGAGTTATGCCTCGAACTGTTAATCCATCGGACTTCCACAACAAACGAAAGGAAGTGCCAGACAACGAATACGCCAGAACTATACCGTGCAATACGGTCAATCTTTCTGCACCTTTTCATTGGCTCGCATTAGGTCTGCATGATTTCGTGCGAATGCCGCTTATTAGTGCTTTCTATGGCATCTGTTTTATGGCAGCTGCCATAGGCATTGTTTTGCTCGTACAGTGGCAAGGCACACACTTGGTCGTCATGCCCAGTTTGATTGTTTACATGTTAATCGGTCCGTTTCTCGCGCTGGGCTTGTATGATGCCAGTTGGGAGAGAGAGCGCGGACACAAAGCAAGCTTGTTCCATTCAATGAAAGCGATCGGTCGTAACTCAACATCTCAATGGGCGTTCGCCGTGTTACTCGCAGTGTGTATGATATTTTGGATGCGCATTGCCGCTCTACTTCATGCGCTCTACCCTTCTGTTCAAGGGGCACCTTTAAGTGAGTTTCTACCCTTCCTTGTCATCGGCTCTTTAGTTGGCTTTGTTTTGGCTTGTGTGGTGTTTAGTATTTCAGCCTTTTCTATTCCGCTCATGATGGAGCGTCGCGTAGACATGATGACCGCTGTATTTACCAGCTTTAATGCCGTGAAATCCAACATTCCAGCAATGATTGTTTGGGCAGCGATCATCTGTGGCGGTATTCTTATCGGCTTTGCGACCTACGGGATCGGAATGTTGTTTACCATGCCAATTCTAGGCTACGGTACATGGCACGCTTACCATGCCACCATCAAGAAAAAACACACACCATAATTAACTGATGCTATGATCTGGCCCTCGCAAATGCGGGGGCTTTTTTATTTGATTTATCGAGGTGAATTGTGGATATAGAACTCAGCTATAAAGCCAAGCAAGTGATGGCGGGCTGTATCGCGATGGCAGAACAAGCTTTCAAACGTTCTTTCCCGATTCCAACAATCACCTTCGACGTCCGTGGGAAAGCGGCAGGAAAGGCCTACCTTCAATTAAATCAAGTACGCCTAAACCCTGTTTTATTTCGCGAAAACACCCAAGCATTCTTAGATGAAGTCATTCCTCATGAAGTAGCACACCTGATTACTTATCAGGTTTACGGGCGAGTTAGGCCTCACGGCAAAGAATGGAAAGGCGTCATGGAAGCCGTATTTAACGTACCAGCCAAAACCACTCACAACTTTGAAGTAAAATCCGTTCAAGGTAAAACCTTTGAGTATCGTTGTGGTTGTATGACCTACCCTCTATCGATTCGCCGCCATAATAAAGTACTGCGCAAAGAGGCGACGTACTCTTGTCAAAAATGCCGCCAACCACTTAACTTCACCGGCATTCAGTTATCGTAGCCCTTACCTCATAGTGTTACTTGCGTTCCCAAAATAAAGATCGAGTTGATCAAAACCTTCCCTTCGCCAATTATTGTTAACTTACTCATCACTAAAGCTATTTTATGCGTGTTATCATGAATAAAGTCATACTTTATAAAGACTTTTATCATGAAATACTTATTCTCTCTGTTGCTTATCGCGCTTTCTAGCACTGCGATTGCCGCGCCACCGAGCTCATTCTCTGCAGCCAAACGTGAGGCGGTCAAAATTTATCAAGACCACCCAACAAGCTTCTACTGTGGCTGTAACATTCAATGGCAAGGCAAGAAAGGCTTACCCGATTTAGCCTCTTGCGGTTACCAAGTCCGTAAACAAGAAAAACGGGCTGCACGAATCGAATGGGAGCACGTTGTTCCTGCGTGGCAATTTGGCCACCAGCGTCAATGCTGGCAAGATGGCGGACGTAAAAACTGTAAGAAAAAAGACAAAACTTTTCGTTTGATGGAAGCAGACTTACACAACCTAACTCCTGCTATTGGTGAAGTAAACGGTGACCGTTCGAACTACAACTTCAGCCAATGGAACGGTATGGATGGCGTGAGTTATGGTCGCTGTGAGATGCAAGTGAACTTTAAGCAGCGTAAAGTCATGCCACCAGACCGTGCGCGTGGCTCAATTGCTCGCACCTATCTATACATGAGCAAAGAGTACGGTTTCAAACTGTCGAAGCAGCAAACGCAATTAATGAGTGCTTGGAACAAAACCTATCCTGTCGATAAATGGGAATGTGAGCGTGACGAGCGCATTGCAAAAGTACAGGGCAATCACAACCCATTTGTTCAAGAAGCCTGCCGCGCACTGTAACCTCCGACCTCGAAGCGTTTCAATTACTGATATTGAAACGCTTCTTGCCCCTTGTTTTTTCGGTGCAAAGCATCCATGTTAGGGTTTAAGTTTATTCTCTTGCTGGAAATCTCATGCGTACCCCTCGAATTTATCATCCAGAAACCATTCATCAACTTGGCTCACTTGCTTTAAGTGACGACGCAGCAGGCCATATCGGTCGTGTTTTGCGCATGAAAGAAGGCCAAGACGTTCTCCTTTTTGACGGCAGTGGCGCAGAGTTCCCAGCGGTTATCAGTGAAGTCAGCAAGAAATCAGTTTTGGTTAACATCACCGAGCGTGTAGAAAGCAGTATTGAATCCCCTTTAGATCTGCACCTTGGCCAAGTCATTTCACGTGGCGATAAGATGGAGTTCACCATCCAAAAGTCTGTTGAACTTGGCGTCAATACCATCACTCCTCTGATTTCTGAACGTTGTGGTGTCAAGCTTGACCAAAAGCGTTTTGAGAAAAAACTCGCGCAATGGCAGAAAATCGCCATCAGTGCCTGTGAACAATGTGGGCGTAATGTCGTGCCCGAAATTCGTCCAATTATGAGCTTGGAAGAGTGGTGTAAAGAAGAGTACGATGGTTTAAAGCTTAACCTTCACCCTCGTGCTAAATACTCAATCAACACTTTGCCAACCCCGGTTGAAAAAGTGCGCCTACTGATCGGTCCTGAAGGCGGTTTATCGTCTGAAGAAATCGAGATGACTCGAGAATACCAATTTGAAGAAACGCTACTCGGCCCTCGCGTTCTGCGTACCGAAACAGCGGCTCTGACAGCAATTACAGCCTTACAAGTTCGTTTCGGCGATCTTGGTTAAACGGAGAAAAATAATGATCAAACTCGGTATCGTAATGGACCCAATCTCGTCCATTAACATCAAAAAAGACTCTAGCTTTGCCATGATGCTTGAAGCGCAACGACGCGGCTATGAAATCCACTACATGGAAATGAATGATCTGCATCTCGATCAAGGCGTTGCCATTGCAGATACTAAAGTGGTAGAACTAAAAGAAGATCCAAACGGTTGGTACGAGTTCAAATCAGAGCAAACTATCGAACTGTCTGAGCTAGACGCGGTGCTAATGCGTAAAGATCCTCCGTTTGATACTGAATACATCTACGCGACTTACATCCTTGAGCGTGCAGAAGAACAAGGTGCACTGATCGTTAACAAGCCTCAAAGCTTACGTGATTGTAACGAAAAGCTGTTTACAGCATGGTTCCCAGAGCTGACACCTACAACGATCGTGACGCGAAAAGCAGAAAAAATTAAAGAATTTCGTGAAAAACATGGTGATGTCATCCTGAAACCGCTTGATGGTATGGGTGGCGCGTCCATCTTCCGTGTGAAAGAAAACGATCCAAACGTCTCTGTGATCATCGAGACATTGACTAACCACGGTCAAAACTACGCAATGGCGCAAACCTTCGTGCCAGACATCAGCAACGGTGACAAACGTATCTTAGTGGTAGATGGCGAACCTATGCCTTACTGTCTAGCACGCATTCCTGCTAAAGGCGAAACGCGCGGCAACCTAGCCGCTGGTGGTACTGGTGAAGCTCGTCCGCTAAGCGAAACCGACCTCAAAATTGCGCAAACCGTTGCTCCGACACTGAAAGAAAAAGGCCTTATCTTTGTTGGCCTTGACGTAATTGGCGACAAGCTAACAGAAATCAACGTCACCAGCCCAACCTGTATTCGCGAAATTGAAGCTGCTTTTGATATCTCAATCACAGGCAAGCTGATGGATGCGATTGAGCGTCGAGTAAAAGGCGAATAACTCAAACTGTATTACAGTTAATAGAGAGCGTAGTACATTAACTTAAGCAAACTCATGCACATACCTAGATGGTAAACTGTATGATGTTTGCTTAAGGGCATTTACGAGAGTTAAGGGTCAATATGAGTATGAATCTCACAAATCACTTTTTGGTTGCCATGCCTGGGATGAAAGATCCGTACTTTCAAAACAGCGTGATCTACGTTTGTGAGCACAACGAAGACGGCGCTATGGGGCTGATGATCAATGCTCCTGTTGATATCACCGTCGGCAACATGCTCAAGCAGGTGGAAGTTCAGCCAGTACACCCGCGCCTGTTTGAAGCCAGTCTAGATAGACCAGTCTACAATGGCGGCCCAATCTCGGAAGATCGTGGTTTTATTTTGCATAAACCCAAAGATTACTACGAGTCCAGCGTCCAAATGACCGATGACCTCGCGGTAACCACTTCGCGTGATATTCTATCGGTGTTAGGAACAGAAGCAGAACCAAGTGATTACTTAGTGGCACTTGGCTACTCCGGTTGGAGTGCAGGCCAATTAGAAAGTGAGCTGGTCGAAAACTCTTGGCTCACCATTGAAGCGACGCCTGAAATTATCTTTAATACACCAATCAACGAGCGTTGGAAGAAAGCGGTCGAAAAGCTGGGTATCGACCCAAGTCACCTTTCAGCAGACTCTGGACATGCTTAGTCCAAATATACAGTTACATTAGATAGAGACACCTTATGTCACGCACAATTATGGCTTTTGACTTTGGAACCAAAAGCATTGGTAGCGCTATTGGCCAAGAAATTACTGGTACAGCTTCCCCATTAAAAGCCTTTAAAGCCAATGACGGTATTCCAAACTGGGACGATATCGAAAAGCAAATCAAAGAGTGGCAACCAGATTTGCTAGTGGTCGGTTTACCGACCGATCTGCATGGTAAAGACCTTGAGACCATAACCCCTCGTGCACGAAAATTTGCTAAGCGTCTGCAAGGCCGATACGGATTGCCTGTTGAACTGCATGATGAGCGTTTATCTACTGCAGAAGCTCGTGCGGAGTTGTTCAGCATGGGCGGCTACAAAGCCCTATCGAAAGGTAATGTTGACTGCCAGTCAGCAGTGGTGATTCTAGAAAGCTGGTTTGAAGCCCTTTGGGATGAGTAAACACTTTAAGCACAATGAAAAAAGGTTGGCTCCTGCCAACCTTTTTTTGTTTCTGGATTGGATTAATCCATATCGATCTTAACGTTCGCCAAACTGCCCGTAGAGAATGCTTCACCACGCTGCGTTTTCAACATCAAGCGCAGATCATTCGCCGAGTCGGCGCTATGTAGTGCATCCTCTTCGCTGATCTTACCTTGCATCACTAACTTATAAAGAGATTGATCGAACGTCAGCATACCAAACTCATTTGAGCGAGCCATGGTTGACTTCAACTCATGTAAATCTCCGCGACGAATCAAATCCGACACACGTGGACTATTTAGCAAGATCTCAAATACACCATGACGTCCCTGCCCATTTTTATCTCGGATCAGCTGCTGACCAACCACGCCTTTTAGGTTCATCGACAAATCGAACAAGAATTGTTCTTTTTGATCTTTCGGTACCAAGTGAAGAATGCGCTCTAAAGCTTGGTTTGCATTGTTGGCGTGCAACGTTGCCATACACAGGTGACCCGTTTCGGCGAAGGTCATCGCGTATTCCATTGTTTCACGGCTACGGATCTCACCAATCAAAATCATATCTGGTGCTTGGCGCAGCGAGTTTTTAAGCGCAACTTCATAGCTTTCCGTATCTAACCCAACTTCACGTTGAGTCACGATACAGCGCTTGTGTTCATGCACGAACTCGATCGGATCTTCGACCGTCAAAATGTGCCCGGTTTTATTGCTGTTTCGATAGCCTGTCATCGCCGCCATAGTGGTCGATTTACCCGAACCAGTAGCACCGACCACCAGCACCAAACCACGCTTAGCTATTGCCAAATCTTGCAACACTAACGGTAACTTTAACTGCTCAAAAGTAGGAATATTAGTTTCAATACGACGAATCACTGCGCCTGGTAACTCGCGTTGAAAAAAGGCACTCACACGGAAGCGGCCACAGTCTCTCACAATGGCAAAATTCGACTCGCGACTTTTACGAAATTCCTGACGCCGATCTGGTTCCATAGCGCTGTCGAGTAATGCAGCCACATCGCCCTCGGTGAGTTTTTCCCCTTGCGGACGCAATTCGCCATCCACACGAAATAGAATTGGCGCTCCAACCGTGATGTAAAGATCCGACGCTTTCAGCGCCAGCATGCCTTCGAGAAATTTATCTAGATCCATCTTCCGTATTCACCATTATCTGTATGAACGTTACGAGAATTGCTGCACTTCTAATCCGATCTTACTATCGACCTCTTCACGAGCAACCATGCCTTGCGCCATTAACTGACGAGCATTTTGCTCCATGGTTTGCATGCCGTGAGCCGCACCTGTTTGAATAATCGAATACATCTGCGCGACTTTGTCTTCGCGGATCAAGTTACGAATCGCAGGCGTTGCCATCATAATTTCATGGCATGCAATACGGCCACCACCATTACGCTTCAGAAGCTTTTGCGCGATAACCGAACGAAGAGACTCAGATAGCATCGAGCGGACCATATCTTTATCACTACCAGGAAACACATCGATAATACGGTCAATGGTTTTTGCCGCCGAGCTGGTGTGCAACGTCCCGAAAACTAAGTGACCCGTTTCTGCCGCCGTTAAGGCAAGGCTGATGGTTTCTTTATCACGCATCTCACCAACCAGAATAACGTCTGGGTCTTCGCGCAATGCACTACGCAAAGCATTTTGGAAACTATGGGTGTCACGGTGAACTTCACGCTGGTTGATCAAACATTTATTGTTGTTGTGAACAAATTCAATCGGATCTTCAATTGTGAGTACGTGCTTGTTGTGATTACGGTTAATGTAGTCAACAATGGCTGCTAAGGTCGTCGATTTACCTGAACCTGTTGGGCCAGTGACCAGAACTAAGCCTTTTTCAGCGTTCGCAATTTTTTTGAAGATCTCTGGCGCTTCTAGCTCTTCCAGAGTTGGAATGCTACTTGGAATGGTACGAAATACTGCCGCACAACCGCGAGATTGGTTGAAAGCGTTGACACGGAAACGGCCAACGTTATGCAACTCAAAAGAGAAATCGACTTCGAGTTTTTCTTCGAACTCACTGCGTTGGGCATCGTTCATGATTTCGAAAACCAAACGATGCACTTCTTGGTGTGTAAACGCTGGAATGCCTAGTTTTCTCACATCCCCATCAATACGAACCATTGGTGGGACACCTGCAGAAAGATGTAGATCCGAGGCATTATGTTTTACACTAAAATCCAGTAACTCAGTGATATCCATTTAAAATCCTTAAGTCTAAAGTACAGCTATGAGTAGTATTCAACAAAATATTGAACATATCACCTCTCAAATTCGATATGACGAGCAAAAATGTGGTCGAACTCCAGAGTCAGTGCAACTTCTAGCGGTAAGCAAAACTAAACCTGTCGAGGCAATTCTCGAAGCCTACCAAGCGGGACAAACCGCCTTTGGTGAAAACTACGTTCAAGAGGGCGTCAGTAAAGTTCAGCACTTTGCCGAGCATTATCCAGATAATCGAATCGAATGGCACTTCATTGGCCCGATTCAATCCAATAAATCGCGACTTGTTGCTGAACATTTCGATTGGGTTCACACCATCGATCGAACCAAGATAGCTCAACGCCTGAATGATCAGCGGCCAAGCGAACTTAAACCGCTACAAGTTCTGATTCAGGTTAACACCAGTGGTGAAGCATCTAAGTCTGGTGTCACTGAAGCGGAAGTATTCGAGCTGGCGGAGTTGATTTCTCGCCTACCTAACCTCACTTTAAGAGGGTTGATGTCGATTCCTGCCAACGTGTCTGACTACGAATCACAACTCCGTGAATTTCAGAAGTTGGCTACGTTGAAGCAAACACTCGAAGCACAGTTCCCAGAAATCGATACATTATCAATGGGAATGAGTGGTGATATGACCGCTGCAATCGAAGCTGGTAGTACAATGGTTCGTATTGGAACCGCTATTTTCGGCGCACGAGACTACAGCTAAATCAACAAAACGCTCACTCGCGACATAAGTTATGTCGTCAATCGTTAGAGCGTAAATGCGCAATCATCTTACTCGCCAATAGGAGCAGTAAGTAACAGCGGCGCCATTATACACCTGAGCGCACAACAAATTCTAAATATCATGATGGAAATCAGACAAATGGAACATAAAAAAATCGCCTTCATTGGTGCTGGCAACATGGTGAGAGCCATTGTTTCAGGCTTGGTTGCTAACGGATACCCAGCGCAAAACATTACCGCGACGGCTCCTTCAGAGGCTCGCCGCCTTCTGCTAGAACAAGATTTTGGCATCCGTACCACCAGCGATAACATCCAAGCTGCGACCGAGGCGGATGTGGTGGTATTGTCTGTGAAACCGCAAATGATGGCGGATGTCTGTAAACCACTGCAATCGATCGATTTCACTAATAAACTGGTGATTTCTATTGCCGCAGGCATCAACTGTTCTCGATTGGATGATATGCTAGCCACCAAATTGAACTTGGTTCGTGTTATGCCAAATACGCCATCACAACTTGGGTTGGGTATGAGTGGGTTATTCGCATCAACTCATGTAACCGAGCACGACAAAGCTTTTGCCGCAGAGTTAATGGAAGCGGTCGGTAAAGTATGTTGGGTTGAGCAAGAGTCAGGTATCAATAATGTGATTGCCGCAGCGGGCAGTGCTCCAGCATACTTCTTCCTGTTTATGGAAGCGATGCAAGCAGAAGCGATTGCGCAAGGCTTTGATAAAGAGACCGCTCGACTATTGGTTCAGCAAGCTGCACTGGGCGCGGCTAGTATGGTGGTTAGCAACCCAGAAACTGAGCTATCGACCCTGCGTGAGAACGTAACATCGAAAGGTGGGACAACGGCAGAAGCACTGCGTACATTCAACGAACATCAACTTTCAGATATTGTCGCTAAAGCCATGCAAGCGGCTGTGGCTCGCGCGGAAGAAATGGAAAAACTGTTTTAATTATTTGGATGAACTCCGTTTAGTATCATCCATCACTTGTTAAGGGTACCTTATGAATTCAATGAGTTTTCTCATCTCAACCCTATTTGACCTGTACATCATGGTCGTAATTTTGCGAATTTGGTTGCAAGCTGCGCGCGCAGACTTCTACAACCCATTCTCGCAATTCATAGTAAAAGCGACTCAGCCGGTCATTGGTCCATTGCGCCGCGTTATCCCTTCCGTGGGGAATATTGACCTAGCAACCGTGTTGTTTGCCTACGTGTTGTGTGTGCTTAAATTTGTCGTGCTTATCCTAATAGCTTCGAACGGTTCCGTCTCTTTCAGCGCTGACTTCTTATTCTTGGGCTTACTATCATTAATCAAAGCCGCAGGTGGCCTATTGTTCTGGGTACTATTGATCCGTGCAATTTTGAGCTGGGTAAGCCAAGGCCGCAGCCCTATCGAGTACGTATTCCATCAACTGACCGAGCCAATGTGCGCTCCAATCCGTCGTATTCTTCCGGCTATTGGTGGTCTTGATTTAAGCGTACTGGTGTTATTTATCGGCTTGCAGTTCGCGAACTTCTTAATGGGCGATATCATTGGTCCAATTTGGTTCCAGCTATAATGTCAGCTGCAGTTTGGCAAGATGGTGAGGACATCATCCTGAAGCTCTATATTCAACCTAAAGCTAGCCGCGATAAAATCGTTGGCTTGCATGGTGAAGAGCTAAAAATCGCCATTACTGCTCCACCTGTCGATGGCAAAGCTAATGCACACCTAACTAAGTTCTTAGCCAAGCAGTTTAAAATCGCTAAGGGCTTGGTTCACATAGAAAAAGGTGAATTAGGACGGCACAAACAAATTCGGATAGAATCGCCTACCCAGATACCGATAGAAATTAAAGCCATCATATGATGGCTTTTTATTTACGATTTTGTACCACACTTACTAATACCAACGACTGAGTACGCATTTTTTACCCCCTGACCAAGGTAAAATTGCAGCTATGGTTGTTTTATAACAAGTGCTTTGAGGAAGTAACAATGAGCAAATGGATTACCGCATTACTGATTAGCCTGTTGTCGTTACCAAGCTTCGCCGATCAGTTTAAAAATATGAAAGATATCGAAGTACACTATGTAGCGTTTAACTCAACATTCCTAACACCCAAAGTCGCACGTAGCTACGATATCAAACGTAATGGATACCTCGCAGTGGTTAATATTAGCGTGTTAGATAGAGCTTCATTGGGTAAGCCAGCATTAGAAGCAAAAATTGCTGGACGCGCGAAGAACCTTATCGGCCAAACTCAGACCTTGACCTTTCGTGAAGTCAAAGAAGGCAATGCGATATACTATTTAGCCGAACTACCAATTACCCACGAAGAAACTTTTACTTTCGATATTGACGTAAAAGCTGGAAACAAAGGCTCAGGTAAGCTTAAATTCACCCAGAAGTTTTATGTTGAAGAGTAATTGGGTTGTGATGTTCCAAAAGCTTTTGGATCTAAGCAGGCTAAAAACCACTTATTAATTAAAGAATATCTAGAGGAGAACGATTTGTTCTCCTCTATCACTATTAAAAGAGATTCCCATGAAAAAAATTGTGCTAGCAACTGGTAACCAAGGCAAAGTTCGTGAAATGGCAGATTTATTGTCTGACTTCGGCTTTGAAGTATTAGCGCAAAGTGAATTCAATGTATCGGAAGTAGCTGAAACGGGTACAACTTTCATTGAAAACGCAATCATTAAAGCTCGCCATGCCGCACAAGAAACAGGGCTTCCTGCCATTGCAGACGACTCTGGATTAGAAGTCGATTTCTTAAAAGGCGCTCCGGGCATTTACTCTGCACGTTACGCAGGCGAGAGCGCATCTGATCAAGAGAATCTAGAAAAATTGCTAGCGGCAATGGAAGGCGTACCAGAAGCAGAGCGTACAGCACGTTTCCACTGCGTATTAGTCCTCATGCGTCACGAGAACGACCCAACGCCTATCGTCTGTCACGGTAAATGGGAAGGCCGAATTCTAACTGAAGCACACGGTGAAAATGGCTTTGGCTACGACCCAATCTTCTTTGTTCCTGAAGACAACTGTGCGTCAGCCGAACTTGAACCTGCACGTAAGAAACAACTGTCTCACCGCGGTAAAGCGCTCAAGTCGTTGTTTGCTCAACTGTCTGAGCAAGTGTCTCAGTAATCACGAGCGAATTAGACCATGTTAACGCCCCCAGCACTCAGCTTGTATGTACACATCCCGTGGTGTGTGCAAAAGTGCCCGTATTGCGACTTTAACTCTCACGCGCTCAAAACCGAGATTCCAGAAGAAGAGTACATCAGTGCCCTTTTAGAAGATTTGGATACCGACATTGAGAAATACCGACTTAACGAAGCGCCACGTCCACTGCATTCAATCTTCATTGGTGGTGGTACGCCGAGTTTGATTTCGGCAGAAGGCATCGAGCGTCTACTTAAGGGCATTGAAGCGCGTATTCCGTTCAAGCCTGAAATCGAAATCACCATGGAAGCGAATCCAGGCACCATCGAAGCAGAGCGTTTTGTTGGCTACCGCAAAGCTGGTGTAACGCGTATCTCTATCGGCGTGCAAAGCTTTGAGCAACAAAAGCTTGAGCGTTTGGGGCGTATTCACGGCCAAGACGAAGCCGTCAACGCTGCTCAGCTGGCGCACCAAATCGGTTTGAACAGCTTTAACCTCGATCTCATGCACGGCTTACCTGATCAAAGCATCGAACAAGCCTTGGCAGATTTGGACAAAGCGATTGAGTTGGCGCCGCCGCACTTGTCTTGGTATCAGCTGACCATCGAACCAAACACCATGTTTTACTACAAGCCACCAACGCTACCTGACGATGATGACTTGTGGGATATTTTCGAGCTCGGACACCAAAAACTTGCAGCCGCGGGTTATGTGCAATATGAAATCTCCGGTTACAGCAAGCCGGGCTATCAGTGTCAGCACAACCTCAACTACTGGCGCTTTGGTGATTACCTTGGTATCGGTTGTGGCTCTCATGGCAAACTCAGTTTTACCGACGGACGTATTATTCGAACGACAAAGGTAAAACACCCGCGAGGCTATTTAGCGGCTTATCAAAATATGGTCAAACCTTATCTGCATACGGAACATGTCGTCGCGGATGAAGATCGTCCATTCGAGTTCTTTATGAACCGATTCCGCTTAATCGAAGCCTGTCCGAAGCAAGATTACGTGGACACCACGGGCTTACCGCTTAGTACGATTCAAGAAACCATCAGCTGGGCGATAGAAATGGGCTACCTGAGTGAAACGCCTACCCACTGGCAAATTACTGAAAAAGGGAAGCTCTTCCTTAATGATTTGCTCGAAGCCTTTATGGCCGAAGAAAGCGAAGAGTAACGCAACCCCAAAACAAAAAAAAGCCTCTCAATTGAGAGGCTTTTTATTTAGAAACTGTGCCGTCCTAAATAAGGTTGACACATTTCCAACATTAGAAAATTGAACGGCCAATTCGCTCGGAGAGCAGCTCAAGCGCCTTAGTACCCGCAAGCGAGTTACCTGAAGGATCAAGCTCTGGAGACCATACTGAAATGGTCATTTCACCAGGTACTACCGCGATAATGCCACCACCAACACCAGACTTACCAGGCATACCAACGCGATAAGCAAACTCGCCCGCGCCATCATACAAGCCACACGTTGCTAACAGTGCATTAAGTTGTTTGGTTTGCACAGGAGAAACTACAGGCTTACCCGTTTGTACCGATGTGCCCTTGTTTGCTAAATAGCTAAACGTTTTAGCCAAATCGACGCAACTCATCTTCAGCGCACAAGCGTGGAAGTAGTTTTGTAGTACTGGAATCACTTCATTTTCGAAGTTGCCAAACGAACGCATGAGATATGCAATCGCCGCATTACGATCACCATGCATCATTTCGGATGCCGCAACGACTTTGTCATACACAATATGGGTATCACCAGAAAGCTGACGCACAAATTCCAACAGGCGCTGACGAGGTGCAGATAAGCGAGTTTGTAACAAATCTGCCACTACTATCGCTCCAGCATTTATAAATGGATTACGAGGAATACCTTGCTCCATTTCTAGCTGGATTAGCGAATTAAATGCCTGCCCCGAAGGCTCTTTTCCCACTCGAGACCAAATTTCTTCTTGCTTGTACAAGCACATCGCTAACGTCAAGCTCAATGCTTTTGAAATAGATTGGATAGAGAAAGGTTCATCGGCATCACCCGCCTTAATAACCTCACCTTCGTTGGTGTATACCGCAATACCTAACTTGTTGCTGGGTACTTTTGCCAGAGCAGGAATGTAATCAGCCACTTTACCTTGGCCGATTAAAGGGCGTACTTCCGCCAAAATATCTGTCAAAATTTCCACTGTCGGTTTCATTCTCTACCTTCTATTTACAAGAGAACTCGTTGAGCTCAGAGGTAAAAAAAGCCAACGTGTCGTTGGCTTTTCCATAGGGTTCGTTCGACTCAAGTCGATTATGGTTTTACTGCCACAATAATATTGCGGTTGATAGATTGATCAACACGGTGAAGATAACCGATGTAAGGCTCTTCTGAAAGTACCTTCCAACCTTGCTCTTCAAATAATGCCGCGACATCTTTCCATTTCAATGTAAATTCATTGAAAGACAACACCACTGAACCTTGTTTTTTCAATACCACTTTCCATGCAGGCAGAGCCTCTTTTAAAAGCTCTAGTGGACTGCGGTTCAGTTTGCTGTCCTTGGCATTTTTGCTGCCGTGCTGCACGCCATAAGGCAAGTCAGACACCATCACATCAACTGAGTTCTTTTTCACGACTTGATCAGCGATACGAGTATCAGCCGAATACAGCTTCATAAACTGAAGATGGCCTTGGTTGTAATCTTCTTTATTTGCTGCAGCTTCAACCACGAAACCATCCGCCACTTTCTTGCCACCCGCAGTGCGCTTTTCTTTGCTCACTTTGTGCTTAAAGCGGCCATTCTTCATGAACTTAACAATAAAGGTCTGGATCTCTTGCACCCACTTGGCGTTGATCTCAACCCCTACCACGTTCAAACCGTGGATCAAGCCTTCAAATAAGGTTGTACCTTTACCACACATTGGATCCATTAAGGTCAGTTGTTCACTTCCCGTATTGGACGCACTAATGCCGATATTCACCATCAAACGGGTAAACTGCTCGTTTGTTTTCCCGGTGTAGCGCAAAATCTGGCTCATACTTTCCGGGAAAGTGTTAAATACGGGCGCTTGAACTGGTCGAAGTAAACCATCTTCGCGCACTTCAAATAGCGCATAGTAAATCGAAGAGGCTGCGATTCTTCGCGCCTGCTCATCGGTTAGCGCTTCCTGACAAGAAAACACCAACGCAGCAGGTAAGCCAACGTCTTTACTACCAATTTCTGTCACATCCACGCCTTGTGAAGCTAAAATTGCTTTTAGCTCAGAAAAGGCAATGGTCATTGCGCTATCAAAGTAAATTCGGTTATGACCCGGATTCGCTAATATCGCGTAATGGTACATCCCATGAACTCCTCTGGTTACGCAATACGCTTATATTTGATATCCCAAACACCGTGACCAAGACGGTGACCACGAGCTTCAAACTTCGTTAGCGGGCGATCGTCTGGACGAGGAACGAAATCACCATCTTTAGCAATGTTTTCGAAACCTGGCGCTTGGTTCATCACTTCAATCATGTGCTCTGCGTAGTTTTCCCAGTCGGTCGCCATGTGGAAAATACCTTCATTAGGGATAAGCTTCTCACGCACCATTTCCGCAAAACCTAATTGAACAATACGACGCTTGTGGTGACGCTTCTTATGCCAAGGGTCTGGGAAGAACAATTGCAGTGTCGATAAGCTGCCATTTGGGATCATGTGTTCGAATACTTCTACCGCATCGTGACACATTACACGCAGGTTAGTAATTCCCGCTTCGCGAGCATCGGCAAGACAAGCACCAACGCCTGGGCTATGAACTTCGATACCGATGAAGTTTTTCTCTGGCGCGTTCTTTGCCATTTCAACCAATGAAGCACCCATACCAAAACCGATCTCAAGCACTACTGGGTTATCGTTGCCAAACACTTCTTTCCAATCGAGAAGTTCAGCTTTGAAGTCAATACCCATCGTAGGCCAGCATTCATTCATCGCGCTCTCTTGACCTTTAGTCAAACGCCCTTCACGGCGTACAAAGCTGCGGATTTTGCGGATCAGCTTTCCGTCTTCGTTGTATTCGTTAGTGGTTACTTCACTCATTGATTTTGCCTGCACATTGATTAATCAAAGCGGGGATTATCCAAAGAATTTACTTAGGTGCAAGTATTTGTTGAGCTCTTGGTCTATGGCAACCCAAAAGCAACGACACACCTCTTTATATCCCTACTGTTTATCCGTTGTACTTCTTGCCCATTATGTGGTGCAATTTTGCACCTAACCAATAATAGAATACAGAGCAAGTCGTGACACCTTTCGCCAGTGCCATCCTAGAATGGTATGACGCATATGGAAGAAAAGATCTTCCGTGGCAACAAAATAAGACCGCATACAGTGTCTGGTTGTCTGAAATTATGCTTCAGCAAACTCAGGTCACTACGGTTATTCCGTATTACCAACGTTTCTTGGAGCGCTTTCCAACCGTGATCGATCTTGCCAATGCTGAGCAAGATGAAGTCCTACACCTTTGGACTGGTTTAGGGTATTACGCCCGAGCCCGTAACCTTCACAAAGCAGCACAAGAGGTCGCCTCTACATACAATGGTGAGTTTCCTCTTGATATAGAGAAAATGAACGCCCTACCGGGGATTGGTCGCTCTACTGCTGCCGCCATTTTATCGTCTGTGTATAAACAACCACACGCGATTCTTGATGGTAACGTGAAGCGCACTCTATCCCGCTGTTTCGCAGTTTCAGGATGGCCAGGACAAAAAAAGGTTGAAAACCAGCTGTGGGAAATTGCCGAAACGCATACCCCACAAACGGATGTAGATAAGTATAACCAGGCAATGATGGACATGGGCGCAATGGTCTGCACTCGCAGCAAACCCAAATGTAGCCTCTGCCCTGTTGCTGACCTGTGTGTGGCAAAACAACAAGGTAATGTGCTCGACTACCCGGGCAAAAAACCGAAGAAAGATAAACCAATCAAGCAAACTCGTTTCGTGATGCTTCACCACAACACCGAAAATGGTCATGAGGTGTGGTTGGAGCAAAGACCACAAACAGGCATTTGGGGTGGCTTATTCTGCTTCCCACAAACCGAACATGTGGATGCAGAAAGCGACATTGAATTGCTACTGGATCAACGTGGCATTCAAGCCAGCAATATCAAACAGAAGCAAACACTGATTACCTTTCGTCATACATTCAGCCATTACCACCTAGATATCACGCCAATTTTGATTGATTTATCAAAGCAACCGGACGTGATAATGGAAGGCAACAAAGGTCTTTGGTATAACTTATCTAAACCTGAAGAAGTCGGTTTAGCCGCGCCAGTAAAACTATTGCTGGAAACGCTACCCCACGAACTTCGTTAATTGAATACAAGGAGTCATTATGAGCCGCACTGTATTTTGTGCTCGACTAAAGAAAGAAGGCGAAGGTCTAGACTTTCAACTTTACCCTGGTGAACTAGGTAAACGCATTTTCGACAACATCTCGAAAGAAGCGTGGGCTCAGTGGCAACACAAACAAACCATGTTGATCAACGAGAAGAAACTCAACATGATGGATCCAGAACACCGCAAACTGATCGAAACAGAAATGGTAAATTTCCTCTTTGAAGGAAAAGACGTTCATATCGAAGGTTACACACCGCCGAGCGAATAAAGTCGCTTGAGTTAAACAATGACATCACAACCATTTGTGGTGTCATTTTTCTATTACCTTCAATAACTCTGATACTTATGAAAAAAATTGTCTTTATTGCTGCCGCACTTTTAATGGCAGGCTGTAGCCGTGAATTCGTCGAAAAGATTTATGACGTCAACTACGAGCCAACAAACCGTTTTGCCAATAACTTAGCTGAGCTACCAGGACAATTTGAAAAAGATACTGCGGCGCTAGATGCCTTAATCAATAGCTTTTCAGGCAATATTCAAAAGCGCTGGGGTAAAAAAGAAATCAAGTACGCTGGCAAAAGTAATTACGTCAAGTACATCGATAACTACCTTAGCCGCGCCGAGGTCGACTTTCGCAAAGGCGTGATCACGATAGAGACCGTATCACCGACCGAGCCCCAAAAACACCTAAAAGACGCGATTGTCACCACCTTATTAACACCAGACGATCCCGCGCACGTCGACTTATTCTCCTCTAAAGGTATCACGTTAGAGGGGCAACCATTCCTGTATAAACAAGTTGTCGACCAAGACAATAAGCCAATTCAATGGTCTTGGCGGGCAAACCGATTTGCGGAATACCTCATCGCAAATAAAATAAAAACCAAAAATGTAGATTTCAAGAAAGCGTATTATGTCGAAATTCCCATGGTTGAAGACCACTTTTCAACACGCAGCTACCAATACGCCGATATCGTGCGTCGAGCTTCCAAGAAATACGACATTCCAGAAGACTTGATATACGCCATTATTAAAACCGAGAGCAGTTTCAACCCATACGCGGTAAGTTGGGCAAATGCATATGGCCTAATGCAAGTTGTACCTAAAACCGCGGGACGAGATGTGTTCAAACTTGTGAAAAAGCGCTCAGGCCAACCAAGCCCTGAATATTTGTTTAATCCAGAAAACAACATAGATACTGGTACTGCGTATTTCTATATCTTAAAAAATCGTTATTTAAGAGAAGTCCGCCACCCTACCTCTCTCGAGTACAGCATGATTTCAGCTTACAATGGCGGTACTGGAGGAGTTTTAAACACATTTCATCGCAGTGATCGCAAACGCGCAATGCAAGATCTTAATTCATTGCAACCCAACCAAGTTTATTGGGCGTTAACCAAGAAACACCCGAACGCAGAAGCGCGTCGCTACCTAGAAAAAGTTACAAATTTCAAAAAGGAATTTAACTCGAAGCAAACTTTGTAGTGATAGTTGAATAAAAAGCGTTCGAACAACCACTTTTTTGAAATTATTTAAAAAAAGTGGTTGACGCAACGCGGGAAAATCCGTTTAATAGCGCTCCGTTGCCCGGATAGCTCAGTCGGTAGAGCAGAGGATTGAAAATCCTCGTGTCGGTGGTTCGATTCCGCCTCCGGGCACCACAATTTGATTTGTTGGTGTCTTAACGAAATGTTATAACACGGACAAAAGCACAAAGAATAAAGTGTGCCGACTTAGCTCAGTAGGTAGAGCAACTGACTTGTAATCAGTAGGTCACCAGTTCGATTCCGGTAGTCGGCACCA
>NZ_JAWOUY010000021.1:22964-94416 GCF_033339635.1 Vibrio sp. 2092 | reverse complement strand
TGAGAGATTAAGTCTAGGCTATAGTAATCTATTTGTATATAGTATTTTCGTATAGTAGATTAGTGATGATTAAAAATGACTTTATTTATGCCACGAGATGCCATTTTTTATTCCTTAAATTATTACTATTTAATTTATTGATTAATGATTCTTGATTATTATACAGCATAAAAACTTAGCGGCAAAATCTTTTTGAAAGTTTTACCAATTTATGTAATGCTCCGTAATCAATAGCCCGAACTATAACACTAGGTTTAATCAAATGAAAAGTAAATTTATAGACTTAATTAAAAACAAACAGTTATTTGGATATTTTTTAATCGCAATTTCTTTGGGATCAGAAGCTTTAGCTCTCTTCATACAGTATGGTTTAGGATATCAGCCATGTTCTTTGTGTGTGTTGATGAGAAGCGCTGTAGCTCTTATGGGTATAGCAGGGTTAGTTCAAATTGTTTTACCTGATGGGAAGATTGACTGGTTCAAGAAGCCTCTTGTTTTCCTATCATCTGTAGCTTCAATCTACTGGATGCTTAGCTTTACTTATGAAGGTCTAATGATTGAAAAAGGCAAAATGATCGCAACTTGTTCAACATCATCACCATTCCCAAGCTTCCTTCCTCTGGACTCTATTTTTCCTTTTATATTTCAGCCTCATGGTATTTGTGGGGTTTCACCAACCCTGTTTGCTGACATCACACTGATGGAACTAAGTTTGTTTGGATTTATTGTAGTGGCATTACTAATGGCATTGCACTTCACATTCAATTTAATTAAGAAATAAAAAAGGGCGGTTTGTACCGCCCTTTTACTTTATTTGATGATATTCAAAATGTCTGCTTTTGACAGCTTAATGTTTACGCTTGAGTCTTCCAATAGTTTTTTAACTTCTTCGATAAAGTGATTCTTTAGATTTCTTTTCGAGATTTTAGTCTTTTTAACCATATCTAAAACAGTATCACCCACAAGCAATTCTTCAACTTGTTTTGATTTTTCATAAAGTTTATCAATTAATGAAAGATGCTTACTGACTGATTTTTCACCATCTTCAAAGCTTCGTTTAAGCGTTAAAGTAAGATAGTGCTTATCTAATAAGATATCAAACATAATAATTGCTTGCTTAATATCGATACCGATATCAAAACTTTCTGAGAATTGCTTCAAATCCGAAACAAGAGAATCTTTAATATCTTTTTGTTTAAGCTTCAGATCTTTGTAGTATGCATTAAGCTCTTGAGATGATTTTAGCTTATCCTTTTCCTCTAACAAGTATTTGAATTTTGCTGCGAACATTGCCATCTCATCAATAAAATGAGGAATTACGTTTTCATTACTTGCTAGGATGATAGAAGACTTAATGTCATTCACCGTACTACCGAAGGAAGATTGTAGTTTATATACTGGATCTGCCATAACCGAAATTTTTCTAAGCTTCTTATCATCATTAATTTTCGTCATTACAGACGGTGGATACACATCGATGAAGTCAAGCATAGCTTTGACGGTTTTATGGAAGTATGAATTTTCGATTTTTGATTGATTTGATTTTGTAATTTCAGCGTACTTTTTCATGATTTCACTTTAATTATTTAAGGGCTGAAAATCAGCCCAGTTTCAATAACACGTCTCTTAGCTTGTTGATGGCTTTTGACTCCGACTCACTTAAATTGAATCGGTTAGGTTCTTTACTAAACATAACGATGATTCGCTTTACTTCATCTCGTATCTGAGGGGTAATTTTTTCTAGCCTATCTTTAAGAGGCACCCATCTTTTTGAAGTCAAAATTTTTGCTAGTGCTTCCTTAATCATAACTTCTGACTGAATCTTATCCTTGATGAATTCTTTATCACCTAAGTACAAGTCAGCTATGGTGTATGATTGACGCTTTAACACCGTGTGTAATGCGTAGACAGCAACATCAATGCTTTTTCTGAAGTCTCCAGGAGTATAATCCTCGGGCATCAAATAGCCAAAGTACATTGATTGCTTAACATGATCTAGATAATCATCAGGGCTATCTAAAGAAAATAGCTGAATAAAATGATCCCTGAATGTTGAGCTTCCTGTACATCCACCAATTTCACCATAAAAAAGGATGGGTTTTGATACACCCCATTGCAAAGCAAGCTCATAATCTAGCTCACTCATCTCAGGCCAGCACAATGATAGTAGATCGTATTTGTCTTTATGGATTTCTACAATGTTTTTGGCACAGCTCTGCTCAACTTCAGTTACAGGTTTGTATGGGTTTATATCGCCAGCCAGAACCTCAACGCCGCGCTTTCTCAGTGCTTTTGCAAAGAATCCTCTTCCAGCTATTGGGTCTATAACTGAAAGCTCATTAAAGAACCTTACGAATAAATCAGCTCCCTCTAAAGAAATAGGCGCGTACATTCCAATCGATTGCAATTTTTCCGAGATTAACAGCGAACGAAGTGATTGAAAATGGTTGCTAATGAATTCTTCAGACAGCTTCCCGTCATCACTAAATCGCTTTTGTAGCTCATTCATTCCTACAAAATCACCCTGTTTTACGAATGATAGAATCTCATCAAATGAATCTAGAATTACTCCAGAATCAATCTTATCAATCAACTGCTGTACGTTTTCAGGTATCATTTAGCCTCCAAGTGTTGTTTGTAGTATACATTCATAGCATTAAGAGTCAACAATATTGATAACTATCATCTTTAATGGTATAAAGATTGAGCGAGAGTGAGCGCAATCCCCTTCCTTTAGGTAGGGGTGAGCGAACATGAAAACAAAACCAGATTATTTCTTGTTTTCACTAAAACCTTGTTGCCACAGAAAGTATCGCGTGATAATTTAAGGTTTTCATTAATCTAATGTTTTATCGGGATTTACCTTGGCAATATTAGGCTTTAGCTACAATATTTCTGATAAACTCAATCCAGAGCAAGCCACACTTTTTGCTCAGTGGATTGGTGTTGCAAATGTGATCCGTAATCAAAAGATTAACGAATACAAAACCTTTCTAAAAAACAAAACACCAGAGCTTATCGCTCAAGGTTACGCTTCAATCAAAAACAATCCTGAGCTTTTATTTTTAAAAGACATTCCAGTTCAACTTTTACGCAATGCCGCAAGTTTGGTTTTCTCTGATGCGGAAGCCGCGAGAAAAGGACTCAGAAAGTTTCCAAAAATTAAAAATAAGTTTAAAAAACGAAGTGTTGTTTTAACTAAAGAAATGTTCTTTGTTGAGCCTTTCGAGAATGGCTCTCGGATCGTGATTAACAATCATGCCAAAGCGAATCGAAGAATTATATTTTCTCTCACTGTTCCGCTTAAACCAGAACAGATCGGGAATCAAATCAGGATTTCAAGACAAGGTGCGAAATTCACTTTATCTGGTAGCTTTGATGATAGGGGTTTGGTTTTAGATGAAAAACAGATCCTTTCAGATTTGTCGCATTTATCTTATGAAGAGCTTGAACTTAAAACCACTGGTGTTGATAGGGGTGTTGCGCTTCACCTTTGTTCTAGTGATGGATTTTCAGTCGCTTACAGTCCTGAAGAAATAGCGCGTAGAAAGCGCAGAGCGAAAAAGATAGCGCATTATCAGCGCATCCTCGCTCGCAAGAAGCGATTAAACAAGAACAAAACTAAAGCTTGTGAAACGAATCAACAGCGCATTGTACAAGCCAGGATTAGTCGCATTCAAGCGAAAGAGTCCGATTGCCGAAACAATCATAATCACCAAATTTCAAAAGCGTTAGTCGAAAGTGCCAATCAAATTATTGGTCTGGAAGATCTGAATTTAACGGGCATGACAAAACGTGCCACACCTAAGAAAAAAGAAGATGGAAAAGGTTATGCCAGAAACCGAGCCAGAGCAAAAAGTGGTCTAAATCGATCACTGCTTGGCGTTGCGCTAGGTCAATTGGCTACTTACATCGCGTATAAAGCTCGTAAAGTGGGTAAGATTGCAATTAGCGAGTTGAATCCAGTGAATAGCTCAAAAGAGTGTGCTTGCTGTGGGAGCTTAAATACAGAGCGTCCAGATCAAGCGACTTTTATCTGTTTGTCATGTGGGAACAGAGATAATGCTGACTCAAATGCAGCTAACGTGCTAAAGAAACGACTGATACATTACATTAAAGAGAATACGTTTGCCAAAAGCAAAACTCGTAAAAGTATCGTAGCAAGAAAGAAAAAACTGGCTGACAGAACCGACACCAGTATAAAAACGAGAGACAAAGAAAGCGCGGTGCTAACGCTTTAGTGATGTTAGCCATAAGACCATATAACGATGGCACCTTTCGCCTGATATTTCATGTCAGAAATGTTTCTAACAGGATGAATATTTGGGCTTCGGCATCAATTATTCAGAAACCCAGCACTTTAGGGCTGGGAGGTTCATACAAATTAAAAGAGACTATCGAATGAAGAAAAAGATCATCATGTTCGATTTTGATCGAACGATCAGCCTAAACGTGTCCCTGTTCAAGTCGGTTATGAGAATTTTTAAAGATTCAGGTTTCGACATCATGATTTGTACTGCGCGTTCAGTTCACAGCGGTAATGATGACATCTTTGAGCACTTTCCTGAGGATATTGTTATCTTTTGTGAAGGGATGCAAAAGGAAGATTTCATTTTGCAGCATACAAGCATTTCGTTGGACGATATTGCCTTTTGGATTGATGATGATTGCTCT
This sequence comes from Vibrio sp. 2092, assembly GCF_033339635.1. Taxonomy (NCBI): domain Bacteria; kingdom Pseudomonadati; phylum Pseudomonadota; class Gammaproteobacteria; order Vibrionales; family Vibrionaceae; genus Vibrio; species Vibrio sp. 2092. The sequence goes on along the minus strand of NZ_JAWOUY010000021.1, from coordinate 89,742 downwards.
TCTGTGACACGCATTGAGGAAATTAGACGCCTATCTGAAACCGACCTTTAAAGAAACTCTTTTGAATGAAAATCTTTACATGGAAAAATCCAATCTATATAATTAAATAGTTGTATATAAATAATGAGAACAAAAAATGAAAACGTCAAAAGAATATGGTTCTCCCCATATGGAGACACCACAAGCTGAATGCCTACAGTCAGAATTCCTCTCAAAGATCTCTGACTTTGATGCTATTGAAACTTTCGAAACTCCAATCTTCTTATCCAGTCGAATATCCAGTTTATCTACTATAAGACGTAGGTAAGCTTCTCTGTGCGCATCTCTGCGCAATATTAAACAAATTTTGTATTAGCTTTCCTTTGTGACTATTTGATTTTTATAGTCCGATGATTGCATCTTAATCAAAAATCGTCTTAATTGGCGAGGGCTTTTATCGCCCATAAAAAACCAAAATAAGTGCATGATTTAATTGGATTTTTTTCAATTTAGTTGTTGACAGGCACTTAATATTCCCCATATACTGTAATCAACAAGAGGGCGAGAGCCTTCTGGTCTGGGGGTATAGCTCAACGGATTTAGAGTGTCGGTCTACGAAACCGAAGGTCACAGGTTCGAATCCTGTTACCCCTGCCAGGACACCCTAGCTTTAAATGTATTTATCAACACTTGAAGTACATTTAAAGGTAGAGTAGCCAAAATCATCAATATTGACTTCTTTCATTCTACTTATGGTTTTTCAATAACGTTAAGTGGTAACAGAGATTGAAATTTAGAATTGTTGATTTATTGAGCTTAAAACTTTGATTTAAAAAAAGATAAAATTTGTTATTGACATTCTAATTTGAATCATTAATATAAAGTCTCATCAGCGGGGGCGTAGCTCAGGGGATAGAGCAATGGTCTTCTAAACCATTGGTCGCTGGTTCGATTCCAGCCGCCTCTGCCATACTTAAGTGCTTTTTTAATGCCTTTAAAGCATTTAAGTATGGCTAACAAATATAAATAAAGAAACTAGCGGTAAGCTAATGAAAATTATAACTTTGTGTTTTTTAAGTTGATAGTTTTCTTACCTAATTTGCTTAATAATGTTTATCTTTATTCTTATGTTCGTTTTCTATAGTGGCTTTAGTCATCAAAACTTGTCAAAAAAAATTGGTTTTAGTTAGTTTTGATTTTAAGCTGTTATTTATTGTTATTTATCTAAATGGCTCGGTAGTTCAGTTGGTTAGAACGGAGAACTCATAATTCTTGTGTCGGGGGTTCAAGTCCCTCCCGAGCCACCAGATAAAATAATTGTAAGTTGTTGATTGAAAAACTCTTTTAAAAAACATCTTGACTAGTTAATTTGATTTGATAATATAAAGTCTCATCAGCGGGGGCGTAGCTCAGGGGATAGAGCAATGGTCTTCTAAACCATTGGTCGCTGGTTCGATTCCAGCCGCTTCTGCCATACTTAAGTGTTTTTTATAATACTTTAAAGCACTTAATTATGGCAAACCCATAGAATAATATTTTTTATAAGTAATTGGTCGATAGTTCAGTCGGTTAGAACGCAAAACTCATAATTTTGATGTCGGGAGTTCGAGTCTCCCTCGACCAACCATCTTAAATTTAATCTTAGAGGGTCTTCATTTAGAAGTTAGTTGCTTTTAATGTGGCTTTTGTTATCAATAAATAATCAAAGTCATATAAGATAATGTTTATTAAGCGGCTCGGTAGTTCAGTTGGTTAGAACGGAGAACTCATAATTCTTGTGTCGGGGGTTCAAGTCCCTCCCGAGCCACCAGATAAAATAATTGTAAGTTGTTGATTGAAAAACTCTTTTAAAAAACATCTTGACTAGTTAATTTGATTTGATAATATAAAGTCTCATCAGCGGGGGCGTAGCTCAGGGGATAGAGCAATGGTCTTCTAAACCATTGGTCGCTGGTTCGATTCCAGCCGCCTCTGCCATACTTAAGTGTTCTAAAATGTAAGTTTCAGTGCATTTAATTATGGTAAGCATATAAATCATAGTTTTTGTTCTTTAAAAAATTGGCTTTCTTATTTTAGCTGTTGATTTTCAGCAGCTTATGCATAATGGCTCTCAAGGTAACAATCGCCTACCTACAATTTATTTGTAGACAATGACCAATTTGAGAGTGGTGTAGCGGCGATTGAACCAGTTCAAATCTGGTCATTATGCAAACATGACGGCTCGTAGATGTGTAAATGGGTTGAGTTCGCCGTCCTATCTCAACTCGAAGTGGCTGTTTGATCGATGTTTCGGTCTTTCAGCATACTTCTAAATTCATGTTCGTGAATTTAGAAATGTGCTGAATGTGGTCTGGTTAAGTTACAAGAAACGGTAAGACACTTTGACTTGTAAAATCCCAGTAACCGTAATTCAGCCTAAATCTGGAGAAATGGCCGAGAGGCTGAAGGCGCTCCCCTGCTAAGGGAGTATGTGGTTTATAGCCGCATCGAGGGTTCGAACCCCTCTTTCTCCGCCAGTTTTGCGGTTGTCGTATAATGGCTATTACCTCTGCCTTCCAAGCAGATGATGCGAGTTCGATTCTCGCTAACCGCTCCAGTTGGTTGTTACTGTAATGGTGAGATGGCTGAGAGGCTGAAAGCGCTCCCCTGCTAAGGGAGTATGTGGTTTGTAGCCGCATCGAGGGTTCGAATCCCTCTCTCACCGCCAGTAACCTTATAAGATTTTTAAGGTGAGTTGTCCGAGAGGCTGAAGGAGTGCGCCTGGAAAGCGCATATATAGTTTATAGCTGTATCGAGGGTTCGAACCCCTCACTCACCGCCACAATATGCGAAAAGTATTGATACATAATTCCTATGGATTTGTGTTGTAGCACTCTACTTTTCTCATGCGGGTATCGTTAAATACCCGCACCAATTTCGCGACAATGTCGCTAAAAGAATGTCTGATTGCTCCACTTCGGTGATTTGACGGATGAAGCTGTAAGAGCATCTAAGGCTTCCGACTCATAATGGTATGCGCGGTGTCCTCTTCTACCGCAAAAGGGCTTATGAGGCTAAACAGAGGTCGTGTGTTAGGGACACACAAGTATTGGGTATAACCATGATTCCCTCCCTTGGAACATAACCATACCGCGAGTACTAAACTTATTTTGTGCTGAATGGGCAGTACTTACACTGGATATGACTTTAACTCTCGCCCTTGAGTAAGACTTTATCACGAGTGTAAAAACGGAGAGATGGCTGAGAGGTTGAAAGCGCTCCCCTGCTAAGGGAGTATGTAGTTTATAGCTGCATCGAGGGTTCGAACCCCTCTCTCTCCGCCACTTTTTACGCAAGGCATTCGGGGTTGCTTGCTTAATCCTCCCGACCACCCTAGAAAGCTTACTCGCTAGGGATCTATGGGAAAGAGAAGGCTCTAGCCAAAGAGCTTGTTTGGCTTCAATTAAGTTGTTAGTGAACAGCTATCTCTAGATAGCTTCTCAGTAACAATTTCCTCGTTTAGCTCAGTTGGTAGAGCGCCTTAATCCTTTTAAGGGGTCGCAGGTTCAAGTCCAGCAACGAGGCTGATTTCAAGGTTGCCGCAGAAGACGTGAGTTGCGGTTAAAGCCCAAAAAATTTGGGAGTTTAAGGGGTGATGCCGATACATTCACCCGACCTTGTTCCAAACATTGAGAGATAGCCCCCAGCTCCACCTAGTCAGTGGATCTCTCAATTAGATTAGTGTGAGTTGTAAGTTAAAATGGCTAGACCTGGGGGAGTGTGCTGACGACTTTAAGCTTTACGGTTCGATTCCGACGCTTACACTAATTGGTTGCATCACATTCTCAAATCGATACTATTTATTTGAGAATTAAGTGTGTTGTTTATCTTTAAAGAAATCGGAACTCAAATGAGTGCTAAAGCCTGGCGGATAAGGCAAAGATTGAAAGCTAGATCTGTAAACCGTCTAAATTATAATGGATAAGGTGATTAGATATTAGAATTGGTTGATGTCCAATTCTCAGTAATATCAGCATAGACTGCTTGCATACCGTTAAGTCAAGCACAGCCAAGCACATAAAAAAAACAGTCCTCCATCGACTGGTGTTTGATTACTGGTAGAGCATTAGGTATTTAAACTATTTATTTGCGCGAGTGATGAAATTGGTAGACATTGGGGATTTAAAATCCCCTGCCTTTTGGCGTGCGGGTTCGAGTCCCGCCTCGCGCACCAACACTAAACTTACACAGTGTTATTAAAAGGGTAGACCTTTTTAATAAGATTGTGGGGATGAAACTCTGTTTGACAGCTCTGTTAAGATTAACATCTGAGTGGGTTCGATTCCTACTCATCCCACCAGCTTTTACGCGTACATCGTATAACGGCTATTACCCCTGCCTTCCAAGCAGGTGATGCGAGTTCGATTCTCGCTGTACGCTCCAGTTTTTAAAGAATAAACGTCAAGATACCCCATCTTTGATGGTTTGGATGCAGGTGTAAGGTATCAGCAAGCCTGCCGACCCATACAGGAATTCGTAGTGTCCTTTCCCTACTACTAAACGGCGTATGGGGCTAAGAGAAGGTTCTGTCTCAATAGGCAGAGATACTGGAAGCTATTTTTGTTTCACGAGTATCGAGCTGTATTCTGACAATGTATAGAGGTGTTGGTATTTAGTTGCGTTATTGTCATGCATCTAATATCACGAACACTACAAATTTGCTCCTTTAGTTCAGTTGGTAGAACGGCGGACTGTTAATCCGTATGTCGCAAGTTCGAGTCTTGCAAGGAGCGCCAGTATCATGCGGTTTTTTATAAACTATTAAACCGCTTGTCCTGTAAGTTAATCTCTTACACATGGTAAGTTCAATGGCTTGTAGTGGATTGGACATATAGTCGCGAATCCATCACCTCTTTAATTCAGTCGGTAGAATGGCGGACTTTTAATCCGAGGGTCGCTGGTTCGATTCCAGCAAGAGGTGATTTAACCTGCTCGTTAATCGCTTACAGATGGTAAGTGCAATGGCTTGTAGAGGGTTGGACACATAGTCGTGAACCCACTCCGCTCCTTTAGTTCAGTTGGTAGAACGGCGGACTGTTAATCCGTATGTCGCAAGTTCGAGTCTTGCAAGGAGCGCCATTTTTAGAATGCATCCAATTTTAAGGATGCATTTCAGAATCTCGCAAAGTAAGTCTCACAATCATTTCGTTGAATGATCTTAATTCGAATGGTTGGTAAGGTTGGTGTTTTAGAGGCTGCTATGTATTTGTTAGGGATACCTGAGAGATCATAAGGTATCAGGGTTGATTTACGCGATTTCAGCCCATGTTAAATCATGCCTAGCAAATATGTTTTGAGTTCAATCCTCTGCTTTGCGAACCAATTTAAGAAAGCCAATTTTTTAGAGTCTACCTCATATCAAAGCCTCTAAGCCTGCAATCATTAAAAGCTATCACAGAGCGCTTTTTATTTGGGTATTGGTAAAATATGTTTTCGTGATGGTTTTTATTTTATTAATCAATAAATTTAAGAAATAAAATCATGAATGAAAACGTAACTCCTATAGAAGAACAGCAGCATCCTGTTCCTCAGCCTCTACAACCTGTAGAAAGCGAAACTCCAGAGAAGAAACCACCAACAAAAAAGTCAATCTCAGTAATTAAAGATTACTCAAATCCTTTACTGATTATGGCTTCCGTAATTATTATTATCGCTGGTCTTAAAGAAGCCCAAGACATACTTGCTCCTTTACTCTTGGCGGTTTTCCTTGCTGTGCTTTGCAATCCTATTGTGGACAAAATGGAATCCTACAAGATCCCAAGAACGTTAGCTTCTTTAGTAACTGTAGTTCTGCTAGGTTACAGCGTTTACATGATTGGTGATGTTGTCGCATCTTCATCTAAAAGCTTTATCAAAGACATGAACTCTTCAGTCATGGTTCTCATCGAGAAGATTAATGAATTTAGTGGAGATAATGAATCTTTAATCAAAAGCAAATTAAGCAGTATTAATCCTGGTTCATTTATCAATTCAGGTTTCGCTGTACTAAATACGATTAAAAGTTCGATTTCGTTTACGTTCGTAGTTGCCTTTACAACATTCCTTGCTCTTTGCGAAGGTAAATCATGGCAGAAAAAAATTACTGCGTTTTTTGGAACGAGCAAACTCTCAGATGGTACTTCAAAGCAAATCCAGACATATATTTACGTTAAGTTTCTGGCAAGTTTTGCAACAGGCTTTATCATTGCAACAGCACTATACTTCATCGGTCATAAATACTGGCTACTTTGGGGTATTATTGCTACTACATTGAATTTTATCCCTAATATCGGAAGCATATTAGCCGCAATCCCTGCTCTAATCGTTTCTATGGCGACTATGGGGTTAGTCCCTACCCTTGGCACTCTAGCGGTCTATGTATCTGTGAACGTTGTAATAGGGAGCTATTTAGAGCCTAAAATCATAGGTGATAAACTAGGTCTTTCGACTTTGATTGTATTCTTATCAATGATTGCATTTGGCAAGATCTTTGGGATGGTTGGGATGTTCTTAAGCGTTCCAATAATTGTAGCTATCAAGATTGCACTAGATGTGATCAAGCCAGACAACAAGATAAGCCTACTTCTTAAATAATCCATAAACATAAAAAGAAAAAGAGGATATTGTCTATCCTCTTTTTTTATGAAGCGAAGTCTTAATAACCTTATCTTATTTAAGATGTTTTTACGCCTTTCTTCGAATCAAATGCTTCTTTAAAAACTTTTTGAAGCTCATCTGAATTAACCGCTACACCCTTCTTCTTGTAACACATGTACAAGCAAGCTGCTTTACCTAATGCGAATGTTGCTGCGAATCCAACAGAGGCAGAGATAGCCGCTCCCGCTGTTTGACCGTAAACAGGTATGAACTTTGTCGCTTGACGGATAAGAAAGCTTGCACCAAATTGAATAGCGATTGTCGTACCAAGACTACCTGTGAACTCCAGGAACTCTTTCTTGTTCCACTCAAGATCCAGCTTTGCGGCTAAGTCATATAACATCTTCCCCTGAATTGTTGGTACAGTAAAAGCACCAGCAACTGGAATCGCATCTGCTGCGCCAGCAGCTAAAGAATACCAAATGATGTCTTTCTTAAGCCTGCTGTAGGCAAAATTATCCTCCTCATCATCAGCAAAGAATAGGGCTTCAGAAACTAGAGGGAGTTCATCAACTAACAATTGATTAAGTGCATCAATATTTTCTAGTGAGTCGAAATCGACATGCGTTGATTTAAAATTTGAACCCCACACCTTCTCAACTTCACTGTTTTGAAGAGTGATCATCCGATTTCTATCTTCTTCTGATAACTGAGAGCAGAAAGTGTGTATGACAATTAGATGATTAGTAAGAATCTTTTTGGACTTGGATTTCTTTACTTTCTTAAGGGATGATAGAACATCCTTCTGCGATGGATCGTCTAGTCGCATCACAAGCAAAATCACGTTGCTATCTATTGATAAATGTTCAATATCCTCAGTTGGATCATAGCTTGCTTCGCATAGCCCTCTTGTATCCAAAAAGCTTACAATTGGCTTATCAGATGGAAAAGGGGAGATAGACGACACTTTAGTACATGGCATAAATCCATTACCAACTTCGACATCATCTTGTTTGGTTATGTACTTTACTAGCGAGGATTTTCCCGCTCCTGTTTTTCCAAAAAGCCATAGCGTTGGAACTATGTCTTTCAACTTGTCGTTAGCTTTTATGATTTCCTCATCTTTCGATGGGGTTATGAAATCATAAAGTGATTTTTTTAAGCTATTAAACACGAAACCACCCTTCTAAATCAGCTTGCGCCTAAACCAATAAGAATTCCCAAAATAGTGCCGATAACAATACCATATATCAAAATCCTAGTATTGTTTTTATGAAACTCTTTTCGTGTCATTTCCATTACTTTATTTCCACTCGTTAATTAATTAGTTTTTATTTGTTAATCGAATTGTATCATATAGAAGCCCGATGTATCGGGCAATAACCCAACTGTTTTCTTTTACTTCAATGTGACATAAATCTTCTTGCTACCGCTATGATTTTCATTGACTGACAACTCTATTTTTGTATAATTAAGCAAAATGGAGAAAATTATGAATAACAACATTGCTATTGCTTTCGATTTTGCGGGTGTCTTAGACGTTCAAGATTCATTCAAAATTTGCGACTCAAACCTCAACGAGCGCGTTATGAAACAAACCGACCCTGTCAAAGCTTATAAACTGCTAAACTTGATTTATAAGTATCAGTTAAAGTTCTTTTGCATTTCCACACTGGAAAAGTATGGTGCTAATGTTGTTACCGCTCTTATTCGAAGCATGAGAAATTCTGATGATGAGAATATCTCTATTTTCGCAGAAGAGTTTAGAAAGCCATTTGCTCGAAAAAACCAGCTAAGAGGTAGTTCTAACTGGAATACTAAGAATTCATCAATTGCTGAACGTATTCAGTCTCACAATTTGAGTGCTGTTGTTACCATTGAGGACGATGAGCACATTGATAGCGAGTACAACCCTGTAATGGTGTACAGTCGCAATGGTCTAGACGATATGCATTTAGCTAAAGTTGAGGACAAAATCATCAAGCTGATTTTGGGAATGGACTATATCTCACCAGAGGAAAAGTGGAACTCTGAGGCAGATCAATACAACCAATGGCGAGAACTCGATTTATCCGAGCGCACAACCTTGTTTGATAGTATGATTGATTCCTTAGACAGTAAGATTCAGTGTATTTCTGAGGAAGAAACAAACTCAAATCCTCCACACCTAGTCGCTTTGAAAACTCTCAAGCAAAGACTGGCAAGCGAAAGAAATGAAATCCTGAACACAGAGGACGCGGTATGAGCATCAAGGAATCAATTTTTGAAACATTAAAGTTGTTTGAGGAATTATCGAAAATTCCATTCTCTAAGATTTTTGATGACTCCGTATCCTTCCTTGGAAAACATCAGCACGACAACCTTATTCTTGCTAGCAAGCTTGATGATGGGTTATTTATCATGGGTATTAACAGTTACTTCAAATCTTATAGTGAAGTAACCACCTTTGCACTTAATGAATTCCTTGAAAACAATGATGCATACGCTCGAATCGATAAACATAAAAAGCTCAATCTTGATATTAAATCATTAATGGAACATGGTTCCGTAGCTGCTCAGCTAGAAAATATTTCATCAGTTATTGCGAACTTTTCTGATCGAAACCTAACCTGTGAAGAGCAAGAGTCTATCAAGAACGATGTTTGGGAGTCTTTTGTCAGAGGCTACGATTTCATTCGCAATTTGAAGCGAAGAAAAATCGGGAATATTAATGAGAATAGTGTTTTCACATCTAAGTTTGATCGACGAATTTACTTTGTTGAGTCAGAAGCTCATGTTCTTGATTTGGCACATCATGCCAAGCCTGGATTATATACAATTGCAGTCATTGACAATGACAACCCATCAGCCTGTCACTTCAATTTAGTCATTAAAACTTGTGATGGCGCAGTAATTATTAATGATTCTGAGCGAAAGGCATACGAAGATCAGGAGCGCAGAACGGACAGAGAAAATGTACAAAGGATCAACAAGTCTCTTTTTCCTTATTCCGTATTCGCGCTTACAGCATCACCAAGCGGCAAACACCTTATGTTCAGTGAGACAAGCAAGTCCACTTCTCTAACTCATTATGACGGTATCGATGACTCTAGCAGTGTTATCGTTAATATTCGTGAGATCAAGGAACTTCCATTTTCTGAGTTATGCGAACTTTCAGTCTTATACGCCTCCATTGCTCTAGACTGGAAAAGTTTCATCGATGCAGAAGAGCTAATTTATGGACATGAAATCTCATTCTCTGTTGAAAGCAATACAATGCCTGTGGTGTTTAAAGGAAGTGAGAAACAATTCAATTTACCTAAGACCCCAAGCCGTGAAGATTTTTATTCTTCTAGCCGTGATAGCAGCGACTACGCCTCTTCTGTTACCAAGTTATCTGGCACAGATTACAACTCATATTTTGAGAGTGTTTTCAGTGAAGAAGTGAGCAAGGTTCAGATTCTGCCTAGCAATTTAGCCTTAGAGCATAAAAGTAAGCCGACATCCAAAAACATCATCACCATTCCAGAAGATGTTGTCGGTTCTCCTGAAAAAATTATTGCAGATACTGTCTTCCAGGCTCGAAGTCAGCAAGCTAAAAATCTCAGTAAAAAAATCGACAACTATTTTGAAGAACATTTTGATGATATGGCAAAATGGATTGTTGAACGCATCGATACAGATAAACTTATTCAACGAGCCTGTGCTAAGTTAGCGCTCCCACAACCAGACAACTGTCCTGAGTGGATGAAAACTCAAGAGTTTGAGAGTAAAACGGCTAGATATGGCACGAACTCATACCATGTTAAAGGTAAATACACTCGCAGGGAGTCTGATACGTACCGACCTCGATACCCTATTTATCTGAACAAAACTAAGCCCAACTTAAAAGAATCAGGAATGGTCGATTTATTGTGTGTTGAGTGCAACAATTTCGCTAATTTCTTTGTTGAATACATCATCACAGATGCATACGATATTTCGTTCTTAACAAATACACCTGTTGACGAACTACCATTTCATTTAAAAGAGTTTGGTGTTGTTCGATATACTGGTAATAGTCTACTGTATCGCGTAGACCCGATTGAAAGTATGGATCATAGATTCCAGAACCATCAACTAGATTTACGCCTAATGATTGGATTTAGCCTTAAAGGATTGAATGCTGTAAGAGAGCAGAACGGACATTCAAAACTTAGCAGGACAGAAGCTGAAGAAATGTTTGGCGAGCGTTATAGTTATTAATAAAATACATGAGCCGTTGTTTACAACGGCTCTTTCATTTTGACGGATTAGATATGAAACAAGACATCACAGAATCAAGGGTTAAAGAACTGTGTCAAATTAGCCAATTCCTATGTTTTCTGTTGAGACATAAACCTCAAGCTGCAAACCTCAATATGGATACCAATGGTTGGGTTGCTGTTGATCAGCTAATCTCGAACATTTCTGAAGCTAAGAAAACAAAACTGAGCTTCGAAGAGCTGAAATTTATAGTGGAATCTGATGAAGAGGGACGTTACACATTTAATAGTGAAAATAGCGCTATTCGATGCCAGCAAGGTCATTCTCTTGACTGGGTTAATATTCAGTACGAAAGCTATTCACCGAATAGCGACTTGTACCACGGAACGAAGAGTGAATCAGTTGCCTCAATTCTTTTAAATGGCTTGTTTGGTCGCAAACGAAACTATGTGCATCTTTCAGTTAACATTCAAAAAGCAACAAGAGTAGGAAAACGCCACTCTAAAGAGAAAAAGCCTGTCATTCTTGTGATCGATAAAAATGCTCCTGTAGACTTTAAGATTTCTGACAACGGAGTCATTCTGGTCGATTTTGTTCCCCCTCAATACATTTCAATTTTAAAAGAAGACAAGGATTAACATTCACTCATAAAAAAGCATCGTTAATCAACTTATTGTTATGATTTATCGATTTTTGATATAATAGTGACCAAAACCACATAAGAATAAGAACAATGTTATCTGAATACATAGCAACCATAATGATTGATGCTGCCACCTCTATACTATTCAAAGAGTATCAAAGTGAAATTGAAGCAAAGAAAGGCTTTAAAATCACTACAAGAGTTGGTAGTGGTCATAGAACCAAGTGCTCTCTAAAAGGCTATAATGGCTACCTTAAGATCACCTATCAAATAGGTAAGAAGATAATTGAAAGCAAGCAAACAAGCTATTTGGAACTTTCTAAGTGGCGTTCATCCAGCGAAATCGTTTCTAAACACAAATTTTTTGATGGCAATCTTACAGTGCAAACCTCACTTGCGCATACGGTGCTTCACGAATTTGCTCACCTATTAGACATCATAAGAAACTTTACTTATGACCCAAATCGCAAGCGGAACAATGTTCATGGCGCTGTTTTTATTTCAATTCTAGAAGAACTGAGACAAAAAGGTCTTGATAAGAAAGTTTATGATCAGCTTATGCTAGATCCATTATTCAGATCGCTTGAGATTCAGGACACAAGCAATATTCCAGCTAAAACCTATTCACAGGAAAATGTCTCTAAAGGTTCATTCTACAAGGTGATCATTGAAGACAGAATCGGAACCTTTAAAGTTCTTAACACAAACCGAAAAACGGTTAGTGGAATACTTAGTTATGACGGTTCTGAATTCATACAAGGTAAAATTGGATACGCACTTATATTGTCTGATCTTGATATCAATGAAGTCTCTATCACTTTCCCGTCAGCCCTGATTCAAGAAGGCTCAATCAAGAAAGGAAGCTTGTTCCAGGTTAAGCATGATGGCAAGTTTTACATGGGTAAAGTTACCAGCAAGAGAAATGGAACAATCAGCATGTTGGTTACAAATAATTGTGAAAACTTCTATAAAATGAAGGTTCACTCTGCTCTACTTCAACCACTAGGTGAAGAAACTAAACACATCAATCCACACTGCCTATCTCGATTCAATTAAAGGTAGTAATCCACTATCAAACAAAGCCTTTTTAATTGACCGTTACTTTTTATTATGTATAATAAATGTAATTAAAAATAAATTAAAAGGGCTGTTCATGTCTTTAGAATCAAATACAAAAGAAGAAAAATCACTTCTTGATAGAATTAATGCTAAATCAATTGAGGGTGAAAAGGACTCCGATTCTGAACCGAGAATTGCATTCTATGTTGGTTTAGACTCTCACGTAAGTGCTCATACGGTTAAAGCCATTTTAAGTAGTGAGAGATTTTCTAACTCTATCGTTTTAGCCCATTCAGAAGATGTCGTTAAGTTGAGTCATGAAGGCATTAAGGCACATGATGTTGAGCTTTATAAAGACACTGACGAACTGTCCATCTTCTCTTTGCGAAATATTGAATGCCGCGATCCACTAGAGCATGAGTTATTAAAGCTAAAAAGAGATCTATGTAGACCACCTAACTTTAATCTACAGCCTAAGAAAGTAGATTTAGATTACGGAAATACCTACCCTGGTATGTCAAAGAAAAAAGGCGGTCATCGCCATCAATTCATCAGAAAATTGAAATAATTAAAGTAAACACCATGAATATTAAAGAATTAAATGAAAAACTAATTAACTTGATGATTGTGTTTAGCCTTGAGTCCGAAGATGATAACAGGATTCGTCGTCTTAGCACTGCGTATTCTATGCTTGTAAACAAAGCAAATTACTCTGGCGAAACACATCACTCATTAGCTGACATTGACCGAATCTTATCTTCAGGAGAGAACAAATCTTTCTTTGAATATTGTGTAGAACATGGGTTTAATATTGATATTAATGAAGGCGCACTAATGCCTCTTGATAAAGAATATTTTGAGACTTGTCCGCATAACATCTCGACACTGTTAACCACTGAGCAATTTGAGTCACTACTCCCTCATAAAGAACAAGCTATATGGGATACCGAAAAGGTCTTTCTCCCTGTATCAGAATGGGATGAGGATTATGGTGATTGTTTATTTTTCAGACTAGAAGCTGGTGAACCACCAGCCGTTACAAGTCCAATTTCTTCTGATTGGGATGCAGATTATTTTACGCATTTCATGCGATTACCAAAAGAGCTTTCTTTTACCACTAACCACCGAGAAGCCTGCATCAAAAGCGGTATCCCTACTACTATTTAAGGATAATTATTATGCTAAAAAGTATTTCTGTTAGAAACTTTATGGGGATTCAGGGGCTGCTTAGATTCGATACTACGAAAAGTGATGACCTTGAACTTTCTGTAATCAATGGATGTCCTGGTTCTGGTAAGACAAGCCTTTGTCTTGCAATGCTAGATCCTATCAACCATCTGTCTATGTATGAGAATAATAGACCAATGAATGGCAGAGAGATTCCATACATCAACATTTACTCAGAGCAAGGTTTGGCTGAGTTTCGATTTGAGTATGATATTGATGGGTGTAAGGTCTACTATGGTTACGGTAAAACAAATAAAAATGGCGTTGTTTGGGAAGAGCTTCATATAAACGGCGAAGTCATGACTAGGATTGATCGTAGAGATAGTCATATTGCAGAGATTAACCTGCCTGGTGCTGAGACATTACGCAGAAATCTTGAGACTAACCAGACTATCAGCGTTGTTCGTTATGTAAAATCTAATTCTGTATTGGATCGCAATTCAAAGGTCACTGAAATTTTCCTAAAGTTTTGTGATTTTAACGAACATGTATATTTCAGCAGCCCTGCTTACCTAACGCATTCTGCTCGTAGTGATAACTCTTACATACTTAGTAATAATGCGAAATACATCCATCAACATCAACTCACAGACCAGTTAAATAAGTACTTTCGCGATCTCGGCTTGAATCTTTGCCTGTTTACACAAGAAGAATGGGGCAATGCCACCATTAAGGTTAAAAGGGAAGGAAAAACGTTCAGCGCTAACTTTGCACTTACGGAGAGTCAGATTATGCTTATTGATTTTTTCGTTGCGATACACAAATCAGAACAGTGTTCTTTGGTGATTATTGATGATGTATCTAAAGTTGCTGGAGTAGAGTTTGAAAGAAAAATCTCACAATACATTATTAATAATTGCAAATCACAAATTGTGTTAACTGATATCTCTAAAGAAATTAATAAACTTAATAAAATAGAACCATTTACATTTAAATAAATAGTAGTGCTAATAATGAACAAATCAAAAATAAAAGCGTTTTTAAATCGCATTGATAAACCTAAGCATCCTTCATCATCTAGGTTTTTTGCATATATACTTCTTATTATGGGGGTCTTTGCATTGAATTGGGTTAGTAATCTAAATATGCTTGAAGATGAAATATTTGATAAAATAAATGCCCGTCCAAGCGATATTTTTTCACATTTATATTTCTTTCCTGCGGTAATGATAACTATTTCAATTTCAAAAATTATAAACTCTTATGATAAATATACAGATAAAATTTTCAATTTCGAGAAGAAGCTTGTAGAAACATTGAATTTAGTGAGAATAAAAGTTAAGAATGAGTATGCATTGATTTTAATTGATATAGCTTCATTTTTATTTTGTATGTTCTCAGTTATTTTCTTTGCATTTAGCATAAGCTACAGTTTTGTAACTATTTCCGAGTTTTCAAAATTATTCGAATTTGGTAGCCACTATGGTTTCAAGGACGATTTATTTAACTCTTCAATATCTCTTTTGCTCTCATATTTATTTTTGAACTTAATTTTTGTTAAGCCTGTAGAGAAAGAAGATAAAGATACTAAAAAAATACCATATTCAGTTATCTTTGGAATGATAATCCCGTCTCTAATCTTTATGCTTCCATTCACTCCTGGCTTTTCTGAAAATATAATTAATCAGGATGAATTTACAAGTAGCCATTTTTCAGAAATGAAATTTTATATGACTATGATGTTAGGTTTGCTCACAATAGCTATATTTCTATCAATCATATTTGACGAAAAGCCAAAGATTGATTGGAAAAAGGCAATTTTCGCATCTGCAACATCATACACTTTGATTTTATTAGTTGTATTTTCAATCAATAACTCTGTAATAGATGAAATGTTCGATAAATCAAAGTACGAGAGGACAATATCAATTAATAATAAAGAATTTACATATAAACCTGGTAACGTAGCACTAAAAGAAAATGACTTCTTTTTCGCGCTTGAAGCCTATGATAAAAACGGACTACTTTTTATTAATGCGATAGATGGAATGATTTATTATTCAAAAAACCATGAGGATGAAACCATTAGAGCAATTGGTAAATTAGCACAAAGACGCTACCAATTGATTGAGGATAATAAAGAATTTATTGAAAAAACCAGCGCCAACAATCTCAAGTTGGGTGATTTTATTACCTTATATATCGCCAAAATCGAAGTTCAGAAACAAGTTTATGATGAGAACTTAGTATATAACCTTGCTTCTATCGGCAAATACCAAGAAGCAGCCGATATTTATCTAAACAAACTAATGAACTCTGAGATGAAGTTTGTACCTATAGAAGGAAAAGAAGTAAAGTACCTTACTGGACGATTTGAACTACCTTCTATGATGGCACTGATCATAGCATCAGGAAAAGCGAGTCTTGATACAAGCAAAATCCAGGATCAAGAGACGAAAGAAAAGTGGGAAAAAGAACTTAACCGAGTGAGTGAAATACATAACGGCAAAAAACCGTCACATATTAGGTTAACCCCTGAAGAAGCAGAAGAAATAAGAAGCTGGTTCTGAGAACATCGTGTCATCCCCGCTGCTAAGCGGGGTTTTTATTTGTTGTATAAAAGCACTGTGATATAATAAGAAAAATATAAACTCAAAGGAATCCACATGAGAGCACCAATTTTATCTTATGCAAGATTAAAAGACTCAATTTTGGCGGTTGAAAAAAACGGGGGTACTGTTTTTAGCAACTTTCTTGGCAAATATGGTCAAGAACTAACCATTGAAATCTTCAAAGAAAATGAACAAGTAAGGTTTGGTTTTAATAGACCCGCAACCGAATATTATGAAATGACAGACTTCAATGTTCCTCATTTGCAATATCTTTTCGATAAAGATGAGTGTTTCCCATCTGAATTCTTAGCACATGAGCTTGCAGAAGCCATTATCACTATCACTGACAGACAAACTGGTGAAAATCTTACTGCTTTATTCGATATCGATTCAGAGAAAGTTATCATTCCAGAAAGCCAAGAGATTTTGAGCCTCGCAGCAACTGAAAGCAAATACAAAATTCAAATTCCTGAACATGATTTGAGCATGTATGAGAAAGCTAACTCATTCTCAGAATCCCAATTCTGGAATGTAATTAATTCTATTGAAGACAAAAGTAAGAGCAACCTTGGACATGAAGGGTATCTCATTGAAAAATCAATGTCAGATCCAGAGATGCATGGTTTTAATTTACGAGCAAGAAAGCTAGTACGCGAGCTTATGGATCATCTTAATGATGAGTACGATATCTTAGATATCGCTCATACAAACAGGTTAGCAAATCACGTTGTAATGCTAGGAAAAGATGAGTACTACAGTGTCATTAATGGTAAGGATATTCTAGAAGTTGTCGGAAGCGATCTTAACTCCACAATGTCAGTAGATCAGTTAAATATTCCTTACACTCTACAATCATCATACCCGTATCAGCCTAAATTATCTGTTTCATCTCCAAAGCTCTATGCGCAAAAAGAAGCTGGTAGACTTTTAAGCTATCTAAGAGATATCGATTATAAAGCTCTAGAAGCTGAGACAGGGATTAACACGGATAAAGTCAAGGCAACCACCTCTAATGCAATTGCAAGGCTTGAGTGCGTTCTGAAGGGTGATTTTGATACAGCTATTAAAGGCTGGTCACATCAACAATACGAAAACTTATTGTTCCCAAGTATCAACATCCCAATGAAAACACACGAAACCGATCCTATCATTGGAGCATCAGTTTCTAATCTTATGAAAGACTTTGTTCTATGCAATGCAAAAACCATCCACCGAGATAGAGATTCTACACTTAGCATGTAGCACCTACATAATAAAAGGAGTCATGATGACTCCTTTTTTATAACTCATAAGCTATACTTTAAGCAATTTGAAAGCCCATTTTTTGAGCTTCTATTTTGATTCTCTCAATAAACTCGATATCAATATTGATGTAGCAGATCACATGCTTTTCAACATCCTCGTAGGTCTCTAGGCTTCTTAACCAATCAACAGTAAATGAATATGACTCTGCAAGCATTACTTGATATTTAACACCATCTACTGGGAATACACTTACAAAAAATCTTGCTGTCTTATAACTTTTGCTAAACTCAGAAAAAAGAACTACTGGAAATTCAATCTCTTTCGCTTCAGGGAATTTCTCAAGTATCGCTTCATTAAGCTTTTCCTGGTAAAAACGTGTTAAGTTTGATTCCAAATCCGATAAATCTAATCTTCTCATTTCTATTCCCTATAACTTATTGACTAGCATTTTATTGAAAGAACAACAGAATCAATACCTTCACTAATCTCTGTGCAATTGAAGATTTCCATGTATTTTTTACGATCTTCTTCTAAATGAAGATTTAGTCTTAAGTGTTTATGCTTTTCTTTTTTGCGCTTTGAGTTCGTGCTGTATATTTGCAAACCTTTCTTCTTGTACTCTTCTCTATCTCTAGAGACAGAGTATGGTTCAAATGACTCTTCTTCTTTATGGAAAGGATACCAAGTAAAACTGTTTGCAATTGCCCCAATGATATGACCATTCCGTCTAGCATAAGATTGACCACGGATGAACATGTCTCCATTAGCCATGATTTTTAGATCACCATCAGATGGCTTTCTCTCACTGTGTTTGTAGTAAATAATCATGTTTCACTTCTACTTTATTACAATTTTTAATGATTTAACCAGTGCGTTTTTCAACCGTTTAGCTTCACTTTTCATTGATTCAATGGTTGATGTATCAAATCGTCTACGATTGAATTGAACATGTAATGCCTGGTCGCACCCTGCTATGAATCGTGACTTCAGTTCTTCATACCCTGTTTCTGAGGATTGTACTAAGCAATATTCATCAATAACGCTCAAACTCTCAAATACAGACTTATTGTATTCAAGTGCAGCATCTTCATTACCCTTAACCATGTCGGCATGTGTTATTGCCATAATGCATACAGGTTTTTTCTTTTTAGGGTTCGCTTCGTAATAATTATGCACTCTACTGATCAATTCAATATCATTGTTTTTAGAAGGCTTATTTGCTTTAACAGCAAATATTACAATGTCGCTTTTTGAAATTTCTTTAAGCGTTAATTCAAATTGATTTTCACTTCCATCAATACCTTGACTATCAACCAGAGTAAAATCTACTTCATTGTTTTTGTATTGATAGGCTGTAAACTTATCAGTCGTAGGTAAGACCGACACTTCCGACATTACCTTTCCTAATAATCCATTAATAATACTGGATTTTCCAGAGCTAATCTCACCTACAACTGAAACTCTAATCGGTTCAATTTTGAACTTGCTAATTGACTCTTTATCTTTCTTACTTGTTTCGCTTACTGAAGTATACAATTTGGAATCGTATTTTTTACCATAGAGATCAATCGCTACTGTCGCGACTTCCTGATATAGAATTTTAAGTAAATGAACTCGCAAATCATCATTAAACTTATCGTAGATTTCAGAGGTAATCATTCCTCTCAGTTCTGAAATCAAACCTGTAGGAGTCGTTACTCGATATGCGCGATAAATATTCCATAGAATATTTGCCGTATCTTTATGATCATAACAAGTTTTCAGAGTCGAAACTTTCACGCTATCAACGAAAGGTATGTTTTCGAGAAGATGCTCTCGGTATTTTTTAGATACCTCTTCTAACATGATCAGAAATTCTGGCGCGGTAAAGGCAAGTTCACCATTGAATCTTGAGTTGGAACAACGGTTAGCTATCAAAGTAACAATTGAGAGCGTGTTTGCCTTAATACCCTCAATTGATGGCTCTTTCTCAAGATAGGTATCAATCAATTGATTGGCTTCTATCCAAGCATCTAGCTCTACTTGGTTCCAATTGCTGGATGGTTCAAGCCCATTAAGGTCTGCTTCACCTGCTTCACCTAACCTGCTTTCGTTTGCTCTTATTCTCTTCTTTTCAAAAATTACTAATGCTATAGAAGTAATAATTGCAGTAGCAATTAGATAGATGACGAAATCCAGTAATAGGTTTTGCTGAAAGATTGCGTAAGATCCGAATCCAAGTATCCCTAATGTAGGGAAAGCTAGGTAAGCCAAACCAAATCTAGTGAATATTTTTTTCATGTTAACCTCTTGTAATTTTGCACAATATAAGCACATAACTATTGACTTATCAATTTTTATTTGTATTATTAAAGGCGAGTTCAAGTTACCCAAAACGCGACTTGACTCAAAATCCTCACAGAGGCTAACGTCACGGCGGTAAGACAAGGGTTTGAATGAGTACTCGAAAACCGCCCCTAATTCAACACAACTCTTCCTCACAAAACTCATCCCTTCTTAATCAAAGGCAGGGAGCAAACAATCAATCTCAATTAACCAAATAAAACATCAGCATAGCTGATGAACATCGATCCTTTTCTTTTCTATAATTTTGAATTTTTACTTTACTTTTAAATTGAAGTGTATAAGATCCATAACAACTAAATCAAAATAGTACACACAATTAATTAAATTAAAGGATCATTTAATGACTCAACCAAAAAAGTCTTATAAAAGTAAACTAATCCTGTCTGCTATAGCTGCATCTGTCATAGCGGTTACTGGTTATGTACATGTGATAAGCAACACACCAGACATAAAACAAACAAAAGAAATTCTTAAAATTCAGCAAATTAAGAACTCAGATCAAGTGGTTGGTGACGCATTCACTGCTACTAACATTCAGTTAATCGAAACACTTCTCAATAAAACTGGCGGTTTTACATCGAACGATCTTCTTGTTAAGGCAAAGGTATTCGATAACATGCCGAACTGGGAAGAAGGCGTGATCGGAATGGTAAAGGACTCTGTTCTTACTCTTGAAAAAGAGTTCAGCCGTTCTCAATCGCAAGATCTGAAAGACAAAAAACTATCAGAAGCGTTTTCTTCGATCAGCTATTCTCCGACTAGCTGGTGGTTCCCATCATCAGAAGATCAATACAAGAAAGCTTCTAAAGCTCTAGGTGATTACCTTTCTCGCATCTCTGATCCAAAAGATAAAAATGCTCAGTTCTATGCTCGTGCTGATAACCTTCGCGCATGGTTAGATTTGGTATCAAACTCACTTGGTAGTTACAGCCAACGACTATCGGCATCAGTAGAACAGGAACGTTTTAATACTGACCTTTCTAATGACAAAGCTGCTGTACAATCTACTTACAGTGATCAGAAGGTTGTAGCTAAAACCCCTTGGCTGGAAATTGATGATGTGTATTGGGAAGCTCGCGGTGCTTCATGGGCGCTAATTCAACTTCTATACGCAGTAGAAGACGATTTCGGTACGGTTCTGAAAGATAAAAACGCTGTAGCCAGCTTGAAGCAGATCATTCGAGATCTTGAAGATACACAGAAAACTCGCTACTGGCCTGTTGTCCTGAATGGTTCACCATTCGGCGTGACTGCAAACCACTCACTAGGTATGGCTAACTACATTAGCCGTGCGAACAACGGCATCATTGAGCTGATCCGTCTCCTAGAACGTGGTTAATAGCTATGAAGTGGCTATTAAGAAGCGAAAGCCATGAGGTCGAGGTTTCAGGAGCTTCGCACCTTTCAATGGCAATGTTGGTTGGTCTGATTGAATCAGACCAGCTATATGCTCATGAGAGCCGAATTGGTCAAGACATCTTGTCTATCCCAAAGAAAAGTTCAATGAAATGCATTGATACCTGGTTTACGATGCACTTCAATGCTCCTATGGCTGAATGTATTGAATCTGAGGGATATCTTTCAGTAATTGCGTTGTTAGAGCAAATCGTAGGTACTGATGAACCGACTCTGGGTGAAAATGACATAGTTGATGCTGCTTATAAGCTGCTTCATGAGCTACAAATGTAAAAAACGAAGAATTAATAAAACACATAAAAAGTAGTTGCACATACTTTTTATTGTTGATATTATTTCTTCTACCCACTGAGAGAACACTGTTCTTTCATCACGGAGCTGGAATCCAACTTAAGCTTTTGTGTATGGGATAGAATCCGAGTTGGAGGCATAGCGGATAAGGTCAGCAATTTTTAATTGCGTCACTACCTGTTTAGTCAATGAAGGTCGCAAAGCCGCTGGAGATTGACAGGATGTGACTGGACATTAGGGGCTGAGATTGCAGGTGACTTTTCGGTAGAATAGTAACCGTAGAGTTTTTCTTAGACCTTGGCAGGATTTCCTGCCCTGGTTCTAAAATCAGTGCGGTTGAAGTTAGAGGCTTAACGCCATCATGATGGAGTTCGCAGGTTCGAATCCTGCCTTCCGCATCCAAATGCGTATATAGCTCAGTTGGTAGAGCACTGTCCTTCCAAGTCAGGTGTCGAGGGTTCGAACCCCTTTATACGCTCCAAATTTTGCTGCCGATATAAACTTTTGCTTGTTACAAGCGAGCCAGTAGTAATACTGCTCTATCTGAAAGGCTTAAGCCTTGAGTTTAAAATTATCGGTGCAATAGAGCATCATAGCGGCTATCCCCATTTTGGAGGGGTTAACAAGTTCAAATCTTGATAGGCGCTCACTGAAGCTCACTCAGCACATAACCGATTATGCGGTCTGCATCGTCTATCACGATGTAGTGAGCTAAAGCTCTATGTGCGACCTACTGTTCACATACAGATCTAATCTGTATGCCTTTCTGGTCTGGTCAACCAGGAAGAGTTAAAGACCTAATAGCCTCCCTCGTGGAGGCTTCTCTATATGTATTGAAAAGTAAGGTTTTTACTATGAGATTACTACTATTATCTATATTATGTTTAAATTCTTCTTTGTCCTTTGCCATAGAAAAAGACATTTCTTCTAAGGACGATGCAGAGCTTGATCGAATCTTTGCTGAGCTTGAGCAGCAAACTCAAGAGAGATTGATGTACAAGAGTGAACGTGATCAAGAATTTGAGATGTATAACGAGAAATTCCAAGAATTATTTAAAAATGCAATAAATCTGGATCTTGATCAGCCATTTGAGTGCCGAATAAACATTAAACTACTGCCAACAACAGATGGTTTTATTGTTCGAAAGGTAACTATGCTTTATGATAGCGGTCACTGCACACATATTCCTGAAGCGATAGAAACATTGCAATTTCCTATGCCAAAAAATAAAGAACTTATTCGAATATTTCAAAATATTAATTTTACAATGCAAAGTGATAAAGTGTTAAAATCAGAATAACCTAATCGTTAGCATTCTACTTTAGCGAGAAACCATGATCATTTTAAATTTCAATCCTGTCTGGTTAATCATGTCTATCCTCTCAGGAGCAATGACACTGAACTTTGCTTTGGATGTACTACATCATGGTTCCTCACTAGATTCTCATGAAGGTGCAATGAAAGAGTATCATGAGATCTTCTACAAAAAATCCAAGTCACGCGCTTTAGCTTCTTTTATTGCCTTCGCACTATTTGTTATTCTATTCATCGCATAATAAATTGACTCTCATAATTACCTATGTATAATAATAAACAGAGGTGATTTATGTTAGTTAATATCGAAATTTCAAAGGTTTCAGAAGAAAAGCTCTCTGAATATCGAAAAAATCTTGCAGAGGTTTATGGTGAAGGCGAACCACCGATTAAGGTGTTTGCTGAAATGTACCAAATGGACAATCTATCCACTGAAGTCACGCGGCTGGAAGACAATACGGGTTTATATCCTGTTCGATTTGATATGAGCTTAAGCCATCAAGAACTTCTACCTGAAGGCATTAAAATCATTAAGTACCCGCACTGCTTGCCAGCTCTAGTAACACAAATCAATTACGACAAACACAATCGTATTGTTGAGACCAAAAGTAGACTTAATAAATATGGTTACTGCGAGTCTTTTTCCGATTTTATGGTAATCGCAGGTAATCAACTTAATGCATCAGCGCGTAATTTCTTGGTTACATTCTCGTACATTAAGGGTTATGAACGAGCAAGCACAGAAGCTGACCGAGGCAGCTTAATTCGAAGCGATCACACGGTTCCGATCACATCTAATCAAATCGAAGGCATTCTTCACTATCATGTTTATGAAGTCGTGAGCAGCGATTATGAGGATATTACGAGCGATCAAGCGTTTGAGCTGCTTGGAATGGACTTGCGAGGTGAAGTGATTAACACTGAAGATCTTCGAAGTAATTTTTGATAGCAAATATTGATGGAAACTAAAGAGTCATTACTCATGAAAACGACGACTAAACTGGATTGTCGGCTCTTAACGAACAACAACTGAATATAAGAAAACCTTGCGCGAACTTTTGATTCACGCAAGGTTTAAAACTTTTCATGTATTGGTTTATATATTTACAGAGAAAGCTCTTTTTCGTTGGTTTCTTTCAACTCTTTGTACGCTTCCTTGTGCGCATCAATAAGCTTATTGATTGATTCAACCTTTTCGAGTTCCATTTTGAGGAATCTAGCATAGTTACAGTCAGAGTCAGCTTTAGCTTCATATTCCTTGATTCTTGATTGAGAGTAATCAGCTCTTTCCTCATGGAATTTAACGCGCTCTACGTGGTATTCCATCTTTTCTGCAACTGTACGATTATCGTCATCAAAAGTAATCTCACCACTTCTCAACGCTGACTCCCTACCCAAGTAAAGAGGTGTAAAATGACGAGCAAAACCACCACCATTATCACGCCATCTATCACTAATTGGACACGTCTCGGTGTAAGTTTTACCTGTTTTCTCATCTGTAAACACAAACTTAATGTCTGCTTTATACCCGAAATTATCTACAAAACGACTTTCCGCTGGATGGATAAAGATTTTTCCGCAATCGTAATCTCTTAACATCCCGTCACCCCAACAGTCACTTGAAGTGCTTAAACCACCAAAACGCATGATTTCTTCTTTAAAGGATTCTTCGAACTCAGCATCGATAAAGTCTGTCACCAAACCATTTTCATCAAAATGATGTGAGGCTAGGTATTTAACAGCACCTTTCAGGGTTTTATAGTCTTTCGTTTCATAACTAAGAGTACGACCACTAACCGTGTTCTTATTCATGCTATCGTAACTATGGAACGCTTGGTACTTCCCTTTTGAATTGATCACAATGCCACCAGGTGCTTCTAATTGCTTAAAGTAATCTGACAGCGTTTCACCAGCCTTAAGCTTAGGATAACCATCTTCTGAATATTCACGGTCAGCGTCTTTTTGAAACATCCCTGGATTCAAGATCTGTACTTTATTCACAACATAAGACTTGAGCTTTTCCATAGCCTGATTAAGCGCGTCATCAAGTTCTACAACATGTTTAACATGGATTTTGTCGTTAATGGTCTTACTACCATCACTTTTAGATACGTGGATAGTGTAGACACCCTCATGGTCATACAAAGGACGAGAAGAATTGTCATGAATAGCAAACCAAGCTTCCATATTTACATCTCGATGGTTTGCGAACTTACAGACACCAGCAGCAACGATACCCGATTTAGGGTCATACTGAGGTTCATAGAAATCATTGCGCAATGCTTCGTTTACGAAGCTCTTAATAAGCGATTCTGGCGATACCTTCATCTCTGGTTCCAATCCCTGAATATAGTAACCAGTTTGTTCTTCGAAAGATGTAAGAGGGATAGATTCAACGAATCCATCTTCATGACCTCCGAAAGTGATTTTGATGTTACCATCTCTGGTTTCAGGAAATTCAATAACCTTCTCAGTAACATCATTAAGAATGAATTTACCACCTACAACTTTTTTCATTATTTTTATCTCTTAGCAGTATTTAATTCTTAAATTATAACACGCAATCCCACATTTAAAAACTTAATGGTTCTATTTTTTATGATATAATCAAGAAAAACAATAGGAATAAAATAATGAAAACTCCAACATTGAGAAAGAAAATTAGAGCAATATATAGTCATCTTTTAAACACGAAAGAGAAAACAAATACTACCGATGATGAGAAAGCTCTATTTGTTCTCAAGCAACAACAAACTTTACTTCAAAATGAAATCGAAAATAAATCTAAACTTTCTAAATTGTTAACCGACCATATTAGCAATAGCATTGTATCTAACCAAAAAGTTATTGACACAATAAGCGAACAGATAAAGGCAACAAAAATTCCGTATAGCAGCTTTGAAGACGAAGTTAAAAAGTCAATTGATGAGTATAACAAATCAGTTAAGCTGTTCGCAGATAAAGGCGGTAAAGGTTTTTATGATCTGGCTATTTCAATGTACCCAAATCATGAAATGACACATAATGATTTAATATCTGTAATTGAAGAGCTTAAAGAAAATGGTGTTGATATAGAAATTTTGGATAATGAGCCAAATGAAAAATACGATGAGTATAGAACAAGACCATTTGGAGGAACTTATTACTCATCTTTAACAGTTGTGTTGCCTTCATCGCATATGGATACACTTCAAGAAGCAATTAATCAAAAAAATAGCGCAATCATTTCTACTTCTTTTACAGAGAAGTCTATTCTATGCGATTTCCATGCACACTTTATCATGCCCTATGCATATGACGAAGATAGAGAGATAACACTGGACTCGCTAAAGAAAATGATTGCTAAAGAACGTAGCAAACCTGAACGAACAGACAGGATTGTTCAAAAGGCATTTACATCACTAGGATTTTTTAGGTCTGAGCTATCATATAGTGGTTTTAAATCAGAGAACTGGGATCACTTAAATGACGCGATGTTGTTAGCATTTGAAAATTTAGATTTATACCAAAACACAAATGACCATATTAATGGTTTGATGCCTGGACCATTTGGTTATACTAATGAACACTCCAAACTTCTTGGTTATGAAAAACCAACAAGAGTCAATATTGTTGATGACCTGAAACTAAGAGAGATAAAAGATAGGTCTGTGTCATTACAACCATAGAGAGAAAAGCCCGTTTTCGTAACGGGCTTATACATTCATTCAACACCATTTATTGCATATACGTTGTTAAACGTGTTGATGTCGTATCCAAGGTCGTTTGTTACACCCTTCGACACTTCAATAAAGTCATATGTGGCTGGTAGCCCCCCAAGATAAATCAGATCTCCTTCGTCACTTTCATAAATCGGGAAATACCTCTCTAGATAATTCGATTTAAAAATACTGAATCCAACTACGTTATTACCACGATTGCCAAATTTGTTATGGAATAAGTCAGCTTTCTGCTTAATCTCATCGCAGGATAGTCGAAATTGACGGTAAGTTGAGTATGTTTTGGAATTAGCAGCTTCACAATCTTCCTTCGATGCATAAGTGTAAACCCTGTACCTGTCTATACCTTTATACCCAGTTCTACTGTTTGGCTTTGCTACGACAAGATAGTTTTCATCGGGTTCTTTCCTGTTTTGATGACTTTCATCTATTTTGATTTCATAACAATTTATTAGCACACCAAGAAATATTATTAAGGATACAAGAATTATTTTTTGAGGCTTAGACACTGTTATATGACCGTTCACTTTTTTTGTCATTGAACACCAACCATTTTGTATGATTCATTGAACATATCTATATTGTAACCAAGACTGTTCTTGTCATTTGAAACTTCGATGAAGTCATACGTAGCTGGAATACCACCAAGGTATACTAATTCACCTTTTTCATTTTTATAGACTGGATAGTATCGTTCGACACCAGTTCCCTTAAAAACACTTAACCCAAAAATCCGAGCTTTATCTTTGTTGTATTTATAATGAAAGTCATAAATTCTATTCATTATAGTATCGCAACTAGCATGGAATTGAGTGTAAAAAACACTTCTTGTCTTACCTGTAGATCTGTACTTTTCTTTGTTTACATTAAAGCACTCTGTTTGATCTCTAAATGTGTAAACTCGATAGTGATTTGTGTAATTAATATCTGTTTCTTGAGGCGCTATAGGATGCCCCTTATGCAGTAAATCAGTATAACTATTAGAAGTAATCTCGTTGTGGGCAGTTTTTAGATCTGAAGCCATAGAAAGAGCCATTAAAACCATTACTACTATAATAGTTAATACTAAAGTGATTTCTACTAAGCTTACTCTAACACTACTTCCAGAAGAGCTAGGGATATCGATAGCGATCCTGCGTAGTTGCGGCTCTTCCCCATCATGCTTTTTCTTATCTCCAGTTTTTATACCTGTTTTAATTTGCTTCATTATAATTTCCTAATTTATTATATGTTATTGATTTTATATTGATATTTATTTGATAATATTTACAATATATTTACATATAATATTTAACCACGTAGAAATAATAAGAGCAATAAAAAACCCCTCGTAGAGGGGTCTTAGTTTTACTTTTCCATCATTTTTTTCATATACATGCTATGCAAGAATGGGTGTTTTCCCCATTTGTACTCGTAGGTTGAGTAACCCTTTTCAATAAGATCAGCGCCCAGATCAATCCCGTTACTGCTCAGAGAGCAGATAGGACGACCATAGTGTCCAAAGTCCCAACATACAAAACTTACTTCTTGTTTTTCCCAGTTCTTCTTCACATAATCAGAAGCGTACTTACCTTCAACGGTATTTTTTGCTTGGTTTCTATGTACTGACTCAGGTGTGTTAATGTTTCCTATTCGAACTTTAAAACTACCATATTTATCATTAAAGTGCTTTTTCTCTTTATTTTTTGTTGCAGCGCCTTTTAGCTGATCGTAAACACCTCGACTGTCGGCTGTTACTATCATTGTATCGCCATCAACTACTCGATAAACGACACCAGTTCCAAATACAGCAGAGTTAGGATCTAGATTTCCTGCAAATGCAGTAGAGGAAATTGATATCAACGCCAAAACACTTAATTTTTTAATCATTTTATTTATTCCTATTATTTAATTATTAATGATTTTATAATTTTTCGTTGCAACGTTTCAACAATAATCTATAGATTGTTTAATTATTAATTCCGAGATTGGCAAATAAACTTTACTTTCTATATTGCTTGTGTATAATTAAGAAAAACAAAGAAAAGGTTTAGGATTAAGATGCGTAACGAAGTTCAAAAAGAACAAAGAACAATTGGATGGTTACTTACAGCCTGCGCTGTTATGTTCAGCTCAATCTTTTTTTCTCATTTGAGCGCGTCTGTACGTCAAGACCTTCCTTTTGAACAAAGAACACATGTTTATGAGAGCAATAGCTCAAGCTATTCTGCTAATGACTTGCTTCTCGGTAAGCACTTAAAGCCAAGATCTCTTACTGAGGAAGAAATCTTACTCGCAGAGAACAAGGTTCTAGCAGAGGAATTTCGTACAGTCTCTAAACAAGAGCTGCATAAGTTTCTAAAAGCATCAAGAACTAATCTATCTAAAGGTCAAACTTTGGCAGTAAATAGTAAAAGTTCTTTTTCTTGTGATAAATTCAATGTTGACTCAAACAATAGTTCAAATGGTTTTATCGATGATTATGTAAATCAGTTTCAACGTGAAGCTTGTCGAATTTACAAAAACCGATTCGATGATGAACAAATTCAGTACATCGCTTATAATGCTGCTGAATTGCTACTTTCCTCTAACCTATAAGATGGTCGATAATGATGAAGAACATGATTCCTACTAAGCAACAAATCAAAGAGCTAATCCAATCCGCTTGTATCGATCTTGAGGCTGCAAATACTCATATTCAAGTGGTTGACTCTTTGAACTTTGATGAGCTTAATGAAGATGCTAAGTCATTAAATACCTTGCTTCATATTTTTTTAAACTTACACATTGGTGCTAATAGCCCTTATTCTGAGCAAATTAACTTTGTGTCTGCTGCAATTTCATCAGCTATCTTAGAAAACGATCCTGAAATCGAATTCGAGAAATCTGAAACTATTGAGCAAAAACTAGGAATGCTAGAAGAAGGAACAGTGTTCTGTTGGTGTGATGATGTACTCGTATCTTTAAAACCGAATGAATCCTTCTGCACCGCACGATATGTTAATGGCGAATTGGCTTCTAACAGGTTTTATTGGGGATTTGAGAAAACCCCTGCATACACCATCGGTAAAATGTAGCACCACACACACTCTAAGCATATGAAATTCTGGTCTTTATGTGTAACATAGAGTCCATGAACTATATCGATCAGGAGTTCTATGTAGGTAAGGAAAAGAGCATGATGATGAACCTCCCAGCCCTAAAGTGCTGGGTTTCTGAATAATTGATGCCGAAGCTCAAATATTCATCCTGTTAGAAACATTTCCGATATAAAATATCAGACGAAAGGTGCCATCGTTCTATGGTCTTATGGCTAACATCACTAAGGCGTTAGCACCGCGCTTTCTTTGTCTCTCGTTTTTATACTGGTGTCGGTTCTGTCAGCCAGTTTTTTCTTTCTTGCTACGATACTTTTACGAGTTTTGCTTTTGGCAAACGTATTCTCTTTAATGTAATGTATCAGTCGTTTCTTTAGCACTTTAGCTGCATTTGAGTCAGCATTATCTCTGTTCCCACATGACAAACAGATAAAAGTCGCTTGGTCTGGACGCTCTGTATTTAAGCTCCCACAGCAAGCACACTCTTTTGAGCTATTCATTGGATTCAGCTCGCTAATTGCAATTTTACCCGCTTTACGGGCTTTATACGCGATGTAAGTAGCCAATTGACCTAACGCAACGCCAAGCAGTGATCGATTTAGACTGCTTTTCGCTTTGGCTCGGTTTCTGGCATATCCTTTTCCATCTTCTTTTTTCTTAGGTGTGGCACGTTTAGTCATGCCCGTTAAATTCAAATCTTCCAGACCGATAATTTGATTGGAACTTTCGACTAATGCTT
Organism: Vibrio sp. 2092; assembly: GCF_033339635.1. Lineage (NCBI taxonomy): Bacteria > Pseudomonadati > Pseudomonadota > Gammaproteobacteria > Vibrionales > Vibrionaceae > Vibrio > Vibrio sp. 2092. The sequence continues at coordinate 59,295 of NZ_JAWOUY010000021.1, read as the reverse complement.
TTGAAATATGGTGATTATGATTTTTTCGGCAATCGGACTCTTTCGCCTGAATACGGCTGATCCTGGTTTGTACAATGCGTTGTTGATTCGTTTCACAAGCTTTAGTTTTGTTCTTGCTTAATCGCTTCTTGCGAGCGAGGATGCGCTGATAATGCGCTATCTTTTTCGCTCTGCGCTTTTTACGCGCTATTTCTTCAGGGCTGTAAGTAACGGAAAATCCATCACTAGAACAAAGGTGAAGCGCAACACCTCTATCAACACCAGTGGTTTTAAGCTCAAGCTCTTCATAAGATAAATGCGACAAATCTGAAAGGATTTGTTTCTCATCTAAAACCAAGAGACCATCATCAAAGCTACCAGATAAAGTGAATTTCGCACCTTGTCGTGAAAGCCTGATTTGATTCCCGATTTGCTCAGGCTTGTGGGGAATAACCAATGAAAACACAATTCTTCGCTTCGCTTTGGCATGATTGTTAATCACGATCCGAGAGCCATTATCGAAAGGCTCAATAAAGAACATTTCTTTAGTTAAAATAACACTTCGTTTTTTAAACTTGTTTTTAATTTTTGGAAACTTCCTAAGTCCTTTTCTCGCGGCTTCCGCATCAGAGAAAACTGAACTTGCTGCATTACGTAGAAGTTGAACTGGAATGTCTTTTAAAAATAAAAGCTCAGGATTGTTTTTGATTGAAGCGTAACCTTGAGCGATAAGCTCTGGTGTTTCGTTTTTTAGAAAGGTTTTATATTCGTTAATCTTTTGATTACGGATCACATTGGCAGCACCAATCCATTGAGCAAAAAGTGTGGCTTGCTCTGGATTGAGTTTATCAGAAATATTGTAGCAAAAGCCTAATATTGCCAAGGTAAATCCCGAAAAACATTAGATTAATGAAAACCTTAAATTATCACGCGACACTTTCTGTGGCAACAAGGTTTTTAGTGAAAACAAGAAATAATCTGGTTTTGTTTTCATGTTCGCTCACCCCTACCTAAAGGAAGGGGATTGCGCTCACTCTCGTTCAATTTAACTACTTAAGCACCTTGATTGTGAATTATTCAATGACAGTAACGACAAAAGGGATTGCTTCATAATCCCTTTCGAACTTCAAACTAACCACTTGTCCTACTTCTAGAGGCTGTAGTTCAATATTTCCACGAACTTCTTCCATACAACCTCTGAGTTTTGCCTTACGACCATCCTTGAAATTAATCATGATTGATTGATCATCATTTTTAGAGGTTTCTATTTTAGCAATGTCCATATCGCCAAAGTAATCACCACCAACATTAACCAGATCAGGAATATAAATATCGTTACCTTTAATTCCTTTTGGGATATCTAGGTTAAATGTTGATTCTCCACGTTTCCTTCTAAATCTAACAGATCTCATTATCACTCCAGTCTATTGATGATAAAGACTTAATCTAGCATTATTACCTAGCTCCAACCACTAAGTTTAATAGCCGTTTCAAGACACTTTTTGCAGACTCCAAGATCAATTACCTTATCATCTCTCAAATCCAGCCCCCAAAAATCTTTGTTAGGACTACAAATAATTTGTCCAGATTCTCGTTTTAAGCGACCAATTTTTAGTGGTTTAGTCAAGGCTAAGTGATACTTACCACCAGAACCAACATTCTCATTTGGACTGTATGCGTAATACTTTTCAAAGTCTTCAGGATTTAGCTTGATTACTCGCTCAAGCAAATATTCAACGACCTCTTTGCTAGCAAGCATTAAGGCATATTTCAGATCGTAATCGATTCCTGATGCTCTGGAGTTGTTACATAATTTGGTTTTAACACGGAAGGTTTCAAGCTTGCTCTCTAAAATCTCAAGGATATCTTTAGTGCTTGGTGAGTTCGAAATAAACCCATCAATAATGAGCTTTTCTTCTGAAATGTACTTGCATGACTCTTTTTTAATTTTCGCTTTAGCTTCTTCGGCTTCACGGACTCTAAGTTCTTTTTGGGCTTCTTTCTCTGACTTGAGTTCTGCAACAATATCTTTTTCTAAAGAGACAATCAGAACATCTCCTTGTTTGAAAGTGCTATTTTCGGAAAGTCTAAACTCACTACCGCAAACAAGTACTGTACCGTCATTAAGGACAGTTGCTTCAATGTTGCTCGACATAAGTCGATTAACTAGACCTGGATTTAGATATCGAGACGCGCTATTAAGTTTTTCTTTCATTTCTAACCCTCCGAATTTATTTTTATTATACACCTCTCAGATTAAAAGTAAATAAAGCCAGAACATAATTCTGGCTTTAAAGTTTAAAATGATGATTTAAATCGCTCATTAATAACCTTTTCATAATTGTGAAGTTTGGTCTCCCAATCATACCCGCTGGTGATGGATTTTATCTTTTCAAAATCCTCACTTCTCATGCTATGAGGGGCAAGAGTACCTGTTAGACGAGTCCAGAAATAGTGATGGATGTAACCTTGAGCTTTAATACTTAGCTTGTTTCTTTCAAGCTTTTCTAAAGAATCAACTTCTTCCCAAAATTTGACGGGCTGATCGTATATTGTAGTTATTTGCTCCAGAGTAAGTATTACCCCGAACTTATCTGCAATATAATCTCTAACCTTAGAAACACACTTATCTGATTTTTCAATTAGTTTTAATTCTTTCATATTATTATTCCGTTTTTTATTATTAAATTTCACGGAAATTATAACATCTAAGAAAATTTTGCCAAACAAAATTAAATTTCGTTAATGGTAATAAAAAATCGACACCAAAGATGTCGATTAATAAATGAGTTTCTGAGATTCCTATACTCTAATCTTGGCTTGCGATGTTAGAAACCCCAATGGCAAAGAAGGTAAATAACCATACTCATCGCTATTCAGGTTTAACTTAAGCAACAAGATATCTTCTCCTTCTTCCTCTAACCCATGCTTAGTTTCTGATTGGATATCAGAGAGGTCACATGGCATTAAATAAAAGCTTCCCTTCTCAGTTGAAGCACCAGGGCTTAATAGCATATCTCCAAGATACACTAGGTCACATACTTCACATTTGAGACCCGCTTCTTCTTCTAATTCAGCAACTGCAATTGACGAAGGCGTTAAGTCTTTATCAATTCGACCTGCGACAGGTTCAATCACTAATGTGCTTTCTTCATCAATCGCGCCAGCTCGATGCTGTAGAACCGCTAAGAAGTCACCTGATTTTGGATCATATGGTAAAACGAATACTGAGTTGGATTGTCGCACAACTTCGCGTGTTTGAACGATGTGACCGACATCATTAATTTTAGGTGTTTTTAGTGAAAGACTGAAGACACTAAGAAAGCCACCCGACACTTTATGTTCACTAACTACTTCTGATTTCATAACAAATTTCCTAACCTTACCTTAATTCAATTATTGCACTAAGGTATGGGATATGCAAGCGATTCTGTATAAATTCTTTCTTCAACTATAATCCCTATATGCTATACTCCACCGCGTTTCCAAACTACTCAAAGTACATATGAGCACGTTAACAGAAATTCTAATAAATCACGGATATGCAAAGACAGAATCCGAAGCAAACACTTTGGCAGATACACTAAGTGCCGAACATCTTAATATGAACTGCACAAAGCCAATTAAGGCAGTGTTAGAAGCTGACTCTGAAACTAAGTTGAGAAAGTTAACAGACAACCATAAAACGCTAGCTTCTATAATGTGCGGATTGATACCAAGAGATCAGTATCCAATACACAGCTTAATGATAAATGGTCATGGTAAAGACCTTGCTAAAACCGATCAGCTATTGTCCTCAATAGGCATCCAGCTTAAACATGATTAACAGAGCCTCTATGAGGCTCATTCTCAATAGCTACTTTTCTCCCCTTAAAAAGTTTTTATTCGTGATAAAAAATGCTTTACTCTCCAGTCTTTATTGTTATAATGACGATGAATCAATTAATGAATAAATCTAAAAAGGATACTTAATGTCTTTAGTTAAAATTCTGAATGAAAAAACAAAATCTCTAGGCACTCTAGTTGATAAAGGCAGCAGCAACGACACACATTTTGTACGTTCTTTCCAAGCAGGTGATGTTTACGGGAAGCTTTCTGTGAACGTAAAAGAAGCAGGTGACGCTAAGTTCTTGCTATTTAAGGGTGAAAAGAGCCACGAGATCTTCGTGAAAGATGCACCTAACTTTATCAAAGATTTTCCTGATTTTATTTCAGATGATGAAGCTAAAAAGCTAAACAAGATTTTTGTTCCTATCGTCAACCGTCTAACAGGTACGCCTAAGATCGCGAAATTCCTGTAATTCAGTTAATTCGATATAAAGTGCAATAGACCGTCAATACACATTGACGGTCTTTTCATTTTGATTGAATTCATTTACCATTAAAAATAAATGGATTTATTATTATGAATGAAATTATTTCTTCATGCTAACTCAAATGCAGCTAAAGTGCTAAAGAAACGACTGATACATTACATTAAAGAGAATACGTTTGCCAAAAGCAAAAACTCGTAAAAGTATCGTAGCAAGAAAGAATTACACTTCCATCCTTGATTAATTCTAACATTGAATCTGCAAAATCTGTGTATTTATTGTATATTCCACCACCTATTGTTTTTTATTTATTCCAGCTATTTAAGCATATGTTATTTTTACATATATATTTAAATTTATAAAAGCCAAGTCTTGACTGCCTCAACTCAACATTAAACTTATTGTTTTTTTCACCACAGAATACATCTATATGATTATTTGTGCTTACTCGAATATCTTCATTATATATATTACAATACCTTACCTTCCCCTTATAATCAGTGTTATGACCAAATTTAACATTATTCTCTATACTAATAAGTTTTTCACCTTTAATATCTCCTGCATAAGTCCATAAAATCAATAATGGGATAACTGCTATGCAAAACTTATTTCCTGTATTTCCTTTATGTTTCCCATCATCTTTTGAACTTACAATATAAAATATACACATATATATTAGAATCAATTTCCAAAAATTATCAACCATAAACAAAATAAGATCAGATGCAAAAATTATTGATATGAGAGATAGAATAACAGGTGTAGTAAATAACACTATCGTAACAATTCCAACCTCACTATTCTTCAATTCCCTTAAGTAATTTAAGAATATCTCATAAATGCAGAGTATATTTAATTTCATTTTGTATCACCTTTCTGAGACACTCTCTTTTATAGTTCTTTTTATAGGGTTTAAGAAAAACTCTATGATTTTTCTTTTTCCAGTTTTTATATCTACTGTTACTGACATTCCCGAACTTATGGTTGCTTTCATACCTGACAAGTTAATCTTATTACTTTCTATTTTTATTTTTACTTTGAATACAACCCCCAACTTTTCATTCTCAACTGAATCATTAGAGATGTCATATGTTTTACCAACCAAATATCCGTGCTTTACAAAGTCATAAGTATCCACTTTTATTATAACATCTTGGTTCTTTTCTATAAAACCTATATCCTTACTAGGAACTAATGCTTCTACAATAAGTTCATCTTTATTAGGTACGACCCTTAAGATGTCCTCAGCAACCGTTACAGATTTTTACTTCTGATTCTTTTATATTGCTTACTAAAACTTCAAGCTTGTTTTTTTGAATCAATTGCATTTTCAATTATGAGTGACAACTGAAGGTTTGATAAAGATCTAATATTGGTAGCTTCATAGTCGTACTCAAAGTCAGGGACGAAATTGTTTGCATCATCCTGGCATTTGAATTCGATCTCTACAATAATAACATCCAAGTTATGAAACAAGTCTAATTCATATTTTAATGAACCAACAGAATAAACCTGTCTCACCTTACTAATCTTAGAATTTATTTCTGAGCAGAGAGATTCAATATCCGTTTTTTCATCTTTTGATATTTCATACTCAAATTCGAAAAGCTTACCTTCTGAGTCTATTTTAAAAGTAAATATTTTTTTTACTTCTTTTGTTGCAATATCCCACTTAAATCTGAATCTGCAAGAAGATTCAGGTAAATCAATAAGATTGCTCTCTTCACTTAGTTTCAATTCATTTATTTTCTCAAACTCACCATCGAGAAGTGGAATGGTTATTTGGGCATCATTAACAGATATTTCCCAGCCATTAACCCCAACTGTTAACTTTTGCTTCTCTTTGTTTACCAAGTAAAATTGTACAATTTCAAAACTAGAACTTAATTTGCTGGAGTATCTTTTCAGAAACTCATCTAATTGTTCTTTGGTAAGTCTAAATTTTCTTTCTATTTCTTGATTCATTCTTATAACCAGTCATTTATCTTATTGAGCTTGAACCCACCACGTATGAAAAACGTAGACTTAGGCATGGCTTCATCAAACTGAGGGATGTACATGATATCTACATTCAAATAATCAGTGATATTATAGGTCAGGTACGGTAAAGGTACTGTGTCTACTTCTGTCGTAAAATAGTAATGATTATAATGCGGTTTAGATCGATGTATCCATCCTCGCTCCATCACCATCAAAGCTAAATTGTAGTTGATGTTATCGAGAATATAATAACCTGTATCTGGCTTGTACGTGTATATAATTCCACCCTGTTTGTTATCCATATCAAAAGAATCTTTCATTTGGAAGTAACCAAGGCTCAAGTTATGTTTTTTGTTTTCCGACTTAAAAAACGTCCACTCTAAACCAATACCATTATGACTTTCATTGTACTCATACTTATCAAATGATTCAGTTACATGTTTTGACCAACCGCCAAATTTTATGTATACATCATCGCTATTTATAAACGATTCCCACTCACTAGCTTGTGCGCAGCTTGCAGTTAGTGCCATACCTGCCAATATGGGTAATATTTTATTTTTCATATTCTTAAATTTATTAGTCAATTAATTTGATATCATTATATGTTCTATAATTAAGTCGTCAAATTTATTTTAACTAATAAAAAAATAATGGTATAGTGCTTTTTTAATGTATAATAAAAACGAGAATTTTAATGCCTACCTTTATCTGTGATCGATGCCATTCAATCGAAAATACTGCTACATGCATGTACCACACGCGAAAAAACTTGCAAAAGTACTTTGGAGAAGAGTTTGTAAACAATGAAATGATATGCTCAGGATGCACTCCAAAGCACTTCCTAGATGGTAAGCCTAATAAATATGGTGGTTGGCATAATAGATTTCATCGCGAGATTGCTACTAAAGAGTATGTGAAGGAACAGGCTAGTGGCAATAGACTTGTCCATAGTAAAGGTCTTGAACAAGTTCGTGATGGAGTTCTGCCAATGATCCGCCTCGCCAATGTACCAAAGGTCGGAGAGATTAAGCGAGTATTCTCAAGCCTAGTCTGATTTTTCGAAGATTATTGTTAAAGAGAGAACACATGACCCGTTCATTCCAGATTATTTCGATTTAGCTCATATGCGAGCTGCGAATTCTGAATTTTAATCATTGATGAGCTGTCTGGATTTTCTTAGATGCAAAAAGCTCACACATGCGCTTTAAATACCTAAAAGATCTATTCTCATACAATAAAAAGGGAGCTGTTTCAGCCCCCTTTTCTTTTTTAATTGTTAGTTATTTTTGTTGATAAGCATCAAGAGCTGTGACAATGAACCTTTTGACTTATCTTCCAAGCGCTCACCAAACCTTAGGAGTACGTCATTAATCTTCTCAGATGTAATTTGAGCGTAGTCATTAAATACGGTTTGAGCAGTAACATCAAAGCGCTCTCTGCGGTCTTTAGACTCAACTTCAAAAAGGTTGCTGATCTCCATAACCTTCTTCAAAATCGCCTCTTTATGTTTCTTAGACTTGGATGAACTACTCAACAATGAATCTAACTCAGCAGCAAGTTTCATCAAGGTTTCTGAAGATTCAGGAATCTCAATCTTATGAGGTTCCTCGATCATCTTCGGCGCTTTCTTTAATTCTAGCGACAGTCCTTCGCCAAGGAATCGTGTTAACGTGCCTTTAACCCAGTTGCCACCAAGTGATGATTGAAGCAGTTCCATCATTTGGTATCGAGTCATACTCAAAGTCAAAATATCAGTTTCAGCTTCGTAGTACAGGTCGCCATAACTATCAGTGGAGTAGCTAGAGAACGAACAAGTGAAAGTAAAGTAGTCTTGAACAATTCGAGAATCCCCGAAGAAAAAGTGTGGACTACCAGATGGATTGTTGATTTTTACCATTGCCTGGTTAACACCACGAAGATTCTTTTTCTGACTGTTTTTATCAAACAATCTGCTAGCTTGAGCAATGTAATCTACGTCTCTGCTTTTCTCTACCAGTCTTAACAGGGACTCAATTTTTTCTGTTCGAGCATTTAACTCGTAGTAACAGGCTAATGGAGAATCAAAGGAAGACGAGTTGTCATCTGCATAAGCGATAGCTTTATGCTCTACAACACTTGAAAGCGAACTACTGATAGAACTAGCAATTTCTGTTCGAACATGATGCGCATTCGTCTCTAACTTTTCTGCAATAATTTCAAAATCAAAAGCATGATCATCAGTGGAATAGCCATATACTGTTCTTGCAAACCATTGCAGTTTCTCTTTATCTTTTTTGTTTAAAAGGCAAGTAGAACTGTTGATACGCTCTGCCTCTTCAAGAGCTTCTTCGATTTCTTTTTTGATATTGCTATGCTTATCATTGAGTCGTTTAAAATACTCACCACTTGCTGTTTGCTTTGGTTCATATTTAGGTAGGGGTACACCATTTAATTCAATGATGTTTGCAGGTTCACCCTTATACTTCTCACGGTCAAAAGTCATATCTGAAAGACCGCGTTCAGAAATTGCGACTCTAAGGATTACATTATCCTCATCAGGAACCCACTTACCATCCTTCCCTTTAGCAAAACATACTGAGATTTCATTAATTGTGTCACTAGGAACATGTGAGCCATACATATACATAGGCTCAACCTTCTTCGGAGTAATCTTCATGAACACAAAAGACTTTGAATAGTCTTTGGCATCAATATCTTTCTGGTATTGACTTAAAGTTTTAGCCTTTTTAATAAGCTCTTTGATGTTTTCTCTGTCGATTTGAGATAGGGATTCCCCATGCTCCACCAGCATACTCTCAAGCAACTCAGGTTTTGCTAACAGCTCCATATTCACTCCAAAATCACATTAAATTTTTAATGATTCTGGCATATGAATGCAACTCCGTCAATTACTTTTGTCTTTATTTATGTATAATTACTAACAATAGAACTTTGCCTTATCTTGGCTCATAAACCATTTTTTTAGCTTGTCTTTTCCATGAGCAATAATTAATTTTTCACAGTGTTCGAATAGCGCAAACCAAACTTCGCAAAAGTAACTTTCTGAATACTCATCGCCCTTGATCATGGCATGATTCATACAACCACCTTTGCAGTAGTTTCGGTATTTGCAATCAATACATTTTGAATTTGACTTAATGCCTCGTTTAGCAAGCTTTCGAACCAGCTTGAAGTCAGCGACTCCCTCAACTGCATTACCAAGCTTATGACGTTTTGTTTCCGCCATATCCATGCAAACATACATATCACCATTTGGTTCAACGCATATCGATTTTGATGAACAACCATAAGCAAAAGGGCAAGAATCTCCTGTACCGCACAGTTTCTCGTCTTCCTCTAAAACCATTCTGAGAATGTGACCAAGAGGTTCTATTGGGGTGTCATAGTTAAGAACCCATTCATCCATTATTTCTATCAGCGCCTTTGCCATTTTATCAAGGGGAGCAATATCAACTGGATTGTTCGCTTCGTATGCTGGATAGAGACCAATCGCATAGCCTTCACTTAAAGCTTTTTTTGCTTCCTTTACTGCATTTTGCAGACCATTCAAATCAAGTACGTATACAGAACCCGTTGGAATACTTTTACATACATCGACTACATTAACTTCAAATCTTTTCCTGTAATTCTCTGAAGTTCCTTTAAACCTTCTCTGATCAGTAAAGTGGTCTACTGATGTAGTCATTCTTCCTTCAAACTTGTCCCATAGTTCCTTTAACTTCTCGGTATTCCCCACAAAATTACTTTGCGCACCGTCTTTAAAATTGTATCCCGACCTTTCAAAGACCGCCCTGGCATAATCAATACAGCTTATAAACATCTGACTAGGAAGGAGTGAAATCTCACCTCCAACGTACTCTAGGTCTACGTAATCTCCCGATTTTGAACCTATTGAGGGTAAGTAAGTATTCACTAGGTAATCAATTGAGCGCTTGAAATCATCCTCACTCATTCTACTGTTTGATGAATGTGGAGCTATACAATACGAACACTGAGCATTGCATTTTTTAGTCATTCTAAACTGAATGGTATAAGTACTACTTTTCATCATTTACAATCCAATGAGTTAAATGTGGAGTGATGATTCTTTTAGACCATAATGGGCTGATCCATGAGCCAGGAAGTTCATTGAACCAAATCATTTTTTCTTGCCTAAACATAAGGCTTATGAAATGCATGTAATGCACTACTCTAGGATCCTTTAAGGCTGACTTATCTGAGTCACCATAATCAAACAACTGTGTGTAGTGCGTTGAAACCTCACCTAACAATTCGTTTTCTACTTTAAAGAGTGAAGCATTAGGAGGAAGCATAAGTGAGTGAGTCCTCACATCGCTGCTTAATGTGAACAACTGGCTCATCAACGAACAAAGCCTGTCATTGCTTTGGGATAAAAATCCATCCCGAATCACTGGATGAAAGTATACTGACTTACCCTTTTTTAAATACTTAAGCAGAGCGCACAATAGTAATTCGAAATCGTCTGATACGATTAGCACGTCAGGTTTAACTTCATAAAGTGGTGGTCTTAATTTCGTAGGCTCCAAATGCCCCCCGTAAGGCACTGCCTTAGAAAGATACTCATATCTTTGTGTGCCTTTAGGAATTTTTTCATATTTAAGATCGTTAACGCTCATCTGAAATCCGTTTTAATTTTTCATTATTACTTTGTATGTAGCTAAGGAACGACTTTAATCCGTGACATTCTAAGCCACTTTTGGGATCCCATAACCTTGACCTTTGTTGACATCCACCTTTGCAATTATCAACAAATTCACAAGCTAAGCATGTTTTAGGTAAGCGCTCGTTAGCAAAAAGTTGCTGAGTTCTTACTGGTGAATTTTCTATATCAACAATACTGTCTTCGAAAATATTTCCAAAGGAAAGAGGGGTCGAGTTACCAATTTCCGCAGCGCAGCCAGTGACTAACCCATCCGTTCTTGTTGAGAAACCCTTACCAGAACCACAGGCTATATCCCCTAGCTCTTGGTCATGAAGAAGGTCTGCTATCATTCCATGAATAGGATCCACCCGTAACCCCCCATCTTCTTTGGATTTGTTTAGAAGCCATTCTGTAATCAGAACATAGTAGTCAGACTCAGCCTGAAACCCCATATGCATGTTATTTGAAATACTGTATCGTTTCCTTTTTCTCGAAAACTTTAGGTGTTCAGCGTTCTTATCAGAAAGATATACTGCATAGTCATCTTTGGACATAGAGTGTTCAAGATAGCTACCACCAGGCACTGCGTTGTTAATCTGAAAGTTTCTAACTCCAATGTCATAGAAATAGTCAAAAAGCTCAACGCCTTTATCCATAACATCAGGCGTAGTTGTAAAAGACAACACAACGCGCTTACCACGAGCAACCCAATCCTTTATGTTTTGTTCCCAAACCTTAAACTTTCTTTCATCAAATCTATTTGGCTCATAGCTGGTGGCAATAAAGTCGAATAAGTCCGCAATTTTTTCAAGCTTGGAAAGATGCATAAAATTGGTCATCAAAGTAATGAAGGCGTACTTTCCTGTCTTTTCAAAATCAAACTTTCTACGAATGTAAGGGATAACTTCTTGGTAAAATTCGGCATCAACCAGTGTTGGTTCACCCCCCATGATGGTCATTTCAGCATTTTGAATGTTAGAATTAACAAAATGTTCCGCGTATTTATCTACTACGATTTTGAACTGCTCTACGCTCATTCTTGTTTTATCATGTCGCATAGCCTCTTCAATGAAGCAATGGTCGCATGATAAGGAGCAGTTCATGGTTGGATAAAAATAGTATTGAGCGATTTTTATATCTTGATTAGTGTTCATCATTCAAAAGTACCGATAGACGTTCTTGATGGTTTCTGATGTACTCCATAAATGGCTTAAGACCATGACAGTTTGCCTTATCGCCTTTCGCATTCCAGAATCTAGCTCTCAACATGCAAGAGCCGTAGCAGTTACTTAAAAACTCACACTTACGACATTCTTTATCAAGACGACTCCCCATAGAGCTATGCATTTCCTTGGCTTCTGAGTTCGCAATATCTTGCACATTGTCTTTATAGATATTTCCATAGCTAAGCATATTTTTACTGCCAATTTCCGAAGCACACCCAGTTATGGCACCATCGAAACGAACATTCATACCTTTGTTGATACAACACGAGATATCATCAATCTCATGGTTGTAAACAACTCCACTAATAAAGCTATTTACTGGATAGACATTTACATCAATCCCATCCATTCTCTTTTTATAGAGCCATTCAGTAACAGCAATGAGGTATTCAGCTTCACTCTTAAAGTCAGGAATGATTTTTGCGTTCTCAATTACGATTTTTCTTCTATTTCTTAGCGGGATCGACAGGTCGTCCGTTCTAACGGAGACATGGCTTTCATAGAATTCGTTACCGAATTCATTCTCGATAATCTTTCCTTCAGGGACTATGGTATTTAGCTGAATAAACCTAATTCCTTTATCTAGGAACTTGTCTAGCAAATCAGTACCTGCGTCAATGACATCTTGTGTTGTAGCCAAAGATATGGACAAAGGCTTACCAGATTCAAGATAGATATTGAGATTCTTTTCCCACGTTTCTTTTTTACGATCAATGCTTGCGACCATATTTGCTGAGGTGAATCTCGCTGGTTCATAACTCGTAACCACAAGGTCAAATAAATCCCTCATTCTTTCCAGATTCGGCAGGTGAAGTAAGTTCGTTACTATCGAAACCATAAACCCCTTACCAGTTTCTTCGAAGCGTTGTCTTAGGTATGGGATTACTTCATGATAGAAATCACTTGGGATTAACGTAGGTTCGCCACCAATAATCGTAATCTCAGCAAACTGAGCTTTTGAATCCTTGAAATGACTGGAAAACTTATCTGCGACGATCTTGAATTGATCCTCGGTCATGGTTTCCTTTGAATTTATCAGGCTCTTATCAATAAAACAGTGCTGGCATGAAAGCGAACACCTCATTGATGGGTATATATGGTATTGATAGTTATTCATTTCTTTTGTCATTTAATTTATTAATAAAAATGGATTATATAACCAAAGAAACGAGTCAAAATTGATGTGGGTCAATAAGAAAAGGACAAAAGTTGATGTTTAACGTCCTTGTCTCAAGGACGTTTTTCTTAAAGATAGCAAAGTCTAAAAGTGGCAGTGCCTTGGTAGAATCCTTTCACGTTATGATTCGTAACATGCGCTGTAGCACCAACTCTAAGATTATCAATTTTACCTAAATGGTCGAATTGGGTTCTACCGTTGTAGTCCATATCACCGCCATAGGAGAATCTATCTACTGGGATCATTAACGTATGATTTTGTCCGTTACCCGTTGTCATGATGATACTGTTTTGAACAACATAACCTCTAGCTTCCCACCCTGCTGCACCCTGCGCGGCAAAAACAGCAGCTTTAGCAGAATTTGGTGATGTCACAATTGGTTCATTGTGACCAACAAAGGTGGATTCGAACTCAAGGTTTCTAACGACCTGGATCGAAATGGGAGCCATAATCTCAAGCGAGGCAGTAAAGTTCTGGTCTTCAGCCTGCACAGTGGTTGATGATGCTATCGAAGCTATCGCTAACACTATTATTCTTTTACTCATTAATATTCCTTGACTTTTTTATTGACTAATGATTTTTATCTGCGAATTATATCAAGGAAAGTCTGTTGTACAAGATCTAAACTAAAAAAAATGATCATTATAGGAAATGTTAAACTATTAGGTAAGAACACCATTTTTTTAACAATCACTATGTTAATTATTAATTTGATTAATTTTGTTCATTGAAAACCAATTATTTGATAAAATAATAAAAAACAAAATGAGCTTAAAAAATGAATAATTTTGAAATTATCGAACAAAACAAGAACCTTATAAATAATCCATTTGAAATAAATGAAGCTGAATCGACCTTCACAGTAAATGGTGTGACTTATGGGGTAAATAAGGCTACGGTGAGTGTTATTGCTGAAGCATTTATCAAGGCTAAAGAAGATTCTGCGGTATTGAATAGACTGAATAACCTGTTTGATGCTAAGCAAATCCAGTCGGGCGAACGCCTAAGCAATATGACTTTTCTATGCGTAAAAAACGATTTTTTCGGAAACTGGATAGAGACCAGTGAATCTGATGATTTTGACACAGCAACGTATTTCGCTCTTGTTGATTTGAAAGCAAAAGATAAAAGCGATTACTACAATGTTTTGATGTCTCCAGACAATCCAAATGTTTTTTGCAATTGCTATTCAGAAAATGGTGTTCCTTTATATGAAGTTCATTATTACAAAAGCAAAAATGAGTATGGACTTATTTGCAGTGGAAAAACCTTTGAAGAGGTGATTGGGAAATATGAAGCAGTAAAAGACGAACTCCCTACACCAATAACACTCATGAACAACTATGATATTGCCAATATTGAGCTTAGTGATGGAGTAGTTATTGAAGTTAAGCAAGACAGAAAGGCTGGAAGTATTGTAAACCCAACTGACTATCAGGTCAGATTAGTCAAAGGGGATAAGGTCTCAGATACGATGTACATTAGCGGTGAACCGCTTAGCATCCTTAATCTTCGCGATGGTAAAATTGACTATGAAGAGTTTGGTTTAAGTCCAGATGATATCGTCAATCAAGCTGATGTTATCCAGTCAGATATCAAACTAAAGATAAAGGATGATGTACGATCAGAAGAGATCCAAGACATCATTGCTAAATCTGTTATGAAGTTAGGCGATGAAGAATACTCTAAATGGATTTGTTTAGAAAGCGATGCTAGCCCATATCAAATTTCATTTAGAGTTGAAAACCCTAAACATTGCTCTGAAGATCAATTGCAGAATATCGATTTCCAGATTAAGCATAAGCTTGGCGCTTACGTAGGTGACTACTCTGGGCTGATGATTTCTTCAGAATACATAGCTAGAACACTATCTAACAACAGTAAATTCAATTCAGGTATTTACGATGATAGATTAGAGGAAGACATGCAAAATGAAGGAGTGCTAGATATCCCTTCTGAAGACCTAAGAATTGAAGATATGATAGCAAGATACATCTCTTTCCCTGGTGATTGCATTGAAATCCACTTAGAAGAATTCAATGAAAGAAACGCAAAAATATCGAAAGAATCAACCCTTTCAATTTAAGTTTCTTGGTGTTAAATTAAAGATAATTGATTGAGTCATTTGGAAGATTCCATTGATTCAGTCAGTTATCTTTTTTCTCAGTAATAAAATAAATAAAACCAATATAACTGTATAAGAATACGATATAGGAAACTCTGCAATTATGAGCGATAAAGAATTGGAAGTGCGTCCATATGACCCACTATACAAACAAAACCTGAAACGCAAAAACTTAAAATTAGTTACTGAAGCTGGTTACATCCCTACATGTTTAGCAGAATTCCATTATCGGATCAGAAAAGAAAACCATATAATTGATTTTTATCCAAGCACAGAAACCTGGATTATTGTGAGCAATGATCATACTAAACCCAGATTTGGCATGTTAAGCATGATCAGATTTTTAGATAAGATTTAATTGTCTAATTGACGAAAACCTCCCTTTATAGAGAGGTTTTCACTACAATCTAACAAAACTTAGTACTCCATTTCAGGTTCGGTTATTTTGAAGCTTTTAAGACCATCAAATCCTCTATCTCTTAATTCAATCAGTTCATCCAGATTAATCTCTACCCATTCACCCAATAGATCTCCATCCTCAACAATAGATTCCATTTGGTCTAATGTAAGGTTTTTCTTTCTGTGATTACTTATTAATATATCGTGGTACTTGAGATCTAATTCAGCACCTTTCCAGAAATATGCTTTATTTAGAATTTCGGATTTATCACTATCTTCATACATAAATTCATCTGAATAATTCGATGAAGATTTATCTATAACAATGAAATCAAAGTCTTTGGAAGATTCCATTTTTTTGTATAAACCTAACGCGCTTTGAGTAACATTTTCTCTATCGCTAATCAATAAAGCTCCACCATCAATCTTAGAAAGCTCAATCATCAGTGATTGATATAGCAGTGAACCAAATCCAGGATAAGCTCCTGTAGTATCAGTTACGAAATATACTGATTTTCCGTCAATCTTTTCATCAGATCGTTCAACAGATACTTGACCAATAGTTTCAAAGTCTGAATATTGATTCTTTTTATCAATATAGAGAGTTACACATAACCTTAGGTCATCAGAATAATGATTTACTAATAGTGAAGGATTGACAGAGGAAATGGCTTTTAAATTTTCAATCGACTTAGGATCTAACATTTTTGACATTCTTTTTTTATATTATTCTTAAATAATTTTACCACATAAAAATATAAGTTTAATGTTTTTATTATTATACACACTATAATGACTCATGGTTATTCTCTGGGTATAATAATGATAGTTTTGACTGTACAGATTGTAGCTGAAAAAAGTTTGCGAAATATTTTCAAATAGCTACTCCAAACAAGCTATGCAGTGATATAATAATTAAAAATTCATTGAGAGATAAATATGAAAGTTACTAAAGAATCACTCAGCAGACAGAAAGCTATCAAACTAATTTGGAGCCAAACAAGCCCTGACTTTAGAGGGCAGCTAGGAGGTAAACCATCAATTATGCTTAATGCTGCTGATGGAGGTGGTCTATGTACCGTTGACGGGTTAACTGACGCTCAATTTGAACGCTACTTGCAAGATGCAATTGATTCAAAAAACAGAGACACATGTAAAGATTTGGCTGTTAAAATCTTTAGTCAGCATAAAGATGTCTTTGCACCATTAGACCTTCTTGATAAAAACTGCGGAACCATCAATCAGTGGTGTCGTGACTTTAATGGAATCAGAGAGCTTGTAATCGGCTTAGGTTCAAAAGGTGATGGTCATTATAGTGACGATAAAGCCAAAGAAATACTAAAGACTGTCGATCACTTTGAAGAAGTGTACAACAGAACCTCTGAACCTTCAGCATCGCTTTCTCGTTAAAATAAAACGCTAGAACATTGTTCTAGCGTTTTTTCTATTTTGGCTTTCTGTCTGTAGGTTGATTCTTCTTTTGAGTGATTTTATGTTCGGAAACAAAAGGTTTAATCGCTCTAATTCTAGCCTCTAAAACTTGCTGCTCCACATGTTTAGATTTCCTATCAATCTTCGAAAGATCCGCCTTTTTTGCCAGCTTTAACACCTGCATTAGGTAATCTCTTTGCGGGTAAGATTCTTCTTCGAATCCCGTTCTACCACGAGAATCCGCTTCACCGCAGATAGCCAACATCTCCAAGTTCTTAGGATTTCGGATTGCATCAATAGCATAGAAAAATTTGATAAATGTTGAAGGACTTCTTAAGAAAGCTTCATGTGAGTGAGTGTGAAATTCAGAAGCAATTTTACCAAATGTTCTGTATTTCTTCGGCACCCTCAATCTGTCACAAATATCATCAACTAAAGGAACACCTCTAATCTCGTGCATGTGATGTCTTGGAAGAATATCCTTCGGTGTTAGCCCCTTACCTAAATCGTGAACTAGCACACCAAATCGAGTAACTGAACAGGTAGTTAGCTTTACAGATTGCTGAAGAGCCATCATAACATGAATACCTGTATCAACCTCTGGATGATACTCGCGTCTTTGTCTTACACCGAACAACCGATCAACTTCTGGCAAGATCTCTTTTAAAGCACCAACTTTCTTCAGAACCAGGAAGAACTTGTGTGGGGATTGGGTTTCTAATGCCCCCTTAATCTCGCTCCAGATACGCTCTGGAGAGATTGTTGTCAATTCACCAGAGCAGACTACCTTCTTCATCATGTATAGCGTTTCAGGAGCTACAGTGAAGCCCAGATGCGCATATCTTGCTAGGAACCTTGCAACCCTTAGCACCCTTAAAGGATCTTCGGTAAAAGCCGTGGATACGTGGCGTAGTAATCTAGCCTCGATATCTTTCTTCCCGCCATATGGATCAATTAATTCGCCAGTTTCTAAATCTTGCGCAATGGCATTAATAGTAAGGTCACGTCTAAAGAGATCTTGCTCGATAGAGATTTCTGGAGAAGTGCTAGGGATGAAGCCATGATAGCCAGTACCTGATTTCTTCTCGGTACGAGCAAGCGCATACTCACAGCCATCTTTGAGAAAAACTGGAAAGGCTTTACCCACATTAACAAAACCATCATTGAGCATGTCTTCAACACTAGCACCAGTTACTGCGAAATCTCTATCTTTAGGCTCAATACCTAATAATGTATCTCTGACAGCGCCACCTACTAAATATACTTTGCGCATAAAACCTCACGATTGATACTCACCCTTCCAAGGTGGAATACTATTAATTTCAACTTCTTTTATTTTTTTATCTAAGATTAGATTTTGGATGGCAGTCTTTCGAGCAGAGAAATCATCTTTGCATCCATCCTTCTCAAGCTCATAAAGAGTCTTACTGACTCCATTAGGAACAAAGAAAGGATCAAATCCAAATGCATCATTGGGAACATCCTTAATGTCTTTAAACGTTCCGTGTGTAACCCCTTGATACAAAGCAACACTATAACCATTATGAAGAGCTAACGTTGTAATCCACTCAAGCTTACAATCACTTGAATCTGCGATCTGACTAAGCTCTGATAGTCTGTAACGGATATCCGTAATTTCTTCGCCGTTAACTTTTAAGATTGTATCTTCGACTATCGCGCCTTCGCCAGCTTCAAGCGATTTGTAAATCGCAACTTCAATTGAGTCCTCTGACTTCACTTCTTTAAGGTCTTCACCATGCTGAATGTCAACATCTAGACCACCAGATAACCTTATAAACTCTTTTAATTTGTTTAAGTTTGAAGTAACCAATCTAATCTTGTTCATACTATACCTAATTAAGACTTAGAGTAAAGAGTTAATCCTACACCAAATATAATAAAAATCACACCAATAAACTCAAGTTGATTAAAACTCCTTTGATGCAAAATGAATTGATTAATTATGAAGCTAAAAATGATGGAACTACCCAAAGCCACCAATGATAGAAGAAGATAGGGAAAGGCTTTTACTCCGTTCGTGTAGTAATATGCAAAACCGACTGATACTACAACACTGATAGGCAAGCACATGAGTGCTACTTTACAATATGAAACCCATCCTAATTGATCATCAATGTTCTTTATTGCAACTAAGTTTTGCATGTGTGCGCCACACGTTGCGACAAATAACGCAAGAAAAATTCCTAAGCTTGTCATCCTAAACTCTTTATTATTAATTGTTTTATCAATTTTAAATGACATTAGATTGCTTTTCAAACAAAAACGATATGACATTTTAATGGATATGGTTGTATTTAACGAGCGATGAATGAGTGTTGAAGAGTAATAAAAAAGGCTGCTATTCATAGCAGCCTTTAATGTTAATCTTTCTTACTGAAGGAGAGAAAGTGACTTACTTGAGAGTTCTCTTCCTTATCCTTCACAACAGAGAAATTCTCATCAATATCAGAAAGCTTCACTTCTTTCGTATGAATGGCTTCTGCACGAAAATCTTTGTAACTTTTAACTACCGACACCATTTCAGGAATTTTATAATCTCTTATTCCATATAAACGCACAAGTTTTTTAGAAATTACTCCCGATCTCATTCCTTTAAGTGAATAGTCATGTATTTGTGGATTTTTAATAAACTTTCTAATGTCAGGAACCTGCTCAACAAACTCACCGAAAATTAATTCTCCTAAGCTAAAGTTAATATTAGAAAAGTTCGATGTCTGAAAATTGACATGAACTGAGCAATCAAGTTGAGAAATCAGCTTGGAAGCCATCACATCTTTTTCATCAATAATCGTCACATCTAAGTCAGAAGATAATAACAACTTAAGCATTAAATCGTAGTGTGAGTCATTAAATAGGAAGATTTTTTTTCGATCATATTTTTTAACTTCATCTAAAGCATCAATATTGGTAATCCACTTCTCTGGATTTTCTTTTGGATTAGTTTCTCCGTCATATTTGAAGTAAAAATAACCAGTGTGCATATTATGAATTAGAGCTTTTGATGTTTTAACATCATTGAACTGATGCGATCCTGATTCATAGCCTTGCTCTCCTGGCTTACCCACTGAATCTGATATTCTACGTAATAAAAATTCTACGCTATGACCGTACCCTCTCGTATCTGGCAGATCGCATGTTGAAAACGAGAAGGAATCAATATATTTCCAAGAGTTATCCTTAAAGCTCTGTATGCATGATTCTTTTGAACCAAATTCATCGGATCCCATATATTCACGCATTTCAGTTATTGGGTAGTAATCGCAAGAAACAAACTCATAATTACTTAAGATCAGATCGAATAGTTCTTCATTTTGAAGAAAACCCTCATATCTACAATAGACATCCTTATTATTTATATGACGAGCAAGTATTGAATGAGCTTGACCATCAAAAGCTAAGCTACCATTTTCATGCATAGTAATATACGTAGGAAGTTCATCCATAATTCCTTTGTATTTTTGGTATAATTCAAGGTTTTTCTCTTTTTTCTCTTGAATTTCTTGTTCGCACTCTTTTAGCATAAGGTTGATTATGTTCGCATCAAATCCTAACTCATTGTTTTCTGTCAGAACATGATGCTTACAGGTAATCGACTTTGTTAGGTTTTCTATTTGTGTATCTAACTCTGCTTCTTGATTATCTGACAATTTGATACGTATAAGCGAATCCAACCAAATCTTCAGAGTTTCGCTAACATCACGGGAATTCTCTACTAAAGTGTACATTTTTATTCCTTTTATTTATTTCAATTTACAAGGTCTGACTATTAATCAGACCTAAAAACTTAAAAACCAACATCTTCTAAAGGCTTAATTCTTTGATTTTCATTGATAGAAAAAAGAGATTCTACTTCACCCTCGATTGAAGGTGTCACTAGGTTCTCATTAACAAGCTCTTGAAATTTTACGATATCGAAATCCACATGAATTATTTTTAAAAACTTTGCTATTTGTTCGAAATCAGTGATTCGATCTAAGAACACTTTCGGGAAGTTATTTCCTTTTAGCCAAGAGTCAATTATTGATTGAATCCTTCCTTTTCGCTTTCTAATGTTTAGCATTGTAAGCGTTAAATTTAATGTTTTATGCATTTCAGAAAGATCATAATATTCTTCAATAATCTTGCTAGTCGCTTCCAATATGTCTTCATCACTTTTAGAATAGTCAATCATGCTTGGTGACAAATACAAATAAAGATCATTCATCAATGAATTGGCTAACTTATTCAAAAAATCTAATTCATCATCAATAACTAAGTAATGATCAATTAGTGATAAGGTTTCATAACTCTTATAATTTATTGCATCTAAAACATGATCAGTTTTCCACTGATATTTGTTTGATAGAGTTAAATAGAGCAGGAGGTACGAACAATTATCGTAAAAATCACAGTCTTTTTCACTAAGCGAAATGATAAATTTCCTACAATCAAAATCACTCAATAACCAAGTAGCCATATGGGTGGTCTCTTGGCGCGAGTTTAAAAAAGAAAAAATATCGTGTAAGTCCACGCTTTGTCTATAAGCTAAACACACATCCTCAAAGAATGGATTGTTTGAATAATCCAGTAAGGCTTGCAGTGGAGATCGTTCAATATTGTTAATTGCATAGACAGTAAGATCATGCTTTAACACAAATTCCTTAACTGAAATTCCAGTGGTTTCACTAAATATGGAAATTGCTTCTGGTTTTATCTCTTTATTGTGCTGCATTAGAGATACAGCTAGAATTTCTCTATAGACCTCAGTTCTAACCTTATCTGACACCTCTCTTCCTTGAAATTCTTCAAGGTACATCTTAAAAACATTGAGATTAGACAGAAAAAGACTGGATAACAATGCGTCTACTAGATACATCCAGTGACGGTCTCTATATGATTCTCTGACTTCATTTATCGCTCTGTCACTAAAATCTTCTTCGATACAAAATTTTTTGTAGGCTGTATTTATTGGATAACAACTTTTCTCAAGAATCAGTTCATTCAACGTTTTTATTTTCATTATTATTTACCATTAAAAGCCTCTATCAAGAGGCTTATCTATTATCTATATTGTGTTTTTCGATACCTTTTCCAGTTTCGCTCAGAATGCCTTCTTTCATAGTCTGTGTACCAGTCCTTCATTTCCTGAAGAAGCTCTCTATCCTTACGCTTAATCTTCTTGATGCGAACACCTTCAAAGCATTCGTCATCTTGATTTTTCATCACCCTGGCAAAAGACTTTTTTCTATTACCTCTACCATATTTGCGCCTTCTTTTTTCTGCCGCAAACCCGCTTACACGGAAGTAAAAGCGATATATAAGGTCATCAATTTCTTTAGGATTGAGTTCAATATACTCAGACAACACTTGAGCTTTTGGTATAACGTTTCCTGCCAGATTTAGAATCTTGTAATTACAGGAACTGTAAAAACCATCTTTATCATCAAATGCAAACTTTGCTCTTTCAGCATCAGGTAAGTTGTACTTTTGATTCCAGCTAATTTTTTCAAACTGATCACCGAACATATAGTTAAACCTTCTGATACCCATTGATTTAATGAGTTCATAAAGATTATTTACAATCTGCTCATGACCATTGATATCTACTACAATATACGTTTTTTTAAACATTTTTCTTCACCTAGTTTTAAACCAAACTAAGTGAAACCCTGATCTATTGTTCGGATCATAAGCTCTTAAATCCTATCTGTAAAAGTTCGGGTGATAACATCTTGTTGCTGCTCTCTAGTTAAAGAGTTAAACCTTACAGCATATCCACTTACGCGAATTGTGAGCTGGGGATACTTTTCTGGATGATTTATGGCATCTTCCAATGTTTCCTTATGCATCACGTTTACATTCAGATGAAACCCTACATTTTGATTAATCTGTTCAATTTCTAAAGGAATTTCATCATATTCGAAACTCCCAAGCTCATCAATAGAAACTATTGAATCAACTTCAATTTCATCTGTGTTTGCTGCCAAGCATCTAGCCTGGTTTAGAGCTTTATCAAGCAACCAAAAGGAACCGATAAGTTTCTTATCAGAGGATTCCGTAATTTTTACACCAATTATTTTACTCACAACATCACCTTACTTACTACATACGTTGTTTTTTACTTTACTGAATTCAATCGCTTCATTTTGGCTCATCCTCAAGCCGTACTTCTTAACAATCCTCTCGAATCTCAGCACATATTGGCATTGATATGGCTCGTTAGGAGGAAGCCACTCCATAGGAGGTTTTGCACCTTTTTGTCTATTTAGACTTTTATCAACCACTATGATGTTTGCAGGATCGTTTGCAATTGCTTCTTTCAATTTATCTGATAGCAAATAACCGCCGTGCTCGTGAACCCATTTAAGTGGAACAACGTGATCTGCATCTAAATCACCAGGATTATAGAATCGCTTACCAGAATACGGGTCATTCCAAACTCCGCTAAGCACATTGCATTGTTTTCCTGTTTTGAAATCAACTGCACTTACTGATTGAGCGATAAGAGCCTCGTGTCTTGAGTTCTGGCAATCCCCATCGACATCTTTCCAATGAGGGTACATATCTCTTTCATATTTAGGGATAAGACCATTACTAGGTGCTTCTTTCTTTTCAGAGCCTGAATAAGAATACCCTTTATATGGAGTTCCCCCATTCTCAAGACACTGAGTCATTGATTCAAAATCAACTGATTTCTTAATCCTTGAGTAGTATGAACTGTTTGAGTCATGACAAATACCTGACGAGCTTTGTTTTACAACATCGGCAAAGACACTCGTAGATACTAACGCCATAGCAGTTAGAAGAATAAAGTTTCTCATCTTAAGCCACTTTTTATTATTTTAAATATATCTTGCTATTTTAGACAGCCGTTGTAAAGCGCGTTTCTTTTAATAAATAAAAAACCCGCTCCAGCGGGTCATTTCCCAATCACTTTAGTTTTATGCTGCTACCTTTTATCACACCTCGCTTCAGAGCCATTACATGATAGCAAAGTACAACAAGGAATGTTTCGAACGCTTCATGTTCACTCATGCCTTCAACGTTAATCTTTTTCTCATTTCTAAGCCACGTATATGCATTTTGTTTAACCGAATCGGATTCGAAGTCGATTTTAAGTTCGTCAATCCATTTACCTGCACGTTCTTCATGAGCGAGTATGTCCGCCATCATTAACACAGGTATCGAGTCCAGTGACATTTCTTCTTTTATAGTTAGTTTGTTCATCGTCAATCTTCCATTAATTTATTTATTTTCAGCTATTCTATTCATATCGAGCACATTATCAACACTAAGAGAAAAGAAACCATTGATTTTGGTCTGAGCTAGCTCAGACCTACTGATCGCAAAATGATCAAAACTATTGATAAATGTATGTTTTATGCCCTATTACAACGAATTTTGTCCAAATACAAGGTTTTTTTGACGTATCTATTGACATTAGACCATTGTCAATGTATAACTTACATCAAGACTGTTAATTTATAACGTTTTTCAGGTGATGATGAAAAACTAAAACGATGAAAACTAAGGACATCGCATGAAAAAAGATTCTCAAACCAAAGACCAAGCTGGCAACACATATGTTTTTTATGCCGCTGAAACACTTGAAATAGTTGGCGAGTCAGACAAAGTAAAAGACTTTTTAGAAGAATATTTGAAAGAAGAACTTAAGAGCTACTCTGGAATTTACCGAACAAACCAGGTTAAAGATGGCAAGCAGGCTCTATCCGCATATCGCGGCCTTATCATGCGTGTAAAAGGAAAAGAGGACGAAGTTCCATTCCCAAGTGAAGAAGTACGCACAAGCGCATCATCTCGCCGTGATAACGAGTGGGATGTGTATGATGCATTCACACATGAAATCGTAGAGCGAACTAAAGATATCCGAGATTTTTGTACTAAACACGATCTTGGAAAAAATGCTCACGTACAGATTTACAAAACAAACCACTATGATGAAGAGAACAAAAAGCATCTTCTTCCTAGTTATAAAGGGTACTTTATCCGTAAAGCTGAAACAGCAGATAAGCTTGTTCCATTCCCTGAGAAGAAGAGCGTTCCGCCAGAGTCATATGACGTATATGAGTACTCTACAATGAAGTTGATGGGTAATTACAAAGACCTTAAAGTGTTTATGAAGGAAAAAGGTCTGAACCCAGCACTAGAAACTCATCTCCGTAAGACAGGTAAACCAGATCGAGAAGATCCGTCCAAACCAATGGCAAATCAATATCGTGGTTACTTTGTTCGTCAAGTTGGTAACAATATTGAATTACCATTCCCTGGTGAACCAGAGCATCCTGCAAAAGGTACGGGCAACGTTTGGTGCATATTCGATAAGAATCTAAACATTGTTGAAAAGACAAACGACCTTCAAGCTTTTGCTCAAGAAAAAGGATTGAAGCATTACAAGCCTTTCTACGACACAAACCGTGTTAGAGCGACTAAAGGTGATGGTGAAACTGATGCGACTATCATGCGTTTCTACAAGGGTTATCTGATTCGAGCTGAAGAAGATCTGAAAAACTGGACTCACTTGCCGCTTCCTAATCCTAAGAATGCAACTGATCCTGACACATCTAGCTTGGATCTAATGGTTTGGAAAGAAAACGGTGACGCTCTACAAGGTCGTTACATACCTTCTTACCAAAAGACATTTGGTGTAGATACCCTGGATAAAGAAATGCTTTATGAGCTGGCTAATAAGTTCCTAAGCAACCCAGAAGCTAGACAGGATGGCTATGGTGCTGTGTTTATCAAAGACATGAAGCCTGGCAATACGAAGAGTGATGACACAATGGAAGCGCTGGCTGAACTAGAAGTCATTCTTCCTAAAGAAGTGATCGATTTCCTATCGTAAACACCTTTTTAGCATTTATGTTCTTTCCCCGAGACAATGCTATTTACCTACACATAAGAAAAAGGACAGCGATTTTGCTGTCCTTTTTTATTTGTCTGTATGATTCATCGAGCTACCATTTCATCTAGCTCTTCAAGCAAGGCGTTACGCCACTGTAGACGAAACTCATATGAAATCATATCGGTTTCATGAGGAATAGTTGGAAACTGCTTCTTGAAGATGATGTCAAATGTTTCACATAAATCTCCAAACTCGGTTTCTTCTTCTACATAGCTATCAAACTCTTGATACTCTCCGACCTGAAATACATCATTTATACGCTCCCGAATCACGATATACTGATCTTCATCCACTTGGTCTAGCAGACCAATAAAAAGACCCACAGACTCAGATGCCATGTGCTCTGGAACACCTCTGTCGCGATATATCTCATGGACTACATCTTCTCGATTCGTAGGCTTTAAAACGCCAAGCAAACCATCCATTAACTCTTTAGCTGATATCGATTGCTCATTAACTAATGCCATAGTCACTTTCCTTTTATTTACACCAATACCGAAATGATTCAGAGTCCAAACACAAAGTCATTAACCGACATGCTTGAGGATGATTTTATCGATGTCTCGGATCAGTTTTTGACGGATTTTTTCAGGATAATCTTTAATCTGATAAGTAATTATAGACTTCTTATCACTGCGGATATCCTCTTTTTTAAGGACAGCCTGACTTTTTCTGGATCCTTTAGCTAAAGGCATAAACTCTGGCTTTTTAGGAGCTAGTTCGCCGCACTTAAAAATAGCTTCTGCTGCTTCTACGATACGCTTAATGACGTATGTGTTCTTTGCGACAAGATCACCTTCGTACTCTAGAAACTCTTTGGAAGCAACAATCTCAGATTTCGTTGCCTGTAAGCTTGCTATTTGCTCAGCATCCAGCTTGTTTTCAAGTGACTTAAGCTTGGTAAGATTACCTGCCCCAAGCCTAGACGGTGCGTAAGATAACCCGATTAAATCCTCATTAATATTTGCAAATTCGATACAGTTGTTTACATGCTTTTCAGAGAAACCATACATGTCTGCTACGTCTTTTGCAGTGAGTTCGTTTTCTTCGATTATCTTTTTCCAGAAAACACCATTATCTCTCGCAGAACGACCTAATTTTGCTTCAGTTTGCTGATCGTATACTACGAAGTCCGCTAAGGTTATCGGTCTGTCAGATACAAAGACTTCGAGAGGCAGAGTCTTCTCAATAGCGTTAAGCCTTCTTCTCGAACCATCGAACAGCTCAATAACACCATCTTCGCCTTCATAACCATATGCTTCCTCTTTCTGCTGTTTTGACATTGTTTTATCAATATCTTCGACATCTATAGAGGACAGCCATGTTTGAGAACGAGGGTTTAACGATGACACTCTTGTCTCGGATGCCACCTTGCCAGCCTCAATAACATACTTTCTGAAAACATATGGCTGAGGATCATCTAGAATCAGAGTCTTACTTAACTGCAATCTTTCAGATACTGCCACCAGATCACCTGAAGATAGCTTAATCAGATTTGCCAAGATGTCATCTTTATCCAAAGCATTGACATCATTATTGGTGGCTTTAGCAATCTGGAAGATCACATCATTAGCATCGATATTATTAGACTTCACAGCAGAAAGAATGTGATGAATGTGCTTTTGAGTTTGAGCTACACTCTTTGCCTTCTCTGCGCCTGGGAGATTATTTAGAGAACTAGCGCCTGTACCAACAGGTCGGTTTTGTCCCATTCCTGGTTTTTTTCTAGCCATGATTACGCAACCTCTTTCTGTTTGCTCCAGACCTTATCCATGTCAAATTTAATTTGATTAATGTAAGCATTCATATTGATAACAGCAGAGCGAATAGCTTTCGAATCATTATGAACCTCACGGTATTCTGATGGAGAAAGGTCAAACACTGTCTGCATATTGTTAGAACACTTGAGGATTGCCTCTGAAAATTCGATTTTGCAAGGCATCAAGTTGTTCGGGAATAGAGACATGATTTTTGACTCATTATCGCCCTGAGATTTCGTCTTTCTGTAGTTAGACATCAGAATGCCAATGCGGTCTTTATAGCCTTCAAAGCCATACTGAGACATGATTTCAAATACTTCAGGAAGAGTTGTAAGCCAATTCAATGTTGCAAAAAGGTCGTTGTCATTTGGCTGTAGAGGGATGTACAGCAAATCAGAAGCATAAAGTGCATTACACACATGCAAGTCAATTGATGGTGGCGTGTCTACAATGACCACGTCAAAGTAATCATCCAGCATTTTCAACTTATCTTTAAGCATTTTGTACGGGTTGATATCTGGGTTCTTGCTAGCAATATCTTCCATATCTTTAGCGAGTGAGGTGTCTTTACCTCGACAAGGCAACACAAATAAGTTTGGTATTGTCGTGTCTTTCAATTGGTTGTAGACATACTCGGCTTCCGACATACCATCAGGGATGTCATTTAAGTAGGTTTCAAGAACGAGATCACCAATAGTGAACTCATTATCACCATTCAATCCCTCTATCTCTACAGAAGCTGGACTGTAGTACGTTGAAAGGTTTTGCTGCTTATCGAGATCAACAATAAGAACACGGTATTGTTCATGTCTGAGAGCAAGACCTGCGCCTAGATGAACTGAATTTGTCGTTTTGCAGGCTCCACCCTTCTGATTAGCAAAGGTGATTATCAACAGCTCTTGAATTTTTGAACGATTAAATATGGGGTATTTCAGCTTATTTTTAGGCTCATTATGCAAGGCTTCTCTAATCTTGTAGATATCCTTAATATTGATCAACCATCTCGAACCTTCCTCTCTAAATCGAGTTGGATCGATTCCAAGCTTGGTGCAATAAGCTTTAATTGTTTTCTCAGTAGGACCATTTGGACCCAAGAATGCTTTAGCGTCAGCCAACGTAAAATGACGCATGTCCTTTTTGTTCGCTATGCAGCAAATTTCAGCTTGTTTTACAGCCATAGCTTCTTCAGCAGTAGCTGCAAGAGCATAAACCTCTGATCTAGTATCGTAAAACATGAGACCCCCGAATTTAAGTTACGGGGTGTAATCTAGCAACAAGAGTTGATATTGGCAAATAAATATTTAAATTTTTACGCAGGGTTTGATTTTTATCACCCTCCCGCATTTTCATCACCGAAGTGGATTTTTCAGGGAGAGTGATAAAAGGTATGACATACCCAATAAATCGCACGGGCTATTGATACATGAGGTTAAAAAGCTAGTGATTCTTGATATAGCGTATAACTTAGCTTCCGCCATCTACATTAACTGGATAGGAAAAGGATCACTGAAATTAATTTGAGCAATATCTTGTATTCAAAGTTAGGGGTAATCCACTCTTATATGCTGTCAATTGATGGCTTTATGCTTTCTTATAACGTCATATCTGACAGATCGATTGACAGAGCATCTTCTTTATCAAAGTAAGCATCTAAATCTGTGAATCCACCGATATAAACTTCATCAAGGAAGATTTGTGGGACAGTTTGAACTTCAACACCTGCCTGTTCTTGAATCCGTGCGACCATATCCTCTTTTGAAATATCTACACCGATTTTAATGATTTCGATATCCGCATTTTTTTCATTAAGAAGATTGATTGCTTTTACGCAGAAGGGACATGCATCCTTTGAATATACTACAGCTTTCATTTTTTAAACCTGAATTTTATTGATTTATATTGAGGTTCAATTGTAAATACAAAGTTTAAATACATCAATAAAAAAAGGGGGCTATAAAGCCCCCAGTTAACAAATCGGTTTGTTCTCGTTTGTTTCTATTCTTCTACAGGCAGTAGAGCAACTTTGTCTTTAATTGCCTTAACTGGTGTAGCAGACACTTTCATCTTAGCTTCAATATGAATATCTTCGCCAGTCTTTGGATTTCGACCTTTACGAGCTTTTGCTGTTGTAACTTTCATTTTAGCCAGATTAGGGATGGTGAATTCATCCTTTTCTAGCAAAACTTCTTGACCAGTTTCACCCAGAGCTTCAAGAACTGCTTTGACTGAAGTTTTTGGCATCTGAACCTTTTCTGAAATGGTTTCAACCAATTTATCAATGTTCATGATCATCATCCTTTTGGCTTGATTCAATAAAACACTGGAAATATACATACAAAATAGAGCAGCTATCAAGTATTTTTTTCAAAATATCGTGATTTTTTCCAGATATGAGCAAATGTTAGCCTAAAATGTGACCTGGATTAGAAATTTATTACTGCTTGGTTAGTTATTACCCCGAATCTAACCTATCGTTCTGATCTTCTTGGATTTTTGGTTACAAATAAATGACGCCATCTTTGTCAAAGATATGTCGCTCTGTACGCTATTGCTTAAAAATCCCTGTTACATGCCTAACTATCAATCCCATTGGGTTAATAAACACTCAGTACCTACCCGTCTTAGTGTATTATGCGGCAAGTAAATTAATTCATTAATTATCAAATTTTAAAATGCACCATACTTTAAAAGAGGTAGGCAT
Source organism: Vibrio sp. 2092 (assembly GCF_033339635.1). NCBI lineage: Bacteria > Pseudomonadati > Pseudomonadota > Gammaproteobacteria > Vibrionales > Vibrionaceae > Vibrio > Vibrio sp. 2092. The sequence goes on along the minus strand of NZ_JAWOUY010000021.1, from coordinate 28,612 downwards.
CATTTTTTTTGAGAAATCCGCCGTGACATTTCTATTTTGAACTCGATTAAATTTTATCTTTATTTAAAGACAAGCTTTACGATTCAACAACTTTCATATGTAAGCTATATTTTGTTTTTTTACTATACATTCATGCGCATTAAGAGTAAATATAAATATTGACCATAACCATAAACAATGTATAATAAGAACAAACAAACCGCCAAGGACAATAAAATGACAGCTACAGAGAACATGGTTCAAGTTTTTGCACCTACAGACCTCGCAAGTAAACGATTGAAGATCACTAATACGGCTAAAGGACGTAAGATTCAGATCTCTAGCAACCTACTTCCACTGTTCGGCTTCGAAAAAGGGACTCCTGTCGTCGAAGAGCCGCTTGGTGAAGGTCAGGGGTACAAAATCATGCTTGCTGAAGGACTTCCATACAAGAACACTAAAATTATCTACTCGCGCACATACAAGCGCCGTAAGAACAACCCGTTTGAAGTACTATTCGAGACAGCTTCTAAGAAGATTTTGGATTCTACTATTCCACAATATTGTGAATACATTCATGTCACTATTCGATTTGGTGTCATGTATGTCAAACCTATGATTAACCATGTTGCTGAACGCATTGCAAAAGTAATGAAGGCAGCAAACCCTTTTACAATGTTCGCAGCTTGCTCATCTGGTATTGATGCTGCCGCAGCGCAGGAAGCAGGCTTCAAGGTTGAGTCACTGTTAGAATACCGACCAACAGAAAAGCGTGACAAGCGTGACCTAACAGAAACAGGCGTTGTTTCTGCAATCTCTAACGTTCAGCTATCACATGTGTTTAACGAGGATATCACTCAAGTTTCAACAGAATACTTGAAGTGGGCGACAAAAGATAAGCCTTCAATGCTTTTCACTATCTCCCTCCAATGTGATGATTTCAGTAACGTGAAATCAAACAATTTGAAAGAGAAGTCAGAAGCTGATTTAAGTAGCACACTCGATATGGCAATCGATGGATTACGCATCATCGAGAAGCTACAATTCCCAATGGTGCTTCTTGAGCAGGTTGCTCCGTTTGCGAACAGCGAGATTGGTCGCATGTGGGATTTGCGATTAAGAAAAATGGGCTACAAAACATTTTCTCAAAAGATTGATGCTCGTGATCATGATGGATTAACAAGCCGAGTTCGATTTTTCCACTTTGCTACGACTTTACCAACAGAATTTTTCTGGCCTGAACAAACTGAGCGTAACCAAACACCTATTTGGGAAACTTTCATCAAAGATCGTATTCAAGATTTCCGTGACATTACCCATACAAGTTCTATGAAGAAGGGGATTGAGACTGGTCGAATCCGACCAATTAAAGAGGATTCACTTCACTCTCCAACACCTCTGAAATCACAGGCTCGACAAGCTGCTGATAGCTTAGTGATCATGGAGAAAGACGGAACCATTCGATTCCCTGACGAGCAATTACTGAAAGACCTTATGGGTATCCCTCAGTCGTTTAACCTAAATGGTGTAAACAAAGAACAGGGTACTGAAATTATTGGTCAAGCAGTGGATTACCCTCTGTATAAGAGTCTAATCATGAGTATCAAAAAGCACATCAACGACTTTTTGGTAAAAAAAGACGAGTTCTGTTTAAAGTCGTTCTTATCAGCGGCTTAATGTAAGATACACTAATCGAAGCAATTTCATCGCGTCACCATATTAAGTGGCGCGAATTCAGGAGACCGATTATGGCTACAAATATTGAGAGCTATTTTTTTCATCAAGACCACAATTCGTTAACAGTTGATGAGATCCGTAAGCACGGATTTGCAGCGAAAGAGGCATCTAATGGATTTATTGAAGCGTATCCTACGATGCAGCTTATCATTGCAGAGAAAGAGCTTGAGCTAAAGCGTTCACTTACCATGAATGAGTCTAACGAGATTCACAATCTCAATGAAATTAAATTTCTGGATCTTCTAATCAGCGGTGTTAAAGATGGCTGCCCTCCAATCATGATGTTTTGCGATGATGGTGATTATGAAAACACACTTACTGTATTCACTACGCCTACATTAAAAGAAACCATTGTTGACAACCACTTCACCTCCGATCATGCGAAGATTACTAAGAAGCTTGAAGAAGTTTACGGAATTAGTGATTATTACTCGCACATTGGATTTGCCAGACATACTGAATACGACCTAATTACTGCTGAGCAACGTAAACAGAAAGATGCTCATAAAAAGCAACTTGAAGATTACCAGTACAGCTTATGGTTAAAGACATTCTCAGAATTATCCGAACGACAAAAGCTTCAACGCCTTAAAGATGTAATGACTGAGAATAAGTCCAGTTATGTAACCCGCTCTAATACTGATAACTATAAAGAGAAGCTATTCATTGAACGGTATATCTCTGAAGAGTAAAGAATGCATATTTAAGGGAGCGAGATAGCTCCCGTTTTTAACTGCGCTAACTCCCATAACAATAAATCTAACTTATCCCAATCCATAGCAAAATACTCATTAAGTGCAGTAGCATAAGTCGAATATTTTCTATGCAGAGCCTTCTCCATTCTTCCATACGACTTAAGAACTAACAGTACTTTCGACTCGTGGACAACACCTTTTTGTGAGAGCTGGTTAACTACTTCAGATAATCTTATCTTTGAATCCCTGCTTGTCTTTCCGATTTTTATAAATCTGTCTGGCATACCTTCAATATTTGCAACAAAAGACATCACATACAGATCGCATTTATTTAGATGCTTAACTTTTTCACGAAAAAGAGACTCAACTCCCTCTTCCTCTTCTTTCAGTTTTTTATCCTTAGCTAAGATCGAAAATCGCTGATACTCATCTATGTTGGCAATAGAGCAGCTTCTAGACCTACTCAACCTTAGATAGTCCTGATTTACACTTAACCTCTCATTCTGCTCGCTTTGAATCTCAGACTGCACATCAATACCAATATTCGATAGCGCATCAAAGACACAAGATAGCTTATCGCTAATGTTAAGGTTTTCATCTACAAGAGATGAATCCAAATCACGTATTTTGGATAAGGTAGTTGTTAGAGCTTCAGACCTACTTACTTCAGATTTTAAAATCCCCATTAAAGCAAGGTCATTCGCCGCTTTATCCTTTCCTTTCCACCAATACACATCTTTATATCTGGTAACTCTATCAATCAGCTTAAGCTCATTAGAGTTAAGGAACTCTTCACTATCGTACATAGGAATGCTGGTGGACTCAGTAGCCAACTTACTTTTTTGGCAAGTAATACCAGCATGAGAGAAGTGATGGTCTCTAACATCACCTTTTTTAGCTATTAAAGCCACTTTACAGAATGGGCATTGAAGATGAGACTTTCCCTTATCAACTTCATCTATAGATACATACTCGCCCTGCTCATTTAATCCATATGTAAGGAACATTGTTCTTTCACCTCCGAATATTGGTAGTTAAATATACAACAGAGATAACATACATTCAGCATTGACTCATTAGCTAACTTATGTATAATGGTAAAAAATAATATAGAGAATGAACATGATTCAAGCAATTATCGATGAGAAACTAACTGACAAGTCTTCACTTTCCGTAATTTTATTCTCTCTTGCTCGCAAACACTGCTATGACTTTACAGAAGAAAGAGTAAATAATAGCAGCTCATTAAGACAGCAATTAAGTAAGAAAGTCATGAATGAAGCTAAAGAAATGGCTCCACATGTAACAGAGGAACAGTGGCGTGATGCAGCCGAATATCTAGCACAAAAAGGATAATTGACATTGCCCCCTTGGGGGCTAAAGTAAAAAACCCTGACTTTACGCCAGGGTTATTTCGGTTAATGATTAAGGGACGAATGAAGCTCTCGCTTCTTTGTCATCTCTAATATCTTCTCGCCATTCAAAGTTAAAATGGGATCGACGCAGCTTAACCATTCTGCCATCTTTCGGATGGTGCCATACGATTCCTTCTGCATTTAGAGTAGAGAAGAACTTTTTTAGACCATCGAAAGTGTAGTCTTGAATTTTAACAACCTCTGAGCCGTGACGTACAAGCTTGTTGCCTTCAAGCTCATATACGTTGCCTTGGATGCCTTCTCCAATTAGCTCGTAAGTACCATCTTCTTTGACTTCCAACAATTCAAAAGCAGAAGCAAACTTTTTATCTGCTTTATCATTGAAGTCCACTGGAACCCAGTAAGGAAAGTGCAATGAAATAGGTGCTGGTTTTTCTTCAAGCTGTATTGCTCCATTAGGTACATCTACAAACATATCTAATGATGGAACAAAGCCTTTTTTATCTGCTTTCCAAAAGCGTAGGTATTTTTTTTGAATTTTCCTATTCCATCTCTTGTAGAGAACACCATCCTTAATTAAGGCTGGAGTACCATCGTATTTGATAGTTGCAATAGCATTGTCATCAATAACCCATTGACTAGTTGGTTCAACATCGCGAGTAGCCATGTTTACATTACGGTCAATAACAAATAAAGCTTTTATTTTTTTCACAATTAAATCCTCAATCTGAACACAAGTTTCGAACCTCGTGGACGCTCAGCTTGAGGATTAATCAAGCGGATTTAATATTACTTATAAAAAATCCTTAGTCAACATTTAATTTTTTACTTAATGCTGTATTTCTCTTTAACTTCCTGAATTTTAGCCCACACTTCATCGCCGCATTCATGCTGTTTAACTCGTTTGAATACATTAGATAGAACGCGAGCTTCTTCTTCGTTTACCTCTCCATCCTCTAGGGCAATAGATAGAAGGTAGTTTAGCTCTTTGAGATCAAGTGTACCGTCATTCATAAAACAAGAGATTGATGCAGTTGCAATTCTTAGATGACTGTTATTCATTTTTTGATTCCTTTATTTTACTTTTTGATAATTCGGAACAATTATTTCAAAAAATAAACTTTGATCAAGACTATTCTTTTCATAATAATTGATCGATTCTAAGCTTTAAGTTGCATTTTATATACATCTATTATCGCTCTTTATTTAACCGATTATCGAATACAACAGTTCAAAGAAAGCAACGATAGCATTTCACTATTAGCGCTCATGAATCAAAGAAAACAACGATATGATTTCACTATTAGCGCTCATGAATCAAAGAAAACAACGATATCATTTCACTCACAAGCTTAATGAGTCAACGAAAACAACCATATGATTTCATAACTAAATACTATGAATCAAAGAAAACAACGATATAACAATCAAGCCATTATGCTGCAACCATATGTAAAATAACGTTTTGTACCAGCAATTTAAGATCCGCACCCTTGACCGCTCATAAACATTCTTATCGAATTCCAAAAAATCAACTCAGAGATCAAGCAAAACAACGATATAACAAGCAACCCATTATGCTGCAACTGGCTGTAAAATAACGTTTTTTACCAACAATTTAAGATCCGTACCCTTGACCGATCTTAAACGTTCTTATCGAATTCCAAAAAATCGACTCAGCGATCAAGCAAAACAACGATATAACAAGCAACCCATTACGCTGCAACTGGCTGTAAAATAACGTTTTTTACCAACAATTTAAGATCCGTACCATTGACCGATCATAAACGTTCTTATCGAATTCCAAAAAATCGACTCAGCGATCAAGCAAAACAACGATATAACAAGCAACCCATTACGC